>JANXUB010000213.1 GCA_025352105.1 Burkholderiales bacterium | reverse complement strand
AGCACCATGAGCGACTGCAACGGCGATACGATTTCGTGACCGACGGCGTGCAGCATGTCCTTCTCCTGCTCGGCGCGGATTTGCTCGCGTTGCACGTCCTCGTTCACGCGTTGCAGCAGGTCGTGCAGCGCGCCCGCGAGCGTGCCGAGTTCGTCCTTGCCGCGCAAATCGGCGAGGTCAAAATCGACGAGGCCTTTGTTGCCCTGCACGCTTTTTGACACGGCTCGCGCACGACGATTGAGCACAGTGATGCGACGAATGAGGCCAACCTCAATCACGAGCCACGCGAGCGCAATCGCCGCCAGCATCGCTCCGATGAACCACGACATGCGCGTGGCAATCGCGGCGAGCGATTTGTTGAGGCCGCGCACGTCGCCGGTGAGTGCCACTTCGTACGTTGCGCTGGACGCGCTGATGCGCTCGGTGGCCGCGAGCGGCGCATCAAACGCACCGAGCGGCAAGCGGCGCAGCAGGCGCTCCACCCACGGCGAGGTGGGCTCTGGCGAGTCGGTTGCGCCCTTGATGGTGGCGATGGTTTGTGCGGTCTTTCCCAGCTTACGGATAACCAGTGTTTCACCGGGCAGCAATGAGCTTTTGAGATCGTTCAATGCAAATGGTGCGGCAGCGGCCTCGCTGTTGCTGTCAAAAATCACACCGTCGCTGACCGGGCCTATCACTTCGATGCGCACGCGAATCTGGTCGAGATCCGGTGGCGGCCAAACCACGTCGGACTTTTGAAATAGCGCTTCCTGAAATAACGCGACCGGCAAACGAATTGAATAGAACGCGCCGCGCCTACATCCTGAATCCGTACCTGAATCCACGCCGTTGTCCAACGCGCGTGAGCCATCGATACAAAGGCCCGATTGCCATAACCAGCCGCGAAAATCGCGCACCGGCTTGACAAGTCCGAGCGTTGTGCCGCCCTCACTGTTGTCGACAAAGCCCGTCAATCGCCCGCGCACAGTCGCCGCGTTCTCGTTCATCATGCGATTCGCAGGCGCTGCGTCCATGCGCTCGAACGGCGCGATCCAGCGCTCGGTTTGCCCGCGCAGTGTGACCGTGACGCGCACGCGATGCACTCCTTCTAAATTGCGCTCGCCCTGCGTGCGCGACGCGAGTCGCCCACTGGCGAAACGCCCCGCCAGATAGATGAAACCGCCCGCCCACGGGTTGTTGCCGATGGCGGCGCAGACGGCGCTGAAGTCCTTGTATTGCACGAGACAACCAGCTGTTTCGACCGCTTGCTGCACCTTGTTCGCATCGTCAAAATCAAGCGCGGCGTACGGCAACACATAGGGCCGAAGCGGCGTCACCGGGCCGTCCGAGCGCGCGGCATTGATCAGCGCGAGTTGACCGGCGGGATGGTTGAGTCGCGCGGCAATCTGCGCCTGCGTCTTGCTAAAACCTTCCTGATAGTTTTGATAGCCGCGCTGCTTCTCCACTTGCAGCAGCATGATGGTGAGCGCGATAGTGGCGATGCCGAGCAGCAAGAACACGCTGCGAAACAAAATGCGTCGCCGGAACGACGCGAGACCGGGCCAGGCGAAATTCATTTCTTGTTGCGTGGAATTTCCACCGCCACGTCGACCCAGCGAAAGCCGCGCATCGGCACATTTTCAATCGCATCAAATGTGGGTTCAATGTCGCGAAACGCGTCACGGATCGTGCTGATGTGTTTCCTCACATTGTCGCGATTGCGCCCGCTTTTGACGACCAGATAAAGCTCGTCATACGAGACGATCTGACCGCGCCGTTGATGCAAGGTCGCGAGAATGCGCTGCGCGGTGAGCGGCAAATTGATGCGCTGGCCGCGCCAAGTCGGCGTGCCTTGCCACAGTGGGTCTAGCTGCAGTTCGTCGACGTGCGCGGCTTCGGGTTCCGGCTGCGATTGTTGGCGTTTCGCTTCACGCAGGATTTCAAGAAACGTATCTACGAAATCCGATTCTGAAAACGTGGTTTTTTGCAGATAGTCCCATGCGTCGAGCGCCTTCATGATGCTGCGATAAATCGTCGCGGGCATCGCCGAGACAACGAGCACCGGCGTGCCGTGCTGCTTGTTGATCGCGTTGATGAGCGCGACGCCGGCGTGGCGCTCGCGCCCGAGCTCGATGTCGAGCACGATCACGTCGTAGCGCTCGCGAGCGATGGCCGCCTCGGCGTCGTCGCGCGTGAACCATTGATCGATGCGTGCGCCGGGCGCGGCAGATTCAATCCATGCCCGCAACTGGTTGCTGGTCGGCGCGTCGTCTTCAATCACAGCAATCGCGGGCATTCTCAGGTTCCAAGTGGTTTGGGGGTGGAGTTGGGGGTGAATGGCAATTATCGCGGGCAGCGCGCGGCTTCGGTGTGAGTTTTTCTTCCGTTGCGGCGCACGGTGTGAAGGCGCGCTCACGGGCCGCGCGCGTTCCGTTGTTCTCGCGCGCAAAGTCGCCCCGCGACGCCCTTGAGCGCTCTACGGCACTCGTCAAACAATCCTCTCCATCGAGTGCTAAGCGTAACCCGCAACAAAGCACCGAACTTTGCAACCGTCACCATTGAAATCTCAGGAGTCTCATTATGAAAAATCGTATCAAACAAATCGTCGCCGCCGTTCGCAACATGTTCTCTCGCGTTACACCGCCGCTGGTGCGCATTCCCGGCACCGCCATCGCCGCCAGTCACGGATTTTTGCGTCGTAACGCGACGCGCCTGATCGTGCTGGCTGTGATCGGAGGCGCTGCATACGCTGTCTACAAAAATCCGCCTGTGCAAAGCGTTGAGCGTGGCGAAGTGGGTGTTCGCATTAATCAACTCACGGGCGTGGTGAGCGAGTCGCGCGATGGACCGGTGTGGGTGATTCCCGGTCTGCATCAGTTGCGTCGCTACTCGTTGCGCGATCAGACGTTTCGTCCCGCTGCAGGAGGTAAAGGTAATAGCGAAGACCTCGCTACTTTCCAATCGGTAGAGGGCTTGTCGCTGGGTGCTGACGTGGCGATTCGCTATGCGCTTGACCCAACAAAAATTGCCTCGATGGCCAGCAATCTGCCAGAGGATTTGGGCAACGATGTGGTTCGACCTGCCGTCGATGGTGTGATCTATAAAGTTTTCACGCGCTACACCGTTCGCGAGATTTTTTCATCGAAACGGGCTGAGATTGTGCAAGCGATTGAGGCCGAGCTGAAGCCCGCGCTGGCCGTGGATGGCATCACGCTGCGCGGCGTGCAGATTGGGCGCATCGAATTGCCGGACAACTACAAGGCGGGCATGGAGCGCCTGCTCGCCGAAGAACTAGCGAGCGAAAAGATGCGCTACACGCTGGAGCTGAAAGAGAAGCAAGTGAAGGAGACGGGGCTTGAAGCGGATGCCGCGAAACTGCGTCGCGAAAAATCGGCTGAAGCTGCCGCGAGCGAGCAAATCATCGCCGCCCGCGCGCAGGAAGAAGCGATGAAGCATGTGCTGCCGTTCAAGCAGCGTCAGGTCGAGCAGCGCCAGCTGGAGGCGGAGGCAGAGCGTGTCGCACGCGTGAAAGCGGCTGAAGGCAGCGCACAAGCACGGCGCATTGAAGCAGCGGGCGAAGCTGAGTCGCGTCAGAAGCTCGCAGACGCCGAGGTGTATCGCCTTGATCGCGTTGGCAAATCCACCAGCGAACAAATGGCCCGCGAAGGTGCGCTGATCACGCGCTTTCCTTTGTTGATTCAGAAGACGATGGCCGACAAACTCTCGGACAAAGTGTCAGTCATCATCGCGCCACCGCCGACCAACGGGGACTTTATTGGCAGTGCGTTGCTGGGCAAGGCGTCGCAAGTCGCGGTCAAGCAAGACGCTGCCAGCAACGAAGCTGACGCGGTCAAGGAAGCACAATAATGCGCGCATTTCTCGCTTCTCTTTTGGCGGGCCTCAGTGTTTTATCGCTCCACGCAGCCACCGTAGCTCCGGTGCTCGCTATCGTTACTCAAGATCAAGTCTCGCTTCGCGCCTCTCCCCGCGACAGCGCTACGCAGCACGCGCTCCTGACGCAGGGCGACACGTTGGAAATTCGCGGCGAACGCGCAGACTATGTGCAGGTATACGACCACCGTCGTGAACGCGCTGGTTTCGTACGTTCCACGCAAGTTCGCCGTACGGCGCTAACCACAGACGACGCACCGTCGCTGCTGGCCGTGATGCGCTTCGTGAAGGACACTCCGGGCAGCGAATCGCTCGGCATTGCCTACACGGCTGCATACCTGAAGGCCGCGCCGCCGAACGCCATTGACGCTGAGCCGTTTGACATTTTGGGCACGCTGGCGGATCGTCTGGCATTTCGCGCATCGAACGCCAGCAAGGCGCAGGAATCGATGCTCAACGCGCAGGTTGAAGCGGCGAGCGCGTACGGCGTGCGCATGAAAAGCATTGAGCGCGACGGCCGAATTCGCCTGTGTTACGACGGAGAGGCGCATCGCCGCGTGTTGGCGTTGTCGACGGACGCGACGGCCCGTGCGCGCGCCGCGGTGTCGTTGACCGCGAGTGATTGCATCGATCCAGCTTTGCTGCCTGCTGATCGGCGGCGTCTGGATGATTGGCGGTTAGAAGTGATCGAGTCAGTGAAATCGACGGGGCTACCCGACTACATGAAAAATCGCATCGAATTGCGTCGTGCGGCCATCTGGGCAACCGCTACGTTTCACCGCGCACGTCAGACGGTATATGCGGAGCCAACGCGCGAAGCGGCACGGCGCGCGATGGATGCGTTTGCAGCAGTCAACAAAGCGGAGTTGACGGACGCAGACCAATCGGCATACGCGGATGCTGCAATTCGCGTCAATGCGGTTCGGCCTGCACTTGAGACGATTTCCGCCGCAGCGCGCACGCGTCTGACGATCTCCACAGCCACGGGTGAGCCCGGTCAAACCTGCGTGTCTTTACGTAGCGCAACGAACAATGAGCAGGTGCTGGCGAAACAATGCACTTACGGCGTCGTGTGGGCGAACGCGGTGAACGTGAATGCAGCGGGCACTGCGCTGACGCTTGCCGTGCAGCCACTGGACGGTTGGCGGGAGATGTGGGTGTTCAAGCAGGGCGACGCAAAAACCTGGACGATTGATGTGCTGCCACCGTCCAGTGCGACGCTCACGCCAGAAGTGGGCTACGTTGAATTTGCCGGCTGGGTGCCGGGACAGGCGCAGATGCTCGTAGCCCGCGAAGCGAAACTCGATCAGCGCTACAAGCGCAGCTTTGAGCTCGTTGGCCTCGCCTCGCTCAGCACCGAGAAGTCAGCCGACCAACCCAGTTCGTTGTCCACGTTCTATCGCTGGCAGGACGCGGCATGGAAGCGGAACACGCTGGCGTTGCGGTGAAGCCATCGGCTCACGACCGCAGATAATGACGTCATGAAAATCTATCAAGTCGGCGGCAGTGTTCGCGACAAGCTTTTGGGCCTGCCCGCGAGTGATCGCGATTACGTGGTCGTCGGGGCCACAGTGGACGAGATGCTTGCGGCGAAATTTCAGCCGGTGGGCAAGGATTTTCCAGTGTTCCTGCATCCGAAAACGAAGGAGGAATATGCCCTCGCGCGCACCGAGCGCAAGAGCGGGCGCGGCTACACCGGGTTTGCGTTTCATGCGTCACCGGAGGTCACGCTGGAGGATGATTTGCGGCGACGTGATCTGACGATCAATGCGATGGCGCTGGCGGTTCATGGTGAGTTGATTGATCCCGTCGACAAACTTGTCGATCCATTCGGCGGCGCTCGTGATGTTGAGGCAAAAGTGTTTCGCCATGTGAGCGATGCGTTCGCTGAAGATCCGTTGCGTGTGTTGCGCCTAGCCCGGTTTGCTGCGCGATTTACCGATTTCACGGTGGCAGCGGAGACGCTGCTTCTGTGTAAAAAACTCGTCAATGACGGCGAGACTGCCGAACTGGTGGCCGAGCGCGTCTGGCAGGAAATTTCGCGCGGATTGATGGAGAAAAAGCCGTCGCGCATGTTCGATGTGCTGCGCTCGTGCGGTGCGCTGGCCGTGCTCGCGCCCGAGATCGATCGGCTCTGGGGTGTGCCGCAGAAAGCGCAATGGCATCCTGAGATCGATACCGGAATTCATGTGATGCAGGTCATCGACTATGCCGCAGCCAAAGGCTGGCCGCTGGCGACGCGATTTGCCGCGTTGACGCATGATCTGGGCAAGGGTTTGACGCCCGTAGACATCCTGCCCGCGCATCACGGCCACGAGGCTCGCAGCGTGCAACTCGTTGCCGAGCTATGCGAGCGCTGGCGCGTGCCCCGTGACTGCAACGAGTTGGCTACGCACGTCGCCGCCGAGCACGGCAATTTGGGCAAGATTGCCGAGCTGCGGCCCGCGACCGTGCATGATTTGTTGATGCGCTGTGACGTGCTGCGCCGACCCGAACGGTTCGCGCAAATGCTCGACGCCTGTGAAGCCGACAAATGTTCGCGAGTGGGCGCAGCGGGAGAGCTGTCTGCCGATGCGAGTCCTGTTTTTCAGCCGCGAATCGACGCGATGGCTGCGCTGGCGGCGATGCAGTCAGTGGATGCGGGCGCGGTCGCCGCAACGATGATCGCTGCGGGCAAGCCGGAGCGGATCGCCGACGCCGTTCGCGAGGCACGGATTGATGCGATTCGATTGGCGGCGCGAGCCCCGGTTTGAGCTCAACGAAATAACGTTCAGCTTTTCGCTGCAATCCCTATTAAGCGTAGGCTGCACGCCAAAAACCGGGTACATCGACTTTATATAAAAAGTTGCCTCAACCTTCAATGAACAGCGGGTTTCAACAAAAAGTTGCTCGCGGCTCGATTACGATCTGAGCCCTGCCGTCACTCGCTTGAACAGCGCCGGATCATCACGCGTCAACTCGTCGATGATCGTAAAGTGATTGAGGCCCGGGAGTTCCCATTCCGTGACGTTTTTCCATTGCGTCCCTAGCAGCTGGTTTTGACGCAAAAACTCTTCAAGCTCAGCGCCGCCGACGGCTGCGGTGAAATCGCACATCACGCGTCGCTCGCGATACGCGGGGCTCATTGCGAGCGCTTCGGCATTCGTGAGTTTGAGCGCTTCGTTCAGATAAATTGGCACCAGCGGTTCAAGGTCGAACACGCCGCTGATTGCTGTGGCGGACACGAACGGCGTCGCTGGCATTCCGCGTGCTGCCCAGTCGGTCGTCATACACCACGCGGTCAAATGCCCGCCCGCCGAATGGCCCGCAAGCGCGATGCGATCACGGTTGATGGCAAGGTCGTGCGCGTTGTTCCACAGGAGCGTTATGGCGGTTTCAACTTCGCTGGCAATGCCTCGAATGGTGGTTTGCGGGCACAACGTGTAACCCAAGATCACCGCCGCCATACCGTTCGCGACAAACGGCGCAGCGATCACACTCCAGTCCTCTTTCGACAACCGCTGCCAGTAGCCGCCATGAATGAACACGAGCGCCGGCCAACCGCCAACGGGCGCGATGCCTTTGGGCGCGAAAACGTCGAAGCGATTTCGCGGCAACGGGCCGTACGCGACGTCGCGCGCGCCCGCTGCATCAGCGCGCGCCCGCTCGCTCTCGCGTTGCCAGCGTGGCAGCAAAGTGTCGGCCCAATCGGGCACGGCCCCGCCGTTGTTGTATCTACGCGCGAGTTCTTCGAGGGGTAGGTCAGGAATCATGGTTTCAAATGTAGCTTGCGTGATTGCATCTGCACTAAGAATCCGTCTTGCCCGCAAACACCGCCAACAGACTCGCGCCGACGATGAACGCACCGCCAATGAGCGTGCTCTGCGTAATCACCGCCGCGCCGCCGAGCCACGAGCTGACGGTCGCCACCAGAATCTCCGCAAGCATCAGCACTGACAACACGTTAGCGGGTAGCCGCGCTGCGCTGTACTGCAAGGCCAGATTTCCGAAGAGCACGGCCACCGTGAAAATCGCGATACCTAGCCAGGCAATCGGCTCTGGTGCGAGTGTCAATGGCTTGCCCACCAACGCAAGCATCCCGATCACCAGAGGCGCGATGATCACGGCCCCGATAAACATGGCGAATGCACACGCTTCCTGCGGTGCGCCTGCATATTTGCGCAAAATCACATTGTTCAAACCGAAGAAAAATCCACCTGCCACGGCGAGCCAATCGGCCGCCGAATCCGGGATCGGCAACTGCAATGTCCCGTCGCCCAGCACGAGTGCCGCGCCGATGAGCGCGAGCGCGGTTCGCGCCAGCGCCGACGGCGTGACGCGTTCGGCCAGCAGCCAGCGTGCGAGCAACACGACCCACATCGGCATCAAATAAAACAGCAGCACCGCACGCACCACGTCGCCCGTCGCCAACGCCGAATTGAAGCAGGCGTTGGTCATGCCCGACGCGAGTACCAGCCAGCCGAGTGTTCTGCGCTGTTGCCACAATACGCTCGCCGCATTCGGTCGTGCGATGAGCACTGCGACGGCGCACGCAGCGAAGATAAACCAGGTCGCCCACAACGACGGTACGCCATGCGCCTGAAGCCATTTGAGCGGGTACCACGACACGCCCCAAACGCTGGCGTTGATGAGTGCCCCGAGCGCAGCCAAGGTTGAAATCGTGGGCGCAGCGCCGGAACGAGAAGTTTGTTGCATGAGCTGATTATGCGCAGCCAACCACGATCAACCATCGCCGTTGTTGAGACACGCAGCGCCCGATTGCAATCTTCTGCACGTATGATCACGGGCTCACGTTTCGTTTGCACAAACCTTGTCCCAAACTCTGCCCATCGAATCCATCGCCGGACATCCGGACTTTCGCCGCCTCGATCAAATCGAGGGCGTGTCGACAGACTTGCGCTACGCAACCACAAATAATTTTGTTGGCCGCGACATGTATGCGGGCTTTGATTGCGCGTGGCTGCACCGCGACGCGGCAAATGCATTGGCCCACGTTGCGATCAAGCTGCGCGCACTGCGCCCGGAATTGCGTCTGCTCGTGCTTGACGCTCTGCGTCCGCAACGCGTACAGGAGCTGATGTGGAACAGCCTTGAGGGCACCGATCTGCGCCAATATCTCGCGTCACCGGATAGGGGGTCGATTCATTCGTTTGGCATGGCGGTCGACGTCACGCTCATTGACGCAGATGGCAGAGCGCTTGATATGGGTGCGCCGTTCGACGACTTGACGGAGCGCTCGCATCCGGCGCTGGAAGCAGATCTGCTGCGACGCGGCGAGCTCTCGGGTGAGCAGATTGCCAACCGTCAGACGCTGCGCGAGGTGATGATGGCCAACGGCTGGCAGGGCATCTCAACGGAGTGGTGGCATTTCGATTGCGGCGACCGGCAGACGGTGCGGCAAAACTACACCCGCATACTGTAGCTTTTAGTTGCCGCCGAATACGCGCTGCCACCACAGCATTGGCGCTGGCCCCGTCTCCTTGCTGAGCCATTCGATCAACGCATCAACGACCGGTCTCGCAATGGCGTGACTCGCCTTCGGGTGATTGATCAAACCAACGACGATGCACCAGTCGCCATCGGCGTTGCGCACGTAGCCCGCGACCGAAACGACATCGCGCAATGTGCCCGTCTTCACCCGGGCGCGACCCATCGCCGGGCTGTCCTTTAACCGGTTTCGCATCGTGCCATCGATGCCGACGATTGGCAGGCTCGAAATAAATTCCGGAGCCCATTCGCTTTTGTTCATCACCCGCAAAACGTCCGCCAGCAGGCGCGGCGGCAAGCGCTCAGTGCGTGACAAGCCCGAGCCGTTATCAAGCACCAAACCCGCGTCGGGAATGCCGCGCTCGCGCAGCCATTCACGCACGACCTGTTCGCCGCGCGCGGCACTGGTGGCGGCTGCGTCGCCATTCGGCGAAAGCGCGCCAAGGGTCAGATACAAACTGCGCGTCAGTGGATTGTCCGATGGCTTGTTGATGTCGCGCAAAACGTCGGGCAAGCCGCGCGAACGATGCTCCGCCAGCACCCGCGCTGAAGCTGGGGCTGCGGCTTCGCGAACGACGCCGGTAAATCGCCCGCCCAACTCGCGCCACAACTGTCGAAACAACCGATCCACAAATTCAGTGCGATCAATCACGTTCAGGCGTGTTGTCGCGTTGCAGTTTTTTGGGAAACTGCCGTGAATAACGACGCGGATCGAGCCATCCCCTGTGCGTTCAACCAGCGGGATTTTCCACGTGTCTTCCCAATCCTTGCAAACGCCTTCAACCAGCGTCATTGCGAGCGCAAGCACGACACGGTCGAGCGGCTGATTCATGCGGACGGTGAACCCGTCCGCCGTTGACGACATCGTCAGTTCGATGAGATTGCCGTTGACCAGGATCGCATCGGGAATGACGTTGTATTGAAACTCTGGCGACTCATCGAAAGGTGGCACACCGATGTCCAGGCGCGGCGGTGAAAAAAACGTTCTGTCCAGCAGCAGATCGCCAGCAATTTCGGTGATGCCTTGCTGCCTTAGCGATTGCAACATTCCGCGAAAGGCTGCCGTATTCAGGTCTGCATCGGCCAAGCCTCGAAGCACCAGATCGCCCCGCAAAACCTCGCCGCTCACGACGCCAGCGGAGCGCATTTCCGAGCGCCCGCGGTACACCGGTCCCAGCCGCTCCAATGCAACGGCGGTGGTGAGCAATTTCATGGTGGAGGCGGTCTGAAAGCTCTGCTCTGCCTGATGCGCAAACAGCACCCGCCGATCACTCATGCGCTCAATGATCAGCCCGATGGAATCCTCAGGAAGACCCGCTTTGGCGAGTGCATCGCTCACAACGGGCGGTAGCGCCGCGTTGGCGAGACCGAGGCTGAATATTGCAAGGCTGGCGAGCCAGATCGTCCGATTCCGAAAGATTCGCGGCAAGCGAAAAATCAGTTCGTGCGCCGTCGACGGGCCAGCTTTTTGGGCTTCGCGCAGAAGGAAAAGTCTGATCTTGAACATTTAGCCAGCGTAGCATTTTTGTCGTCACTGTCCGGAAATTCACGGATTCCGATACGTGCATTTCGCTTTCGCAGTGTTTCAATCGTAATATTGAAACAGGGGTAGTTTGGTGAGTGCGGCGTAACCCAAAACGCCTGCTTCGACAGCGCGTCTCGGGTTCCGTTGGTGCGTCGGAAAGCAGGAGCAGTGCGGGGCGCGATGCTGCGTTGATATTGGGCGACAGCACTCATCAGACGACGAAATTGTTGAATATTTAGTCCATTAAATCCGGACGGGGAGTACACACCGTGAAACTCAAAAAGCTGGCTCAAGTTATCTCGCTGTTGTGCGTAGCAAGCCAAGTCACTGCGCAAACAACCGACGCGCAAAAACTCGAAAAAGTAGAAATTACTGGTTCGAGCATTAAACGAGTGCAAGCCGAAGGCGCGCTGCCAGTGCAGATCATCAGTCGCCAAGAGCTCGATCGTGCGGGGATCGCCACAGTCGAGCAGTTGCTCTCGCGAATTAGCGTCAACGGTAATGGCTTCGACAATCTTGCCAGTAACGCGGACGTTGCGGCGGGAGCACAGCGCGGCAACAACGGAATATCTGCGGCAAACTTGCGCAGTCAGGGCTCGAACGCCACGCTGATATTGCTCAATGGTCGTCGTGTGGCGGCCCACGGCCTGAACGGCGGTACCGTCGACTTAAATCAGATTCCATTCGCAGCGATTGAGCGCATTGAAATCCTGAAGGACGGGGCCTCGGCTATTTACGGAACCGATGCCATCGGTGGTGTCATCAACTTTATCCTGCGCAAAGACTTTCAAGGTGTGTCTGTCTCCGGTAGCGTGGACGTTCCGGAGCAGAGCGGTGGCAGCGTGTACCGTGCCTCGGTGCTCGGCGGTTGGGGCGATCTGGCCAAAGATGGCTACAACCTCATGGGATCGATTGCCTACACCAAGGCTGAAGCGCTGTTCGGTACGCAACGAGGTTTCGTCAACACGTTCCAGCCAGATCGCGGATTGTCCGTGGATACGCGCGGCACGCCGTACGCCACCGTTTTTGCCATCAGCAGTGTGCGCAATATTTTGAGTTCGCGTTCGGCCGCGGGCGTGCTCGGCAACGGCACCGGCCCGACGCAACCCGGTACGACGCAGGCCATGAACGGCATCAACCCGCTCGACTTGCCTGGCCAGGCCGGTTGCAACTCGATTCCGGGCATGGCCGCCTACGATGAGGTCCTCTGGGCGAGTCCTGCAGCCAAGTGGGGCTGTGCATGGGACACCGGCAAAGCGGCAGCGCTCCAGCAACCGGTCGAAAACGTGAACGGCATGCTGCGCGGTGTATTCAAGGTAAGTGACAGTCTGTCGTTGTTTGGTGAGTTTGTCGGCGCCAATGTCACCACCAAAAAGACCTTCTCGAATAACCAGATTTCCAGCAGCAACACCACCACCAGCCCGCTGTACAAACTGCTCTATCCGAGCACAGGTGCGGCGTACACATCGGTGTTCAACAGTATCGTCGCGCTCTTCCCAACGATTGAGGAAAACCGCGGTCAGGGTATTGCATTCCGTTGGCGTTGTGAGCCGTGCGGGCCGCGTCAGATCGAGACTGAATCCAGCACTTCGCGCATCTTGGTTGGCGGCGAAGGCACCTTCGGCTCTTGGGACTATAAGTTCGGTCTGTCGCAAGCGGCCAGTGAAACCAATTCGACGCTCGGCGGGGGTTACTACTTCAATGACAAGTTTGTCCCGTTGCTGGCGACGGGTGTGTTGAATCCGTTCCTGAAAGCGGGTGAGTCGCAGACGCCTGCGGCCTTGGCGGCACTCGCTGCGGCTTCGGCGGCCGGGGTCAAGCTGTACGGCGGCAAGTACACAGTCAGTCAGGCCGACGCATCGATCTCCGGCCCGGTGGCCAAACTGCCAGCCGGTGACGTCATGCTGGCCGCAGGCTTCGATCTCCGAACTGAAAAGTATCGGTTCAACGGCAACGCCACTGACTTGGCAACGCAAAGAAATATTTTTAACGCGCCATTCGACAGCGTCAACGACTTGAACGGCGTCAAGCGTGACGTCAACGCGGTGTACGCCGAAGTTCTGGTGCCAGTGCTCAAATCGCTAGAGATCACCGGCGCAGTGCGTCATGACCGCTACAGCGGCTTTGGCGGCACGACCAACCCGAAAATCAGCATGCGCTTCGTTCCCGTGCAAGAACTTTTGGTGCGAGCTTCTTACAACACGGGCTTCCGCGTGCCCACGTTCAATCAGCAGTTCTTCGGCATCACGCAGTCGCCTTACTCGGGCAAAGACCTCGTTGATCCGATCAAGTGTCCTTCATTGGTAGTCAGTGCTCTGCCCGGTTGCGCCGCAATCACGCCGGACACTATTTTTGGCGGTAAGCCAGAACTACAGCCAGAAAAATCAAAGCAGGGCACGTTTGGCGTTGTGATTGCGCCCGCACCGTGGTTTAGCGCCAATGTCGACTACTGGGATATTCGTCGTACTGGCACCATTCAAGCGTTGTCGGTGAGCACACTCGTTGCCAACGCTGCGCTATTCCCGCAAAACTTCCTTCGTGACGCGGCTGGCAACATCACCATCATCGACACTCGGTGGGTGAATGCCGGTGACACCGTGACCAAGGGCATCGATATTGGCGCCAAGGTCAATGGCGCTCTGGGCGTCGGCAAGTTTCTCGCCTCCATCGATGGCACGTATCTCGTCGAGCGTAAGTCTCGACTTATCGCCAGCGCGGCCTTCGGCAAGAACGAAGTCGGCACTTTCTCGCGCAGTGGTGACATACCCCTGCGCTGGAAGCATGTAGCTAACTTCACGTACATGCAGGGCCCGTGGAGCGGGACGCTGTCGCACATCTACAGCGCGGGTTACACCGATGCACAATTGCCAGGTGTGGCCAATGGCACGATCAAACCGGTTAACTACAACCCGAATGTGAAAGCCTGGTCGACGTTTAACCTGAGCGGCACTTACTCAGGCATGAAAAATCTGGCCGTCACGGTTGGCGTGAAGAACATTCTCAACACCGACCCACCGTTCTCAGCTGCCTACGATTCTGACCTTGGCGCGGGAAGCTCCTGGGAGCCCCGCATCGCTGATCCTCGTGGCCGTTCGTATTGGGCGAACCTGACGTATCAGTTCAAGTAGTCATCGGGCACGCAGAGCGATCTGCGACTTTGGCTGTTTCAGGGGGCAAACGCCCCCTGAATTTTTTCAAACCTATGAGGTTCGGACGCTGACAGCATGAATCACGACATAGAGCGCGTGTCGCGACGAGTCTTCGCGGCTCGACTCGGAAGCCTCTTCGCAGGCTCTTTGGCGACTGCCTTGACTCCCTTTGCCTTCGCCGGAACCTCGCTAGCACCTACGCGCCGCCATAAAACGATCAAGCCCCCCGCCCTCAAGCGCGGTGATCTGGTGGCGCTCTTTAATCCCAGCGGATTTGCCGACGATGCGCTCATTCAACGCGCCACCAGCAATCTGGAAAAGCTGGGTTTTCGCGTCATGCAATCAGCGCACATTCGCGCCGCGCGCGGCAACACGGCAGGCACGATCGGACAGCGATTGACGGATCTGCACTCGCTGTTTGCCAATCGTGAAGTGCGCGTACTGTGGGCCGCACGCGGCGGTTCGGGAACAGCACAAATCCTGCCGTACATCGACTATGGTCTGGTTGCACGCAATCCAAAAATCGTCATCGGCTATTCTGATTTGACATCGCTATTGCTCGCGATCTATGCGAAGACAGGGCTCGTGACATTTCATGGGCCGGTCGGATCATCGGGCTTCACGCCATTCACCGTCGCGCATCTCGAAGCCGTGCTCATGGAAGGGCGCGCGCCCTACGTGATGACCACGGCCGAGGAACATGCGAAACGTGCTCTCACCGAGCCGAATTTTGTGCAGCGAGTGCTGCGCGCGGGTAGTGCTGAAGGCACGTTGATTGGCGGAAATCTCTCGGTGTTCTCATCGCTTATTGGTACGCCGTATTTGCCTGAAATGAAGAAATCGCTGCTGTTTCTGGAGGAGATCAGCGAGGCACCTTACCGCGTCGAACGTATGCTGACCCAGCTCGCGCAGGGCGGCGTGCTCGACGGCACGTCCGCTGCGATGCTCGGTGTATTCGTCAAAGGTGAAGTCCCTGCTGGCGAAGAATCGTTGACGCTGACACAAGCGCTCGATGACCATTTCGTGGCGCGGCTAATCCCCAGCGTGTACGGGCTTTCGTTCGGTCACATTGCGTCACAATGGGTACTGCCAATCGGCGTGCGCGCACGGCTCGATGCGGATGCCAAATCGCTCACCTTGCTTGAGCCAGCGGTCATGGCGCGGGGATAGGTACAGACGCCGCGCAGCGAAGACTTATTTCACGCACGAAGATCTGAAAATTGGCTATAGCGCTGGCTGGATGTCGACGGACGCAAAATCTGGTTCAGTTTTTGAGCGGCCTACTGGATATTTTTGTTCGTTCTTGCAGCACGTGCAGTCTTCGCTCTCACCGAACCCGTAAAGCCTTTGCTTTGCGCAAAAATTTTGCCCAGTTCCGCGATCTCCTCGCGGCGAGCTGACGTCTTGCGAAAGGCGAGCGCAATCGTGCGCGAGGGGCCGCGTGGCGTGAAGCGGCGCGCGTACAGGCTTGAGCCGGACAGCACGCCTCCGGCAATGGCAAGCTCGGGCAGCAGCGTATGGCCGAGACCGCTCTGCACCATGTGTGTCAGGGTGATGAGACTGGTCGCAGCTAGTGAGCGGTTGGTCTGCGCGTTCTTTAGCGAGCAGGCGGCGATGGCGTGTTCGCGCAGACAGTGTCCATCTTCCAGCAGCAGTAGTTCGTCCGGATTGATCTTTTCTATTGGTAGCGGCGATTGCGCTGAGCCGAGTTTTGAATCGGCGGTGACGAACAGAAATTCGTCATCGAACAACGAGAGCGTTTCGATGCCGGCAGGCAAGTCGTAAGGTAGCGCAATCAGCGCTGCATCAAGCGAGCTGGCGAGCAGTCGGTCGAGACACACCCCGGTCAAGTCTTCGCGTAGCAGAAGCTTCAGTTTGGGATATTGCGTGCGAAGCTTTGTCAGTGATGAGGGCAACGCAAATGGCGCGATGGTGGGGATCACGCCGAGCCGAAACGTTCCAGTGAGCGGGTGGCGCGACGATGCGCACAGCTCTGCCAGATCGCCGGCTTGCGCAACCAAGTCGCGTGCCCGGGCAACTACCGCGTCGCCAATTGCTGTGAAGGCAACATGCCGCCGATCCCGTTCAACCAGCGTGACGTCAAGCGTGCTTTCCAGATCACGAAGACTGGCGGACAACGTGCTTTGCGTAATGAAGCTTTTTTCAGCGGCGCGCCCGAAGTGTCCCTCTTCCTGAAGTGCAATCAGGTAGCGGAGTTGCTGTAATGAAGGTAGAGCGGCCATGACGATCACGTCCTCTGACTATTC
The DNA here is from genome assembly GCA_025352105.1 of Burkholderiales bacterium. Taxonomy (GTDB): domain Bacteria; phylum Pseudomonadota; class Gammaproteobacteria; order Burkholderiales; family Casimicrobiaceae; genus Casimicrobium. The sequence goes on along the minus strand of JANXUB010000213.1, from coordinate 3,587 downwards.
GCAAAATTGGATGACAAACCCGATATTAAGTTGTTTTTCGAATCCTTGTGTCGTCACAGGTCATCGTCAGTCGAGCCTTGATATCTGTCGTTGGTCGCGCGACAATTCCAGACAGCGGAAGGATGAACTAACCTTCTGATTGAAATAGTCTGTTCAAACGAGGTTCATCTTATGTCGCGACGTTTACTTGCGTTGTTCACTTCCCTGCTTGCCTTTTCGGCAATGACCTGTGCGCAGACCGCGCCCGCGCCCGCAGCGTCGGCTGCACCGACCCGACAGCTCACGATCGAGGAGTTGTTCAAGAAACCGGCGCTCGCCAATCCGATTCTGTCGCGCTCGGGTAAATATCTCGCTGCCGTTGCGCCTTTTAAAGGTCGACTGAATTTGCTGGTGATCAACATGGAAACAAGGAAGGGCGACTTGTTGACCAGCTATGAAAATTTTGACGTCGTTAATGTGAATTGGGTTGGCGATGAGCGTCTGATCTATTCGCTTGGCCTATACGATGCGCCCTCAGGGCCGTCCAGTGTTGATGGTGGTGGCTTGTTTGTGGTGGGGCGCGATGGCAGCAAGCCACGGCAGCTGTCGTCGACCATTGCCGACGACATTCGCAAAATGCAGTTCGTACATCGCAGCTTGTCGTTTGTGCGGCAGATTCCCGACAGCACCGACGAGGTGATCGTGGAGGGAAATCTGTCATCTGCTGACTCGAACGATCTTTATGTGCTTGATCTGAATTCTGGCAAAACGCGTCTGCTGACCTCGGGGCGGCCTGCATCACGCACCTACGATTGGCTGCTGGATAGCAAGCGGGTGCCGAGGGTTGTGTTCAGTGGCGTCAAGGATGAATTGACCCGCGTTGTTCACTACCGCAAGAGTGCCGATGCGCCGTGGGAGGAGATTGCGCGCTACTCCCGAGATAAGGGTTCGGTGTTTGTGCCGCTGGCGTTCGAGTCCGACGACCAGACCCTGCAGGTCGCGACCAATGTGGGGCGCGACACGATGGCGGTGTACCGCTATGACACCAGTCAGAAAAAACTGGGCGACATCATCGCGCAACATCCGCGCTACGACATGGGGGCTGATTCGCAGGGACAGCGGGTTGCTGGTGTCATCCAGAGCATCAAGGACGACAAGATTGTTGGCTATCAGGTGAACGGCGACAAGCCTGAGACATTCTGGATCGACGAAGGACGTGCAAAAACGCAGAAGGCGCTCGATGCCGCGCTGCCCAACATGATTAATCGGTTCACCAGAACCCCGGATGGAAAGCGGCTGCTGGTGTCGTCGTACTCCGACCAGAGCGCAGGTCGCTGGTACATATTCGACGAAGAAAAGCGCACGCTGGAAGAAATCGGTGCCGCTCGCCCTTGGCTTGATGGCAAGCTGGTAGAGCAGCGCCCGATTAGCTACAAAACGCGCGATGGTATGGATATACCCGGCTATCTCTTCCTGCCGAAGGGGTACAAAGCAGGCACCAAGCTGCCGACGGTGGTTCATATTCACGGTGGGCCGAGCGCGCGCGCAGATTTTTTCGGCGGCGGGTTCGGGTATCGTGAAGGTCAGCTATTTGCGTCGCGTGGCTATGCCGTGGTGGTGCCCAATTTCCGCATCACGCCGGGCATGGGCAACAAAATCTATACGTCCGGTTTCGGCACGATTGGGCGTCAGATGTCCGAGGACCATGAGGACGCGCTTAAATGGGCCGTTGAGCAGGGCTATACCGATCCCAAGCGGGCTTGCATTTCGGGCGCAAGCTACGGCGGCTATGCGGCACTGCAAGCGATGGTCAAGACGCCGGACTTGTTCAAGTGTGCTGTGGCGGGCCTCGCCGTAACTGACCTTGTGTACCAAAACACGTCGCAGGACACCGACTACGTTCGCTATGGCGACGATTCGGCGACCGACTTCTGGAAAGCAATCATTGGCACCGCCGACCTGAAATCGCAAATTGCGAAAGACATGTCTCCAATCAACCACGTTGAAAAGATCAAAGGCGCTGTGTTCCTCTACGCTGGCGAGGATGACGCCCGTGTGCCCATCGATCAGATCAATCGTATGGACAAGGCGCTAAAGGCCGCTGGCAATCCTGCGAAGGCGTATGTCGTCAAGCCGCTGGAAGGACACGGCTACGGCAAGACGGAAAACGCGGTCGATCTATACAACAAGATACTTGCGTTTCTGGAAGCGCAAATAGGCAAGTAATCCGCAGCGGGAGCGGGGCGTCTGCGGACATTTGCCGCACGCGCCACGCAAGCATGAGTCAAAACTACTTCTTCCGCGCCTTGGTTTTTAGTGTGCCTGCTGGCGGCGCGTCTGGTGACGTCAGCATGGTGTCAAATACTCCCGCGTCCGCCCCGACGTAGCCCTTCTCCAGCCACATGAGCGACGTCAAAAGTTTGTCGAATTCGGGCTGAAATTGCCCGATGACGGCCTGCGGATCGGGGCAGAGCTTGCGGTCGGTGATCAGCCCAAACTGCACGCCGCCTGCGTACGAAAGAATCGATACGCCCATGCCAACGTGCCCGCTCTGTGGCACCCAAAACATGTTTTGCGAAATCTTGCTGCCCGCGAGGTAGAGCGGTTTAGCCGGGCCGGGCACGTTGGTCATGACGGCCGTGCCTTTGTCACTCAGCAAGCTCAGCGCCTGCCGCTGAATCGCTTTGGGCACATAGCCTAGCACGCCGAGCAACGCCATGCTCACAGCAGCCTGGTAGCCGGTCTTTAACTCGCCCATGCGACGGCGCACTTCAAACACACGCGCAATCGGGTTTGCCTCGCCAATCGGCAGTACGAGGCCGACGAGCCCGAAATGATTGCCCAGCTTGTGCTCTTTGCCCGGCGCGCGAAGATTGACCGGCACGAAGGCGCGCAGCCCGGCGTCACTAGCCACGGTGTCGCCCTTGCTCAGAAGATAACTTCGAATCGCACCCGCGACTGACGCAAGCAGCACGTCGTTGACCGAGCAGCCGAGCACGTAGCCGACGTCCTTCACGCGAACCAAATCGATGGGATCGCTCCACGCGACGCATTTGACCGTGCCGGTTTTGCCCTTGAGTCGCGTTGGCGTGTCGTTCGGTAGCGTTGCCAGCGCGGCAAGCTCCTGCGCGAATCCAGCTGCGACTTTTGCCGCGTCCATTGCCTGCGTGGGGTCGTCAACCCAGCGACTGTACTTGGCGACCATGCGGCTACCCATACGCGCACCGTCGTCTAGCGCCGACTCAATTGGGGCCTTCAGTGGGCCGAGTTTGTCAAACGCCAACTGCGCGATTCCAGCCACAGGTGCGAGCGCCTGCATTGCGGGGCCAAGCTTGCTTTGTAGCTGCGCGCCAAGTGGCCCGAGGGCCTCAAAAATATTGAACGAACTTTCGTTTCGTTTCGCGAACTTCTTGACTTTGGATTTGCCGAGGCCGGGGATTTCGCGCGGCGTATCGGGCGCTTCTGGGTCTTCCTCGGTCATATTGAGCAGCACGCCGATCAATGCGATGCCATCGGCGATACAGTGATGGATGCGCGTGATCAGCGCGGAGCCGCCCTGATAGTTTTCGACCAGATGCATCTGCCACAGCGGCTTGCCCTTGTCGAGT
>JANXUB010000218.1 GCA_025352105.1 Burkholderiales bacterium | reverse complement strand
GGGCGATGGGCATATCGGCATAACCGGTATGAACGCGATAAGCGATGGCGCGGTCGTTGTACAGGCTCGCGAATACGCGACGAACAGCATCCAGAATCGCTGGCACGCCAACGATGTTTAGATAAGTTTCCTGCTGCCCCGCAAAGCTCGCGTCGGGCATGTCTTCAGCCGTAGCCGACGAGCGCACGGCCCAACTGATCGCAGCACCTGCCTCCGCTTCGAGCGCCGCGACGCCCGCTTCGATGCCCGCTTCCAGTGCTTCGGGCAACGGAGCTGCTTCAATCCAGCCGCGAATTTCAGCTCCGGCTTTTGCCAACGCCGGGACGTCATCCACGTTCAGACCTTCAAGCCGGGACGCAACCCTGACGGTCAAATTATTGAGCGTGAGGAAATCGCGAAACGCATCGGCGCTGGTCGCCAGGCCGCCGGGAACCTGCACGCCTTTGTCGGAAAGATTGCCCAGAAGCTCGCCGAGCGAGGCGTTTTTGCCGCCATAGTCAGCGACATCTGTCATGCGCAACTCGTCTAACCACCGCAGTAGTCGTGGATTAAGTTGCGTGTTGCCTCGCGCCATGGAGCCTCCGATTTAGATTCGAAGGCGATTCTAGCGAACGGCAGCGTCGTCTTGCTGCAATGCACAATGTCGGTCGCTCGATTGCGACCGGCAAAACCTAGAATGTGCTGTTGCTGATGCCGACCGGCTCGACGTCCACCGCATCGCGCAATTTCGCATAAAGATCAGGGTGATTGCTGCGCAAAAACTCGATGATCTGGATGTCTTCCTTGCGCACGGTGCTCAGGTCAACGCCTTCAAGGTGAACCAGTCGCAACAACTCGTTGACAGGCCTTGGCATGTCGCGACCGGCTTCGTAGCGCGAACCACCGCTTTGTGTCACGCCGATTTTCTGCCAGAACTCCTCCTGGTTGAGACCAAGTTTCTGTCGAATTTCGCGCGGATTGGTAATCTTCTGAAAAAGCCCCATGGCTCGCAAACGCCTCCTGCGTGACTACACAAAAAAATCCAGTGACCGGGACGGACTTGCGCACCAAAATCGCGCAACTGCTAGCTCCGTATATGCCAAAAGCATATGACAAGTATAGTTCCTATTCGCCCGATTTCCACCATGTGCGGTCCGTTTCTATAATCTTGGCTATGAAAGGTGTTGCAGATCTCCACAGCCACTCGCGTTTTTCCGACGGGACGCTGTCCGTGCCTGACTTGATGGCTCTGGCGGCGAGCCGCGGCGTCGATCTGATGGCACTTACCGATCATGACGAAATTTCCGGTGTCGCACCAGCTCGAATCGAAGCGGCGAAACACGGCATGCACTTCGTCGCGGGGGTTGAAATTTCCAGTCAGTGGTGCGGCATGGCTGTGCACATAGTGGGGCTACGCATTGATGAGCACAACTCTGCGCTACGAGAGACACTGGCGAGCGTCCGCGAAAAGCGGATCACTCGCGCCCAAGCGATGGGAGCGGAATTCGCCAAAGTGGGCATTTCCGGGGTGTTCGAAGGTGCCATGGCCTATGCGCCAAATCCTGAGCTGGTGTCGCGGACCCACTTTGCGCGGCATCTGGTCGACAGTGGCGTCTGCGGCTCGATGGGAGAGGTGTTTGGGCGCTTCATGAAGCCGGGCAAACCGGGCTACGTAGCCGATGACTGGTTAGCGATGATCGACACCATCAACGCCATTCACGGCGCCGGAGGCCGGGCGGTACTGGCCCACCCCGGTCGTTACGACACGACATGGACCGGCGGGCCGAACGGTCTGCTTAAGGCGTTTTCGGAAGCAGGCGGAGATGGTGTGGAGGTTGTTTGTGCTGCGCATTATCCGCACGAGTGGGCTGAGTATGGTGCGTTGGCACGCAAGTTCTCGTTGCTGGCCTCCATCGGCAGCGATTTTCATTCACCTCACGAAAGCCGCGTCAAGTTCGGCGATTTGCCACTCTTGTCACCCAGCCTGAAACCAGTCTGGCACGACTGGCCTGAAGCCGAAAGTTTTTATGCCTGATCGCCAACGCACCGTCTTTTTTGTCTCTGATCGCACTGGCATTACTGCCGAGGCGCTAGGCAATTCCCTGCTCACGCAATTCGATGGCTTCGAGTTCCGAAAAACGACGATCCCCTTTGTCGATTCTCCCGAAGCCGCTGATCGGGCGATTGCAACGATCAATGCCTGTAATGCGGCGGGCGGTTTACGCCCCATCGTCATCAGCTCCATCGTTGATGAAAATTTGAGCGAGCGGATTCGCACCTGCAACGCGCGCGTGCTGGATTTTTTCCAGACGTTTATCGCGCCACTTGAACAAGAGCTTGATGCCAAAAGCTCCCACGCGGCGGGCCGCTCGCACGGCCTGCGCAATTCGACCGAGTATTTTTCGCGCATCGAGGCCATCAATTTCACGCTGGCGCATGATGATGGACAGACGACGAAGGAATTGAGTCGCGCGCAGGTGATTCTGGTGGGCGTTTCGCGCTGTGGCAAGACGCCGACTTCGATTTATCTGGCGCTGCAATGCGGCATTCGCTGCGCGAACTTTCCGCTAACTCCGGACGATTTCGAGCGCGGCGCGCTGCCCGATTCGATCATCCCGTATCGCGATAAATTATTTGGCCTGACCATCGCACCGGATCGCCTGCAGGCCATTCGCCACGAGCGCAAACCGAACTCAACCTATGCCAGCGACAAACAATGCCGCTATGAGGTTGCCGCAGCGGAGCGCATGATGAAAGATGCCGGTGTACCCGTGCTCAACACGTCTACCAAATCGATTGAAGAATTGGCAACGACGATCCTGCTTGAGGGCAAGCTGGATCGCCATATTTTTTAAGCAGGCTTCTGCATAAAACTGACCGTGGCGCGTAAACCTGGCTGGCCCGGTTCATCCGGATCACGATTGACGAGCGTGAGTTTGGCCCCGATTGACGTACAAATGTCGCGACAAATCACCAGCCCCAAACCACTCCCCGTGTTGGGATCACCTGAAGAAAACGGCTCGAACAATTTCGCTTGACGCTCGCGATCCAGCCCTGATCCACTGTCCCAAACCGACATCGCGAGTGTTTGCCCAATCGGGCGAATATCGATGCCCAATGAGCCACCTCGGGGCGTGTGCCGAATGGCGTTGCTCATCAAGTTGCGAAACAGCTCACGAATCAGCCATTCATGGCCGCGAAACACGAGTGATTCTCCGTCTGGCGCATCAAGCGCAAAGTCCAGATGCTTGTCCGCGATCAAAGGCGAGCATTCGACTGCCAGATCGCGCGCCAGCACGACGAGATCAGTCGTTTCGTTCACGGGCTCCGGCATACCGTCTAGCTGCGCGACCTTGGCAATTGCCAGCATTTGATTGGCGATTCGCGTCGCGCGATCCACCGAAATCGCCAGCTCGTCAAGCGCAACTTGCGGTGGCACATGACCGCGCTGCGCGTTCTGCACTTGCGCTTTGAGCACGGCGAGCGGTGTGCGCAGTTGATGTGACGCATCGCGCACAAAGCGCTGCTGATTATCAAGCACGCGCTTCAAACGTGCCATCACTTCATTCAACGCCTCCACGATGGGTTTTAGCTCGCGCGGCGCGGGCGTGGTCAGCGGTGCCAGTGAATCTGGATCGCGCTCCAGGAGTTCGCGGCGCAACGCTGATACGGGCCGCATGCCCCGCGCGATCAACCACCAGATAAGCGTTGACAACACCATCAAAAATATCACCTGACGATCCAGTGTCGAGATCAGGGCCTGTTGCGCCAGCGCACGGCGCAACTCCAGCGTTTCCGCCACTTGCACGGTGACCATGCGGTATCCCGGGCCGACGTAGACGGGCTGCAACAGGGCGGCAACGCGCACCGATTCGTTCTCGAACTTGTCCTCATAAAACGCCGCGAGCGCGGCGTACGCAGTGCGCTTGGGGAACACGCCATCGTGCGGTGGCAGCTCTGGATAACCGGTCAGGAATTTGCCATCAAAATCCCCAACGCGATAGACGATGCGGCCTCGCGTGACCGCCTCAAACACTTCAAGCGTGGCGTACGGCAACGAGGACGTCAGCTTGCCGTCTTCAAAGCGAATAGTGTCACCAATCGCACGCGCCGAGGCTAGCAAGGTGCGGTCATAGGCGACGTTGATGGATTGCAGCGTATTTTGATAAATGACCGTCGTATCGATCACCAGAAACGTCACCAGCGCCGCCAGAATCCACAGCGTAAGCCTGCGCCGGATGGAGATCGGCGGCTGCCGCGTGTTATTCCATTTCGAATTCAATGAGAGACTAGGCGCCGCTTTTGGCAAATACGCGCAGACCGTGCGTTAGCACGGCAAGGAGGAGCAACAACGTATCGCATTGAATTCGAAATGGAATTACTCGGCGCGCTTCTCGCGAATGAGATAACCCACGCCGCGCAGCGCCACCAGTTCAATGCCAAGGCCCGCGATCTTTTTGCGCAGACGATAAGCGACGACCTCGATGGCATCGGGCTGCGCTTCGCGACCATCACCGAACACGCGCTCCCACAACCGGTCACGCGTCACCGCATGCGCGGGTTTTTCGATCAGGGTCGCGAGCATCGCAAATTCGCGTGCAGACAATTCAAGCGCTTCGCCGTTGGCGTAACAAACGGATGCTGCTTCATCAACGCGCAGCGCTCCAAAATCCTTCCGGTTCACGGTACCGGTTTTGCTGCGTCGCAAGAGCGCATGCAGCCGTGCCTCCAGCTCGTCGAGATCGAACGGTTTTGACAGGTAATCGTCTGCGCCGAGACGAAGCCCCTGCACACGATCCCCCACTGTGCCGCGCGCCGTGAGCACGATGATTGGCGTGGTGAAACCTTTCGCGCGAATCTCGCTTAGCACTTCAAATCCATCCATCTCCGGCAGCGTCAGATCGAGCACGATGATCTCAAACGATTCGGTCGTCGCCCGCTGCAAAGCCGTGCGCCCGTTGGTCGCCTGCGCCACATTGAAGCCACGTCGCGACAAAGCCAACGCCAAGGCCTGCGCCAATGCCGGATCATCTTCAACCACCAGTAAACGGGGTTTATCCACTTGCGGTGTCGTACCCATATCATTCAACACGATTTTTATTACCTGCCCGTCGAAGCGCTCATCGACGCGCTTGTCGACCCACACGTCGACAGCCTGCCGTCAGGCCGACCTCCTAGCATCCACGGCTTGCGCTCTTAAGGACGATCTCTCTTGAATTTGATGTTACGCCATGCGCTGATCCTGACCTTCACATTGGCCGCCACGCTATTGCTTCCGAGCATGTCGCACGCGCTCGATCAGGTGAAATTCATGATCGGTGCCAACCCCGGCGGCGGCTACGACCAGACCGCGCGCGGCCTTGGCAAAGCGATGCTGGAAGCCGGTGTTGCCAGGGGCACCCAGTTTGAAAACAAGGGCGGTGCTGGCGGCACCATCGGGCTCGCCCAGTTCGTCGGTTCGGCCCGCGGCGACGCCAGCGCCATGATCGTGACCGGAGCCGTGATGGTCGGTGCCATCGTTCAGAGCAAACCACCGGTAACGCTCGCTCAGGCCACGCCCATCGCGCGCCTCTTCTACGAATACAACGTGTTCGTGGTGCCCGCCAGCTCGCCCATCAAAACGATGAAAGATGCGCTCGACCTGTTGAAAAAGGACCCGAACGCAGTCAGATGGGGTGGCGGATCGCGCGGGTCAGTCGACCACATCTCGATCGCGCAGCTCGCCAAGCTCTCGGGCGTTGATCCAACCAAAATCAACTACGTGCCGTTTCAGGGCGGTGGCGAGGCCTCTGCGGCCATTCTCGGCGGCCATGTCACCATAGGCACCTCCGGTTGGAACGAGATGGCGCAGTACATCAAAAGCGGGCAGGTGCGGGCGCTGGCCGTCACCTCAGCCAATCGCCTTCCGGGCGAGAACGTGCCAACACTCAAAGAGCTGGGTATTCCGCTGGAAGTTGGCAACTGGCGCGGCGTCTACGGCGCGCCGGGGATTTCCCTCAAGCAGCGCACCGTGCTGATCGACTCCGTCGTCGCCGCGACAAAGCAGAAATCATGGAATGAAACACTCGCCAAAAACGACTGGTTTCCGGCGCTGCTGACGGGCGACGAATTCGGCAAATTTGTTGATGAAGAACACAAGCGGCTTGAGGATGCGATGCGGGCGGTCGGGCTGGTTCGTTAGTGAAATGCTGATCGATGTCGTCCCCGGCCTTCGCCGGAGAAACAAATTGAATTTTCCGTGCTCCCAAGGCAAAGAGTACGCATTTTCCCCCTATCAGCTTTCCTGTTTACCCACGGCTAAACCAGGGCTAGCTGCTCAAAATCGTTAAAGTCGAGTTATACCTAAAGCGACGCCTATCCCTCATGCGGACTGGGTTTATGAACAAAGCTGCTATCCAGAAGATACGCCTTTTCACTTTCGCCACTCTCCAAAAAACGCTACAAAAAAGTAAGCCACGGATATTAGGGAACGCCGTGTTGTAAGGCATACTTTGTGTCACTGACAAGACGTTACTTGCCAGTGAAAAATCTGCCATCAGGAGTGTGAAATGTTCAAACCTAGCGCCTCGCGTTCGCGACGTGCCGTGTTGGGAGCGCTTGTTAGCGGTGCCAACGGCTCACCAGCCCCGATTCCCCGACAACTACGCGCCGGGGGTTTCCATGTCCATGCCTAGAACAGCAAACCCCCGCTGGAAACTCGCGCTCGACGTTGAGCGCTGCATTGGCTGCCACGCCTGCTCGGTGGCCTGCAAAGTCGAAAACAACGTCCCCCTCGGCCGCTATCGCACCAAGGTTTATTACTGGGAGCACGGCCACTATCCAAAGGTCACCCGCAATTTTCTGCCTACGCTGTGCATGCAGTGCGAAGACGCGCCCTGCCTCAAAGCCTGCCCGAACGACGCCATCGACCATGACGCTCGCGGCGTCGTTCGCATCGACGCAGACCGCTGCGAAAACGCGGGCAAATGCGAATCCGCCTGCCCGTACGCCGCCATCGGTTGCGACGATAACGACATCGCCGACAAATGTGACTTCTGTGCGCACCGTACCGAAGTCGGCATGGAGCCCGCGTGCGTCGAAACCTGTCCCGCCGAGGTTTTTCACTTCGGTGATGCCAATCACCCCGAGTCACCCTACTCCCTCTTCATGAAGAAATACGGCAAAGAAACTGCCGTGCTGAAGCCAGAAGAAAAGACTAAACCGTCCGTCTCGTATCGCGGTCATGCGAAGGAAATGGAGAAAAAAATTCCCAAGGGAAAACTGCACGATCCGTACTCCTATGAAATCGAGACTTGGACGGCGCTGGAGTCACAATTTCCGCCGCCGAAGCGCGTGATGTGGGCCAAAGTCGTACGTACAGCAGACGGCAGTTTTACGAACGACAAACCAGAGGCGCAAGCATGAGTCTCGACAAATTCAAGCGCCCGAAAATCGTCGTGACGCCGCCAACGCCGCCGCAATCAGCCTCGCGTCGATCCGTCATGAAGCAGGGGCTCGCCGCACTGGCAACGCTTGCAGTCGGGGAGACGATTTGGCTAACACCCGGTGTCGCCGAAGCCGCAACACAAGAGTGCTGCATCACCAAAAAGCCGCTCATCGGTCAACGCGCCGCCATCCGCCGAATCAGCGGTGACGGTCGTCGCAAAAACGACTATACCAAAGCCAAAATCATCAAGAGCGTGTGCCTCAATTGCTCCACGGTGTGCGGCATTCAGGCCTACGTGATCGACGGCAAACTGGTCAAAGTGGGCGGCAACCCGGAAGACCCGAACAACGGCAAAAGCCTCTGCGCCAAGGGTCAATCCGGCCCCACGATCAACACCTACGCCGAGCGCATGCTGTACCCACTCAAACGCGTCGGCGTGCGAGGCGAAGGCAAGTGGAAGCGCATCACGTGGGACGAGGCGTATGACGAAATGGCCCGGCGCATGCGCAAAGCCATTGACGAAGGCAAGCCCGAAGAAATCGCAATCCAGATCGGTCGCTCACGCATCGCGGAGGAGATGACGCGTTTCTTGAATGCCATCGGCTCGCCGTCCCTCTTTAACCACCGTGCGCTGTGCTCTTCCAACAAGCGCGCTGCGAACTACGTTTGCCTCGGCGAAACCGACTGGGAAACCGGCGATTTCGCCAACAGCAAATACATTCTGAATTTCGGCACCAACCTCTACGAGGCGCATCAAGGCGCAATTCACGTCGCCAAGCGCGTCATCAAAGGCCGCTTCGACAACGGCGCAAAATTCGTCACTGTCGACGTGCGTTGCTCAAACACGGCGGGCCGTTCCGACGAATGGCTTTGCAACACGCCGGGCTCCGAAGGCGCGCTCGCGCTCGGCATGGGCAACGCCATCATGATGGCGGGCAAACACGACGCGAAATGGCTCGATACGTGGAGCAACGTCAACGCCGCCGATCTTAAAAAATGGATCGCGCAATACACGCCCGAATGGGCCGAAGGCGTCACAGGAATCGCGGCGAAAGATATCCGCCGAATCGGCCTTGAATTCGCCGCTGCCGCGCCTGCCGCTGTGGCTTTCACCAACCGTGGTTCCGGCGCGCACTACAACGGCTTCAACAATGATCGCGCAGTGATTTTGCTCAACGCCATCGTCGGTTCGCTCGGTGCGGTCGGCGGCTATTGCTACGGCGAAGAGCCGACGCGCGTGCCACCACGCGTTTTCCCAAACCCGCAACCGATTCCGCCATCGCCGAAAGCAAAAAGTGCGATTGAGAACCCCGAAGAATGGCCGCTCGCCAACAAATGGCAGCGCATGAAAGTCGGCCAGATCGTCTATCGCGGCCTGAAAGAAGGTCGCGGCAAAGTGCAGGTGTATCTGAGCTACACCGTCGCTGCGCCGCAGACTTGGCCCGAGGGCCGCAGCCTGACGGTAGACGTGCTTAAAGACGAAAAACTCGTGCCGTTTCACGCATGCAGCGACGTCGTGTATTCCGAGCAGGCGCATTACGCCGACATGATCCTGCCGGACGCGTCGTACATGGAGCGCTGGGGCTTTGACACGCGAAATAACATGGAGCTGCGTGACTACGTGACGCTGCGCCAGCCCATCATTCCGCCGCCCGGCGAATGCGTGAGTTTCGTCGATGTGATGATTCAACTCGGCAAACGCATCAGCCCCGAGACCGCAAAATATTTCGCCTTCAAAGACCACGAAGAGTGGATGAAGCTTCGCTGCGCCGGACTCACCGCCCGCGTCGGCGAAGACGGCTTCGAATACATGAAAAAGCACGGCGTGTGGCAAGACATGTCAAAGCCGAAGTACTACGCGCTGTATGGCTGGGAGCTCTCCGCCGCACAGATGAAAGACGCCCGTGTTGATGAAAAGACCGGGGACATTTTCAAAGCCAACGCCGCCGGTAAAGAAGCAAAGATTGGCCTCATGGTGGACGGCAAACCGCGCCGGGGATTCGCCACACCATCACGCAAATTTTCCGTTTATCACGAGGATATCGAAGCCGCCGCAAAGGAGCGCAAATTCGACGAAGACGGCGGCAAAGGCATGCCCGAATACTTCCCAATCCCGAGCATCGCAAAGATGAAACCCGAGCAGTTGCATCTCGTCACCTTCAAGTGGAACGTCCACACGCAAGGCCGTACACAGTCGCAAAAATTCCTGAGCGAAATCGTGCACCACAACCCGATGTGGATTAACGCAAAAACCGCGAGCGAGCGAAACCTGAAGACCGGCGACTGGGTAGAGATCACCACCTACCGCCCCCACGGTCACGCCATGGGGCCGGGTGCGGGTGAGGTGCTCGGCACGGCTGTCATCCCCGTGTGGGTCACCGAGGGCATTCACCCACGTGTGCTCGCCGTATCGAACACCTTGGGCAACCTCTTCCACGGTCGCGCTGCCACGGCGACAAACGGCGCGAGGCAGGATCTGCCCGTATGGAACGACAGCCTGGTTTCCGAAGATCAGGATCTCTCCGAGGACATATGGTGGGACCCACGCCGAGGCGGCACCGGATCGGGCTACAACATCAACGCCATCCTGCCCATCCAGCCTGCTCCGCTGGTCGGCATGCAGGGCTGGTATGACACGGTTTGTTCGATTCGCAAGGTGTAGGTCGAAGCGAACAAATGCGATTCAACGCAATCTGATGCAGGCTCGCCGATAGGCAAAACCCAGCGATAAGTGAAAGGGGGCGTTGCCAGCTGTCTGATTCCCTGCTGCGCTGACACGCTCACACTCAGTGTTCGCCGGCGATTGGGGTGCCGACGCTGCGAGCAGCGAACACAGACGGGAGACGCAGGACAGCTCCCGTTGCACAACGTTCGCACGCTCACACGCTATCGGCATGAAGCCGACGCCTTGTCTGCCGCTGCAGCAATGCCACAACCGCGCCAAAGCCAGCGACGACGCCGAATTCGTCGTCAGTCGCGATTACCGTGCCGTCCAAAGCGCAAAAAAACAACTCCAGACCTGCGTCGAACGCGACAAACGAGCTGTCGCGTGCAAAGCTAGGAAGTTCCAGAGTAATATTGCATACGCATGCGGTTTTCGCGTTTCTTTGCTCACGGTTTGTCATAGGCAGCACAGGCGCGTCAATCACTAGCAGATCAACGCTTTTGATTTTTTCTCGACGTTTGAGTCGCTTCAGCGTCGCACAATTTGGGGGTTACTGATGAAACACGACACGCCGACACGATTCAATTTGAAGCCGCTTTCGCTACATCTCGCTTTGGCCCTAAGTGCCATGTCGACCGGTGGCGCCATGGCGCAGGCTACGGAGCCCGATGTAAATAAGCTCGAACGCGTTGAGGTCACCGTGCAGCGCCGTCTTGAAAACAATCAGGACGTGCCGGCGTCCGTTAGTGCCGTGGGCGCCAAAAAATTAGCCGAGCGCAACATTACCGACGTGTCGCAAATGGAAGGTATGGCGGCAGGGTTCACCTTTGGCCGTTCGGGCACGGATGCGCGCCCCGCCATGCGCGGTGTGCGCACGGAAAACGTCGGTGTCAATGGCGACACTACGATCGGTTATTTTGCTGATGGCATTTACAAGTCGCGTGCCCAGCAGGCCATGGCCGGATTTGTTGATGTCAACAGCGTCGAGATTCAGCGCGGCCCGCAGGGCACGTTGTATGGCCGCAACACTTTCGGCGGCAACGTGGCGGTGACCACCAAAGCGCCGCAGATTGGCGTGTTCGAGGGCACGGGCAACCTGACTGTGGGCAGCTACAAAAAAGTGCGGCTTGACGGCGCAGTGAACATCCCTGTGAACGAGATGCTGGCGATTCGCGTGGCCGCTGCTGGTGAGCGCGCCGACGGGTGGGTGAAGAACGACTTCAACCCCGCAGCCGACCTGTTCGATCAAAACCTGAACTACGGGCGCATCGCGGTTAAATTTGCGCCTAATGACCGCTTTGATGCGCTGCTGCGTATCGAAAACACGACGCAAAAAGGCAACGGCGGATCTGCATTTGGGTACCGTCTGGTCGGCAGTTATTTCGACCTGCCAACCTGCCAGCAATTGTTCAACACCACCTTTGTGCCACTCAATACTCGCGGCGGCAACCGAGACGGCGTGAACGACTGCGTGCGCACGGTCGGCGCGGGCAATGGGACAGGGGCGAACGCGGTTGGCACGGGCGTGGATACGGGCATCCCGCTGTACAAACCGGGCAACCCCTACCGCGTTAACAACGACTACCAGTCTTTCCTCAATTTAAAAGATACCAGCAGCTCGTTGAATCTGGCCTACAACGGTGACGCCTTCACGCTCAAGTCTATTTCCGGATTCGCGGACTTTGACGCAAAGCGCTCGCAAGATACCGATTTTTCAGCCTCGACCATCGGCATTGATTACCAGCGCACCAAAGCCAAAACGTTCTCACAAGAACTACAAATTCTCTCGAACAACACCGGGCCTTTGAGCTATGTTGCCGGTTACTACTATTTCAGGGACGACCTGCGCGGCACATTTATCAACCAGCAGTTGCCGCGCTCTATCGTTTCCAGCGCGGTGGCCGCTCCCATCGCGTTGGCGCAAAACGGCGCAGGCTTTTTTGACGATCAGATCGCGCAGACCACGTCAAACGCGGTGTACGGCCAACTTGGCTACGACGTCACCAAGCAGTTGAACGTATCGCTGGGTGCACGCTGGACGCAAGATAGAAAATCGTTCAAGTTCGCTAACGCCAACTCGGTGTTGCCACTCAATGCAGCAGGCGCGCCCAACGGCAACTTGATCACGCTGGCTACCGCAATGCCGCCGGGCAGCGCATATGGCACGGCAGGCGTTTCGAACTGCGCACCAGCTCGCGGCCCCGGCTTTTACTGTAACCCGTCCGACTTAACTGTGCTTTACGGCGGTACGTACAACGATCAGACCTTCAGCAGAACGACCATGCGCGCCGCTGCCGATTACAAAATCGATAAAAACAGCATGGTGTATGCGAGCTTCTCAAACGGCTTCCGCTCCGGGGGCTTCAACTCAGCGCAAGCGCTGGAAGGTCTGCGTACGTTCTTACCGGAAAAGGTCAACGCCATCGAACTCGGTTCGAAAAATCGTTTCATGAACGACACCGTCCAGCTAAATGCTGCGCTGTTTCAAAACGATTACAAGAACCTGCAAGAGCAGCGCCAGGTTGCCGTCGGTGCAACCACCACGTCTATCATCTTCAACGCAGCAAAAGCCCGCTCGCGCGGCTTTGAGCTGGAATTTGATTGGCTGCCTACCAAGCAGCTCACGATTGGTGGCACGCTGTCGATTCTCGACGCTCGGTACACGAGCTTTCCCGACGCACCGCTGCCATTCGGCACGTCCATTTTGGTCGCTGACCCCACCGCAGCTGCGACCGTTGTCAACGGTGTCACCATCGCGCCAGCGGGACAGCGCCGCGTATTTGCACCGGGCTTCAACTGCGGTTTGGTCAACGGCACGGGCGGTGTAGGTCAAGCCGCTGCCACCTTCGCGTGTGACCTGTCCGGCAGCCGCGTGCCGTACTCACCGAAGTATCAAGGTTCGTTGGCAGTGGGCTATGACCTGTTCATGGGCGGCATGAAGGTCACCCCGTTGGTTGCCTTGACATTCTCCGACAGCTTCTACGGTCAACCCGCGAACGTGGAAGCCGTCAAGCAAGCCGCGTTCGTAAAGGTTGATTTGCGCTTGAATGTGCAGGTGAACAAGCAGCTCGGCGTGCAGCTCTATGTTGACAACGCAACGGACAAGGCAACCGCTAACCGCTTTGTGTGGGGCGGCGGCGGCGGATTGCAGGCGAGCTATGCGCCACCGCGCATGTTCGGTTTCAAGCTCTCGTACAAAATGTAGCGATTTGAAGCGAGCGGCTCGCTCGCTCACGTACAAAAAAGCCACCCTCGGGTGGCTTTTTTTTCGACGGTGCTCGCGCTACGGGGGACTAGGCGAAGCTCGCGCTAGCAAATCGACCCCCATCTGCAACATCAAATGAGGCAGATCGATAAACACCCAGTTTTCGCTTAGCGTGCCATCGGCCACGCGCCACCAGTCCATCACCCGCATGGTGATCGGTTTGTTCGTTGCAGGCACACCCAGGTAGTCACCCGCATGCGTGGCCGTAATGCTCGGCCAACCGGTGGACGCCACGTACGCGCCCTCTGCGATTCGCGCGCGATGATTGCCGCCTTTCCGATCTGGAAAGGCAACCAAAAACGGCTTTTGATGATGCGTCTGAAACCCGTCCACGCCACGCATTGAGCCGATACCGGCGGGCCCGTACCACATCATCTCAGGGCTCCAGTGCGCATGCATGCCCATTGACTTAAGTGCCCCGTCCTTGAACCGATGCAATCCGCCGATCATGGATTCAACGAGCTGCATTGATTGCAGGGTGGCGAACTCCGACTGCGCACCGTGCATCACCCCTGCATGATCTCGTGGGCCAGCCACCAGCATCTCGATGCCGCTCGGCACTGGCAACACACGTACGCCGGTTTGTCGCAACAAGTCGATCAAATCAACAAGGATGCGCGCTTCAACAATCTGGCCCGCTTCGACACGATAGAACTCGCCAAAGCGCAGAAACGCGAGGTTGTGGCTGGGCGCAATGCCAAACAGCGGCGCAGAAAACGTACCGCAGTAGTGCCCAGTGGTTGCCACCCAAACGCCTTCGCCACCGCAAAAGCGCCCGTCAAACATCCCTGCCATAAAAATATCGACACGCCGCTCAATGTCGGGAAATGCAGTTCGCAATGGCGTCACCCAGTGTTGCTCTACCGCTTTTAGACCGTTGAGCTCGTTTACAGGATGGCTGCAATGCCAAACTGCGTCCTCTGCCACCAAACCTCGTGAATGCTGCGTGATGTAAACGTCAGCGCCCACGCCGCGCGCGGATTGCAACCATTGCCACACCACTGCTTTGGCTTCTTGAATCGCCTTGGTTTGATCTGGATGCTGCGCGGGCTGAATGGGCTGCGTGGTGTGCATGGGATGAATAGTGCCCTCAATCGGTGAGCTTTGCGCTTCAGTGGTTTTCATAGCTGGTCACAAACTTAAAAAATACTGCATACGTATGCTACATTGCAATGCAAAGTTTCTCGTTGCTCATCAGGAATTCGCATGATTCGATATTTAAAACGCGGAATAGACGCACAAATCCAAGCCGATGACGACACCAAGGTGCGCGCGACGGTCGAAGGTATCCTCAAAAGTATCGAGGCGCGAGGAGATGAAGCGGTGCGTGAATTTTCCAAAAAATTCGATAACTGGGATCCAGCGGATTTTCGGCTATCGCAAGCGGCCATCGAGGCAGCGGTAAAGCAACTGAGTCCACGCGAATTGCAAGACATCCAGTTTGCGCAAACGCAGGTTCGCAATTTCGCGCAACTTCAGCGCGACAGCATGAAGGACATTGAGGTCGAAACGCTGCCCGGTGTGATCTTGGGCCACAAACACATCCCGATGAACGCGGTGGGTTGTTACGTTCCCGGTGGCAAATATCCGCTGATCGCTTCGGCGCACATGAGCGTATTGACCGCGAAAGTAGCAGGAGTGAAACGCATCGTGGCGACCGCGCCACCGTACCAAGGCGCGCCGCATCCAGCCATTGTTGCGGCCATGCACTTCGCGGGAGCCGACGAAATTTTGGTGCTCGGCGGCGTGCAAGCCGTCGCTGCCATGGCCATTGGCACGGCGTCAATCAAGCCCGTGGACATGTTGGTCGGCCCCGGGAATATGTTCGTGGCGGAGGCCAAACGCCAGCTCTACGGTCGCGTCGGCATCGACCTGTTCGCCGGGCCCACGGAAACGCTCATCATCGCCGATGATTCGGTGGATGCCGAAATGTGTGCCGTTGACCTGCTCGGTCAAGCGGAGCACGGACCGACGTCGCCCGCCATTTTGTTGACAAACTCCGAGGCGCTCGCGAAAGCCACCATGGCCGAGGTCGAACGGCAGCTAGCAATCCTACCTACCGCTGGCATCGCAGCTGTTGCGTGGGCCGAGTATGGGCAGGTAATCGTGTGCGACACCATCGATGAAATGGTGCAAGTGGCCGATGACATCGCCAGCGAACATGTGCAGGTGATGACCATCGATCCGAGTGTGTTTTTGGAGCGCATGACCAATTACGGCGCCCTCTTCCTCGGGCCGCGTACCAATGTGAGCTTTGGCGACAAGGTGATCGGAACCAATCACACCCTGCCCACCAACAAAAACGCACGCTACACCGGTGGCTTGTGGGTCGGTAAATTTCTTAAAACCTGCACGTACCAACGCGTCACTACAGATGAGGCCTCAGCTCGCATTGGCGAGGTGTGTTCACGGCTGTGTCACATGGAAAATTTTGCTGGGCATGGTGAGCAGGCAAACCTTCGTGTGCGCAAATACGGCAAGCGCGATGTCGCTTGGTATCAGCCGGTTGCGGCGCTTTAGGCGTTCGTTCGAAGCATGATGTTGATCGCGAGTCAGAAAATGAGTTCACTTTATGCAAGAGCGGCACTGCTTTTGCGCCTAGGAAGACGCGGGATAAATACAATTTCTAGCCATACCGGCGTAGGCCGGTATCCACGCCCCCAGCAAAATCAAGCACATTCGTCGGGCGTAGGCCCCGGCCTCCGCCACGGTGGCGATTTGTTCAGCGTTTCCCTAGGGAGTCAGCGGTGACAGTCCCCGCACTATTCCGCCTTGATGGCGAGCGGGCGCGAGTAACCGGAGCAGGCCGAGGTCTAGGGGCGCGCATGGCCTGTGCGCTGGCGGAAGCCGGAGCGCACGTCACCTTGATCGCGCGCACGGGCGACGAAATTGCAGCGGTGTGCGATGGCATCATCGCCCGTGGCGGTGCCGCTGCCATCGCAACGCTCGACATCACGCAGGCCGCCCACGTCACCGATTTTTTTTCAACGCAGCAACCATTCAACATACTGGTCAATAACGCAGGTACCAACCGTCCCGCCCCGCTGGTCGACACACCGGACGCTGATATTGAGGCCGTGTTTGATCTCAATGTGATAGCGGCATTTCGCATGGCCCGCGAGGTTGCTCGCGGCCTCCTTTCAGCGAAGCAACCGGGCTCCATCATCAACGTATCGTCACAAATGGGCCATGTGGGCGGGCCGAGCCGCACCGTGTATTGCGCCAGCAAGCACGCCTTGGAGGGCATGACCAAGGCGCTGGCGTGGGAGCTGGGGCCGCATAATATTCGGGTGAACTCGCTCTGCCCAACCTTTATTGAAACACCCCTCACCGCACCCATGCTCGCGAGGCCAGAGTTTCGCGAATGGGTGGTCGGGAACATTGCCCTGCACCGCGTGGGTCGGGAGGATGAAGTCGCAGGCCCCATCGTATTTTTGGCAAGCGAAGCGAGCTCGTTGATGACAGGTGCCTCGTTGCTGATTGACGGTGGCTGGACGGCACGATGAGAGATGGCAAGCCCGTCACCTCGATTGATGTCGCCAAGCTCGCGGGCGTGTCGCAGTCGGCCGTGAGCCGCGCCTTCACGCCCAGTGCGGCCGTGTCGGACAAAACCCGCGCCAAAATTATGGAGGCCGCGAAGGCGCTCAAATACCGGCCCAACGCGATCGCGCGCACGCTGTCGACCAACCGCTCGCGCATCATCGGCATGGTGCTCTCGCAGCTCGACAACCTCTTTTACCCCACCGTGGTCGACAAATTGTCGCGCGCATTGCAACAGCATGGATTTCACCTGATGTTGTTTTTTGCAGAGGGTCGTGATGTCGACAACGCGCTCACGCAGTTGCTTGCCTACCAGCTCGACGGCGTAGTACTTGCCTCCACCACGCTGTCGTCACGACTGGCCAAAGAATGTGTGAACGCCAACATTCCGGTGGTGATGTTCAACCGCAACGCGGACGGCGCGCAGGCCAGCAGTGTCACCAGTAACAACCGCGAGGGTGGGCGCATTGCGGGTGCATTTCTGATCGAGAACGGGCACAAGCGCATCGCCTACATCGCCGGACGCGAGGACTCATCGACCAATCGTGATCGCGAAGCGGGTTTGACCGCCGCACTCGCTGCCGCTGATTTAACGATTTACCGGCGTGCGGTGGGTAACTACGAGCGCGAAGACGCAGCCGCTGCCGCGCGCGCAATATTCACTGGAAAAAAGCTGCCCGATGCTGTTGTTGTCGCCAGCGATCACATGGCATTTGCGGTGATCGACACGCTGCGTTTCGAGCTAGGAAAAACTATTCCGGGAGACGTTTCAGTGGTGTCGTTCGACAACGTCCCCCAAGCTGCGTGGCCCGCCTATGAGTTGACAACCATCATGCAATCGGTGGACGCGATGGTGAGCGCAACAACCAATTTGCTGCTCGACCAAATCAACGCTCGCGAAATCGTGAGCAGCGATGTGGTGGTCGGCTGCAAGCTTGTGGTGCGTAAATCGGCGCGTTTGTTGCCCGTGAAAAAAGTAGCGTTGAAACCATGACCGACGCTGACTCGCAACGCACTGCTATGCGCGGATTCGATGATGAATTTGTCGATGTGCCGCACTACATTCGGGTCATCACGGAGCGCATCTGGGAGGGCCGTCGCATTGACGACATCCATCGCTATTACAGCGATCCGTGCATTGTGGAAACTCCGCTGGGCGTGTCCACTGCGGTTGCTGACGTGATTACCGGCACTAACGCCACGCTCAAAATGTTCCCGGATCGGCGATTGCTTGCTGAGGACATTATCGTGTCGGGAGACGCCGAACACGGCTATCTCAGTTCACACCGAATCATCTCACCGATGACTCACGTTGGCGACGGCAGCTTCGGCGCGGCGAGCGGCAGACGAGTTCACGCCCGCACCATTGCCGACTGCGTGTGCAAAGACAATCGCATCATCCACGAATGGCTGGTGCGCGATCATGCGGCCATTGCCTACGCGATTGGCAGCAC
>JANXUB010000003.1 GCA_025352105.1 Burkholderiales bacterium | reverse complement strand
TCAGACGCGGGTGGTTTTTCATAACAGGCAGACAGCAAAAATCGTGACCCGAGTCTAAGCCAATGTCATGAATATTGTCTGTAGGACGGACGCAGTTTTCGTTGAGAAAATCCGAGGCAGCTTATTACTGAATCGACCTTTTTAATTGGGCTCGCGCGGCAATAGTCTGATAGTCGATGATGACCCATTTATCGCTCTACCCCGCGTGCTGCGGTCGTCTTACCCGCAAAGCTATTACGCCGGAGTTGCCGCCAGATGTCTCTTTTGGCGGGCAGGCGTGGCACTACGCGTGCTGGTCGAAAGATCATCAGAAACAGTCAAACCACGCTGCATGAAAGACAGCCGTCCCTTGGACCCGCTCTTCTGGTAGTCAGCAAGAATGGCTTGCTGCGCGGCTTCTATCTCGATGTCACCGTCCGACACCAGCCATCGGTATACCAAATCAAACAGTCGCTCTAGCGCGATTTTGTGCGTTGCGCCGGTGTCGGCGTAGAGCCAGTCGGCGAGCGCAAGGAAGCGCTCAAACGCGCTTGCCGGCTCTTCCTGCAACACGAGCGGCAACGTGTTGGTGAAGCGCCCGGAATTGCCGATCAGGTCCCAGAATCGGGCAAAGCGACTGATGCGCTGCAAATCGGCGAACGAGAGCTCTTTGTTCGACAGAATGTTGTACGGCGGCTCAGGGTTGTAGCGCATGGCGAACGCGTCGGTGTGCCGAATGATCGGCGTGCCGCGCAGGCGTTTGAGCACGCCGACCTGAATCTCGTGCGGCCCCAAACGTGCGAGCGTGTCGAAGCCAACGCCGAAGCTCGCAAACGTTTCCGACGGCAATCCCGCGATCAGATCAACGTGCATGTGCGCGTTTGAATGTTCGTGCAGCCAGCGAATGTTTTCCTTCGCTTTGACGTTGTTCTGTTTGCGCGAAATATGGCCTTGAACCTCAGGGTTCCAGGTCTGGATTCCGATCTCGAATTGAAGCGTTCCGGGGGGGAATTTTGCGATGGTGTCTTTGAGTTTTTCCGGCAGATGATCGGGCACCAGCTCGAAGTGCGCAAAGCAGGGATCGTCGGGCTTCGCGTTGATGCGTTCGAGGAAAAAATCGAGAATCGCGAGCGAGGTTTTGATGTTCAGATTGAACGTGCGGTCGACGAACTTGAACGTCCGCGCGCCACGGTCGTAGAGCTTGCCCATTTCCGCCAGAAAACGCTCGGTGTTGAACGTCTCGGCCGTCTTGTCGAGCGCCGACAAACAGAACTCGCATTTGAACGGACAACCGCGCGACGCCTCAACATAGAGATGCCGCTGCGCGATATCTTCATCCGTGTAGTGCTCGTACGGCAGTTTCAAATCATCGAGCTCGAACGCTTCGCCAACATGCACTTTCATGAGCGGACGTGGGCCGTGAAGCAGCGCGCGCGCAAGCTTGTTGACCGTGATGTCGCCAGGCCCGGTGACGACGTGATCGACCAGTGCGAAGATGCGCTGTTCGGTCGTCTCGAAACTCACTTCGGGTCCGCCGATCACGACCTTGATTTGCGGCGCAACGGCCTTCAGCATCGCGATCAGTTTGGTGGTTTCCTCCACGTTCCAGATGTAGACGCCAAACGTGACCACCTTCGGATTGAGTGCGAGCAATTGCTCAACGAGCACCTCCGTTTTGCTGCCGATCACAAACTCAACGATCTTCGCATCGGCGCGAATGTCGTCGTCGAGATTTGCAAACAGGTAGCGCAAACCGAGCGAGGCGTGGGCGTAGCGGGCGTTGAGCGTGGAGAGGACGAGTGCAGGCATGATGCAATTATCGTCGCGCAGCCAAGGCTGCCGTTTCGGCAAGTGCTGCCGCTTCACGCAGCTTGTCTTTTTTGCTCAGGCGCAGCCCTTTCACGCCGCCATTGGGGTCACCGGGAACTGCCGCTTCTGTTGGTTCAAAGCCCACGATCTGTTCGCGCGCTACACGAAAATTCTGCCGCTTTTCGATCAAACGGAAATGAGCTTCGCTGCTGGCGCTGACGAAGCTCACGGCGAGGCCGGGCTCGCCCGCTCGCCCAGTGCGGCCGATGCGGTGCGTGTAGTCAACGGCAGAGCGCGGCAGATCGAAATTGACGACGACCGGCAATTGCGTGATGTCAATCCCGCGAGCAGCGACGTCGGTAGCGACCATGACTTGCAGCGCTTTTGCCTTGAAATCATGCAGCACTTGTTGCCGCTTTCCCTGACTGAGTTCGCCGTGAAACGGCTCCGCCTTGATGCTGTACTTGCGCAATTTTTCGGCGACAATTTCAGCGGCGTGTTTGGTTGCAACGAAGACGAGCACGCGGCTCCACTGCGGGTTTTGCAGGAAATGTCGCAGCAACTGCGTGCGCCGGGTCGCGTCTACCTCGATGGCTCGCTGCACTATGTCGGGCTGGGTGTCTGTGGTCTGGGCGAATTCGATGCGGAGCGGCGCCAGGAGCATCGTCGCGGCCAGCTTTTCAATGGCAGGTGGAAAAGTCGCCGAGAAGAACAGGGTTTGCCGCGTTTCCGGAAGCAACCGCAAAATTCGCTGCAATTCGTCGCCGAAACCGAGATCGAGCAGGCGATCTGCTTCGTCCAACACCAGCGTCGACAGCGTCGAAATACTGATCGCGTTGTGATCGATCAAATCAAGCAAACGCCCCGGCGTGGCAACCACGATGTCGGTGCCGCCGCGCAGGTTCATCATCTGCGGATTGATCGAAACGCCACCGAATACGACCGCGACTTTCACGCGTCGGGTCAGATGCGCAGACAGGCCGACGATGGTCTCGCCTACTTGTGCAGCGAGTTCGCGCGTGGGCACTAGAACTAGCGCGCTCGTTGGGCGAATGGCGCCGCGCGGAACCGCTGGCTTTGCAGAAATTTGCTGCAACAGCGGCAGCGCGAACGCCGCTGTCTTGCCCGATCCCGTTTGCGCGGAGGCGACGACGTCCCGGCCCTGAAGGATCGCTGGAATGGCTGCCAATTGAATCGCGGTGGGCGCGAGATAATCGCGATCGGCAACGGCGCTGAGCAGGGCGGGAAACAGGTTTAGCGAGGAAAACGGCATACCCGCATTATCGGCGACGTTGATTAAGTCAAAATCCAAGGAAATACATGGGCAGATTCTGTCGGGCCCAGTTCACTCCCTATCCCTATCGCCGCCACTAGCACTTCGACAGATTCAGTGCGAACGGAACTAGCTTTCTCCTTCATGACAAATTTCAATTATTCCCGTCCGTATCCCGGTGGCCGCTCACCATTGATGGCCCGCAATGTGGTGTCGACCACGCATCCGCTCGCTGCTCAGGCCGGTTTGTCGATGATTCGCGCAGGCGGCAACGCGGTTGACGCGATCATCGCTACCGCAGCGGTGCTGACCGTCGTTGAGCCTTGCAGCAATGGGCTCGGCAGCGATTTGTTCGCGCTGATCTGGAGTCCTGAGGACAAAGCGTTGCACGGCCTCAATTCATCGGGTCGTTCGCCGCAGGCGTGGAGCGCCGACACATTCAAAGGCATGCAGGCAATGCCTGAGCGCGGCTGGATGAGCGTGTCGGTGCCCGGCGCGGTGGCGGGCTGGATGGCGTTGTCGAAGCGCTACGGCAAGCTGCCGTTTGCTGATTTGCTGGCACCCGCGATTGATGTGGCGGAGCGCGGCTTTATGGTGACACCAATCATCGCGGGGCAATGGGCACGCGCAGTGCCGATTCTTGAAAAGCAGCCCGGCTACGCTGAGCACTTTATGCCGCGTGGACGCGCACCGCTGCCCGGTGAGCTGTTTCGTAATCCCGCGCAGGCTGAGGCATTACGCCTGATTGCCGAGTCTGAGGGCGAATCGTTCTATCGCGGCCAGCTCGCGGCACGCATCGTGGCGCGTGCCAAGGCAAACGGTGGCTTGATGACAGGCATTGATCTCGCGGCGCATGTCGCCGATTGGGTGGATCCGATTCGCATTGGCTATCGCGGCTACGAGGTCGCCGAAATCCCGCCGAACGGGCAGGGCATTGCGGCGCTCATGGCGCTCGGCATGATGGAAGAGTTCGACGTCAAGGCGCTCGGGCCGAATCACCCTGATTACTGGCATCTGTCGATTGAGGCGATGAAACTTGCTTTCCGTGACGTGCATGCACAAGTGGCCGATCCCGAGTACATGAATGTGTCACCTGCCGCGATGCTGGATCGCGACTTTTTGAAGCGTCGCGCACGGCTCATCGACATGAAACGGGCTCAGGATTTTTCACCAAGTGCAGAGCTGCGTGGCGGGACGGTTTACCTGAACGCAGCGGATGAAAGCGGCATGATGATCTCGTTCATCCAGTCAAATTACATGGGCTTCGGTTCCGGCGTGGTCGTCGACGGCATCTCGCTGCAAAACCGGGCCTGCGGCTTCGTGCTCGACCCGGCGCACCCGAACTGTGTTGCGGGCGGCAAGCGTCCGTTCCACACGATTATTCCGGGCTTTATCCTGAAAGACGGACAGCCGCAAAGCGCGTTTGGCGTGATGGGTGGTCATGTGCAGCCACAGGGCCATTTGCAGACGGCGATGCGCATGATCGATTTCGGCGAAAACCCGCAGGCCGCGCTTGACGGGCCGCGATTCCGCGTTGAGAAAGGTCTGGAGGTGGATCTTGAGCCGTGGGCACCGGCGTCGGTCAGGGAATCGCTTGCTGCGCGCGGTCATGTGCTCAAGCAGAACAACGACAGCTACATGGATTTTGGCTCGGGACAAATCATCTGGAACACCGAAAACGGCTACGTCGCGGGTAGCGATTGCCGACGCGACGGCGGTGCGGTGGGGTATTAAACCGTCATCGCTTGAGTACCATGCGTCGTTTTTGTATGAATAACTAGAGCGCCCAGAGTGTCCCTCTTAATTTCGCGCCACGATGCTGTGGCAGACGAGCATGTCGTTGTAGGCGGTTTCGCGCACCTTGCCGAAGCTCTGCCTGCGCCCGATGCGCCCGATTCGCACAACCGGTTGTTGCTATTACCAATGACGCTGCGGGCTCACGGTATTGATTCGTCACTGGAAATTTTTACCTGCCAAAGGCCGGTCAAGTTTTTCTCTGACGGACCGTTCACCGGATTTGTCGGCGACGGCTGGGTCTATGGGCAAGCGCTACTCAATGAAGCTGATTTTGTCGGCGATGAATCCGAATCGCCGCTGTCCGCGTTGGCGAGCTTCGCGTACGAACACGTGCTCGCGCCATCACTACCGCTCAACGGTATGAATTTGGCGCGTTGCTGGAACTACCTGCCCGATATCAACGGCCTTGAAAACAACCTTGAGCGCTATCGTTGGTTCAACATCGGTAGGCATGCTGCGTTCGCCCGTCATGGGCGTCTGCCGCATCGAGCCGCTGCGCATGCCGTACCGGCGGCCTGCGCGTTGGGCGTTGGCGGCAACAAGGTGGGCATTTCGTTTCTGGGCGTCGATGGGGCGCTCACGGCCATTGAAAACGGCAACCAGATCAGCGCCTACGACTATCCGCACGACTACGGCCCCAAGGCCCCGATGTTTTCGCGCGCCGTACGAACGAGCATCAGCGGCGCGCCTTGCCTGTTTGTTTCTGGCACTGCGAGCATTACCGGTCACCAGACGATGCACAAGGGTGATGTCACGGCGCAGACAGATTTGGCAATCGATCACATCGAGCATTTGCTGGCTCAACTCATCGAGCCCTTTTCTGCGTCAAACTCGTACGTCAAGGCGTACGTGCGCTACCCGGAAGATTGCGACGACGTACTGGATGTGTTGCGAACGCGTTGGCCTCAGGTAATGGAGCGTGGAAAGCTGTCTGTGCTGATCGCTGACATCTGTCGCAACGATCTGGATGTTGAAATAGAGTTGTGTTGCGGACTACTTGCGGCGACGAAGTAGTTCCCGCAATCGCTACGCCCTAACGAAACTCACGGAGCAAGTCTTCGTCTGGCGGCGCGGCGGGCATTTCGAATTTAGCCATGAATGTGTCCATCGCGGTCGAATCAATCGACGGAGCCTCAGCTTTGGCGTGACGGACGATGGCCACCACCAGCCGCGCCAGCAAATCAGCCGACGCGTTCAAGTAGGCACCCAGCGCAACGGCGTCTCGTGCTTCACACACGGACTCATTAAGTTCCGCGAACCAGCCGACCTTCTGCTGATCGATGATGCGCGCTCGGTTTCGTTTCTGACTGTGCTTGAACCATTCGCGGAAAAATGGCTGCATCGCGGCATTAAGCATTTGCGACTTAATCAAAGCGCTACTGTTTTGCGACAAAAACGCGCCATCCGTGATCCGCTGATTGACGAACAAAGGCGTGAGCACGCCCCAGTAATAGGTGTAATCCCAAAGTATTTTTATCGGCAATACTTCGGGATCGCCGAACAGGTCGTACTGCCCTTCGTACAAGGACATTGTCGTTCGAAAGAACGTGAAAAATGTGTGCTCGTACAACCGGGCGAGGCGCGTCACATCCGTGCCCGCAAAATCTTCGCGAATCAACTCGGTGATAAACGTGTTGCCCATAGCAATCGAGTCGGAACCGGGCGAATAGTAGGGGTCCGCAAACACGCCCGCCTCGCCAGTGATCGCCCAGCGCGCTTTGCCATTGAAAACGTGCTTGCAGCTGTACGAAAAATCTTTGAGATAACGGAAATCCATGAGCCCGTTGGGTTGCACCGGATCACCTACCTTCGCGAGTAAGTCCTGATGCAGGCGCGGTTGAAATTTCGAAAACCACGACATCGCCTTTTCGAACGTGTCCATGGTGTCGATAGGATGCGTGATCGCGTCGGCGACGATACCCACCGAATGTGCGCCCGACGACAGCGGAATGAGCCACACCCAGTAGCCCTTTCCGACCAGATGATTTGTGGAGCGCCAGCGCTCGGGCGGCGTGCAGCGAGTGCTCCATTCGGGATCAGAAGACCACTGATCGATGGCGATCCGATCCTCGACGCGAAACCACACAGCGTTGGCGTTGTGACCATTGTCTTCCGCCAGATCAAGCTTGCGCTTTAAAAAGCCGGCACGGCCGGAAGCATCAATGAGCCAGCGCGCAGTGGCGCTGAAGTCGCTGCCGTCCACGCTGTAGCGCAGCTGATGCGGCGCAGGGTCGACAGATATATCCACCGCCCGCACCATGGCTCCGTCGACAAAATTTACGCCAGCAGCCAGCGCCCTTTCGCCGAGCGCATTTTCGAAAATGCCGCGATCAATTTGATAACTTGGCGTCAGAAGCGGCTTGCGAACACCAATCTCCAGTACTTTCGATAAATCGCTTTCACCTTCCGAAAAGAAAAAGCGAAAGCCAAATTTGCGAATTTGCTTCTCGTTTAAATGCTCGCGCAGTCCAAGTATCGTGTCGAAATAATAGGCACCGATTTCAACGCTGGATTCCCCTACTTTGTGCGCGGCTTCGGGGACTGGATGCTTCTTTCGTTCGAACACTGTGACGGAGCGCTTCGGCTCGGCCAGCTTTAGCTGCAAGGCAAGGCACAGCCCGGCTAGTCCGCCGCCGAGAATCGCGACATCGACTTGATCGCTCATGGGGTTGTCTCCTCTACCACGAGCGACAGGCCACGGTGGCGCGCCAGTGGCAAGACCAAAGGCCGCGTGTCACCCCGTGCAATGCGCTCCAATGCGGGCAACATCGGGGCGAGCGCGTTGCCAGATACGGCAGCTTCTGCGGGCGAACAGGAAATTTCCGGTGCCACCGAGGCGGGCAAATCCACCCAATCGATGTCCAGTTGGCACTTCGTGCGTTGATCCGCTTCCGGAGCTATCACCAGCGCCACGCCGAACAATCCGTCGCTCTTGGTCACGCTCGCCAATCCGCCAACGACCTGAATGTCGTAAACCACAAGAAGCACGGGACGATGCTCGCTCAGCGCGTAGACCGCCGCTTCCAGCAAGCCTTCGGCAAACGTCTCGTTGCTCGCGCTGAGCGCCGTGCTCGCCTCAACCGCGCCGGTGGCAATCGTCCAGTATCCCACCGCCGCGTTGTGAACGGAGTTGTGAAATTTGATGGGTGACACAAGTTCGGGGGACGCCGCGAGGGTCGTGCTCATCGAATCGCACACGGACAAATCGCCGTGGGTGCTGGCGAAAATTGACGGCAGCAGCGTCGGGTCTAGAGCTGCATCCGCGCAGGCCGCAGCCGCAACCTCGAGCGCGAGCACCACGGTGTCGGGAGCCCGACGACGCTCATTCGCAGCGAGCAGCGCGCCGGTGGGACGTTTCGCAGCCATTTCAGGGAGTGCTGCGTCACCGCGAATGACGGCTTGCGCGGTCTGCCAATCCGGGAGTTTGGGTGCCCAGACACCGATGCCTTGAACAAAAACACGCATCACCGCACGCCGCCGTTCTTGCTAAAAATCAACGCACAATTATTGCCGCCGAAGCCGAAGTTATTGCTGAGGACGTGACCCATCGGATTGGCCTCGCCGCGCAGCGCGAGGTGGGCAGCGGCGAGTGGGTCGACGATGCTGGTGCCGACGTTGCCCGGAATCCAGTCGTGCTGAAGCGCCAGCAGGCTGATCACGGCCTCCACGATACCCGCCGCACCCAGCGCATGCCCGGTGATGCCCTTGGTCGAGCTCATTCGAGTGGTCACCGGAAAATTGCGTGCAACCACAGCGGCTTCAACCTCGTCATTTTTCAAGCTTGCCGTCCCATGCCCGTTGATGTAGTCGATGGCGTTGGCGCTGAGACCCGCATTGAATAAGGCTTGCAGCATCGCGCGCTCAGCGCCCAGGCCGTCCGGCTGCGGCGAAGACATGTGATACGCGTCGCTTGATTCACCCCATCCCGTGAGACTTAAGGCAGCTTCTTTGTCCTCGGTCGCGGCTGGCGCTGGTGATAGGAGCGCAAATCCACCCGCCTCGCCAAGGCTGATTCCGTTGCGGTCTGCGGCAAACGGGCGACAGGGTTCGGGCGACAGCAATTGCAAGGAATTGAAGCCGTACATCACGCTGCCACACAACGTATCGACACCGCCAACAACGGCGGCATCGACGACGCCCATGCGAATCAACCGTTCGGCCTGTGCAAACACTTTGGCGCTGGACGAACAGGCCGTGTTCACCGTGACGCAAGGGCCAGACGTGCCCAAGGCGTGCTGTACAAAATCGCCCAGCGAATGGGCGGTGTGCACGATTGGGCGGAGAAGATCGCGCGGGAAGCTTCCCGCGCCGGTCAGCCGCGCGTAGCCTTCCTCCGTCGCGCCGACGGAACCGGTAGACGTGCCCATAATCACAGCGACCCTGCGGGAGCCAAAGTGTTCGATAGCGGTGCGCGCAGCGTCGATAAAGCCATCCTCATTCAACGCCAGCCAGGCGAGGCGGTTGTTGCGGCATTCCCATTCGGCAAATTGCTCGGGCAGGGCAGCTGTTTCGAGCCCCGGCACACGACCAATCCATGCAGCGACGGGGGTGGGGGTGAAATCGTTGACGCGGAGATGGCTTCGAGCGTTAAAAACCGCGTCCCACAGCCTGCCGCTGCCTGATCCTGCCGCCGTAGTAGCTGTGAACGCCTGTACCGTCAATGCCAGGGTGCGTGCGTGGCGTGCGCCAGCAATGGCTGTAGTGCGATTGTGCTGTGACATTGGGCACCCGGTGAGTGCAGGCTCTGACGAGGCCGCTATATAACGTTGACAAAAGAATGAATTGGCGGCTTGTCATAAACAGCGCTTTGTAGCCGATTGGCAAAAGTTTACCAATGCCAGTGGCTGCCTTCTGTGCGGTGGGAAACAGAGCAATAATGCGAGTCCAGATTGAAGCGATTTCTGGCTCATCCGTCCAGCGCGCCCATCGTTTTTTTGCGCGCCGTTACTTGCTAATTTTGGCGAATCCGATCCCTTATGCGCAGTACCCCTTTCCGACTCCCCGTCATCCTGTGGCTTGTTGCGATGGCGCTCGGCATTGGAATCCTCGCCAACAGCCGCTTTCAGGCGGACATGAGTGTTTTTGTGCCACGCCACCCAACCAAGAGTCAGGCGGTGCTGGTCAATCAGCTCCAGGAAGGTGCCGCCTCCAAAGTCGTTCTCATCGGTCTTGACGGACTGGCCGAAACCGAATTCGAGTCGATATCGATGGCGTTTGCCGAAGCGCTACGCGGCAGTTCACTGTTCACTTTTGTTTCCAATGGCCGCGTTGGCAACGATCCCGCTACTCAAAAGTTGCTTTTTGACTATCGCTATGTGCTGTCAGACGCGGTCAACGCGAAACAATTCTCAGTCGACGGGCTGAAGCAGAGCCTCGCGCTGCGAGCGAGCGAGCTGGCGGGTTCGGCTGGGCTGATGACAGCACAACTGATGGCAAGCGATCCGACCGGCGAAACGCTGCACATTGCGGAGCGTCTCGCGACGGGCTACACCGCCAAAGACGGCAGCAGCGCCGCATGCCGCAATGGCTTGTGGGGAAATGCCGCAGGAACCCGGGCAGTACTGATTGCAGTCACGCGAGCGCCGGGAACCGATCTCGACCTTCTGGAAGTTGCCCTTGAGGACGTGCGCGCTCGCTGGAATGCCCTTCCCAATCGTCCGGCGACCGCGAAGTTGTTGCTGGCGGGCGCACCGATGATGGCTGTTCAATCGCGCGCCGCCATCCGCGACGATTCGTCGCGGCTTGCCATCATTGGAAGCGTCATGATCGCGATTCTGCTGGGATGGCTCTACCGCAGCCCTCGCCTGCTATTGCTCGGACTCTTGCCCGTGTTAACTGGCATAGTGATTGGTCTGGCAGCGGTCGGCCTTGGCTTTCCGATGATTCATGGCATGACCATCGGCTTTGGCATCACGCTGATGGGTGAGGCGGTGGACTACGCGATTTATTTGTTTATCCAGCGACCCGAGGGCGTAACGAGTGGATTGACGACGATCAACGCTGGGCGGGGGTTGTGGCGAACCATTGGACTTGGCGTTGCGACTTCGGTGGCCGGGTTTGCGACGCTCTTGCTTTCGGATTTTCATGGGCTCGCGCAGCTTGGCCTCTTTACCATCGCCGGGTTGACGGCTGCCGCAGCAGTGACGCGTTGGGTGCTGCCACTCTTCATGCCAAAGGTGGTCCACGTTCGCGAAACGCCGCATCTCGCAGCGGCTCTACAGCTCGTCGTACGCTTGTTGCAGCGGTTGCGCTGGTGGCTGGTGGCGACCGTTTTTGCGTTGCTGGGCGCGGCGATTCTCACCACGCAGAAGCCGCTTTTCAGTCACGAATTGCTGGCCATCAGCCCAATTCCCCAGTCCCTGCAAAAGCTTGACGCATCGCTTCGCGCTGATTTGCCGATGGATGAGTCCGGACAACTCATTGCCCTCAACGGCGCGAGCGAGGCTGCCTTGCTCGAGTCGTGCGAACGCGTCGTCGCCGCTTTGGCCCCGCTGATCGAGCGTGCGGTGATCGCGGGCTATGACGCACCCTGCAAGTATCTTCCCAGTGCTCGCACACAGGCCGCGCGTCAGGCTGCCTTGCCCGCCAGGGACGCACTCGCTGCGGCGCTTGCCGAAGCTGCACAGGGCTCTCCATTCAACCCCGCTGCATTCAAGCCGTTCATCGACGCGGTCGACGCGAGCCGCAGCTTGTCACCGCTCACCAGCGCTCAGCTCGCGCTCACCGCCTTGGGCGCGGGCTATTCGAGCCTCATGAACCATGGAAAAGAGGGTGAAAGCTGGCGCGCGATGATCACCCTGCGTGGCCTGAATTCAACGACCCAAGGCGGCAAGACTGCGATAGAGGCTGTTTCGGCGGCGCTGGCGCCCTTTGCCAGTGAGAGCTCCGTTGAAGTGTTGCTGTTGAGCGTCAAAGCAGAATCGGACGCGTTGTATCAAGGCTATCTCCGAGAAACGCTGCGCTCGTCGGGCATCGGTCTGCTGAGCATCGCAGTGCTCTTGACTTGTGCGCTACGCTCGCCGATGGGGGCCATGCGGGTGATTTGGCCGCTCGCGCTGTCCGGCACCACCACAGTGGCGGTGCTAATTTTGCTGGGGGCCGAGCTCAATCTGCTGCACATCGTCGGCGTGCTGCTTATTGTTGCTGTCGGTTCAAATTACGCTTTGTTTTTTTCAGATTCCAATGGCGCTTCCAACTCCGACAATCCGAATCTGCTGGTGTCGCTATTTATCGCAAATGCCACCACATTGCTAGGGTTCGGTTTGTTGGCATTTTCGTCGGTTCCTGTATTAAACGCCTTGGGTTCAACCGTCGGTCTGGGCGCGTTTCTGGCGCTTGTTTTTTCTGCTGCTTTTGGCTCAGGAACGCCGCGTAACGGATTGCCCAATAGCGCGTAAGCGTGTGAAATAATCAGTTGATGCGTATCGTTTCTCACGTCTCCCGGCGAACACTCACGGCCTCAGCGGCCATTGTGCTGTTGCCCGCTGCTTTGACGTCGCCCGACGATTTCATTGCGCATGGGTTTGCCCAAGAGCTTGACGCGTCCGGTCTGGAGATCGATCTGCTTATTCCGGATTTGCATGCGGATTGTTACTTGCGCTCGACGGCGGTGGAGATGCTGGACGAAATGCTGCTCGCGCATGTACAGAATCGCTATGAGTCTTTCTGGTTGGCAGGCATTTCGCTTGGCGGCTACGGCGTGATGCAGCATGCACGTTTGAGCGAGGTGGCGCTGCCGACGCTTCGAGGCAGATTTTTGATTGCGCCGTATCTGGGTTCGCGCGAGATAGTCAATTCGGTCAATGCGTCAGGCGGCATCGCCGCATGGCGTGGTGCTGGCAGCGATATGCCTGATGCCCCGCTCTGGCAATGGCTGCAACGACAGGCCAATACAGCGCTTGCGGACAACCTGTGCGTCGGCTGCGGTTCCGACGATCGATTCGCTCTGAGCAGCCGATTGCTCACAGCGCTGGTTCCGAATCGGCACGTGTTTTCGACGGCAGGAGACCATAGTTTTGGGCCGTGGCGTACGTTGTGGGCGCAGTGGTTAGCAGCCGTCGTTGCACCGTCACTGCTCGCAGGAGAACGCGTGGTGGAGGCGGTTTGAGCACCTCGCGCTATCAGCCGTCGCCCTTTATCCGTGGCTCTCTGCTGCTGCACGCAGGCGCCGCTGCTGCGGCAGCCGCGTGGCCCGAGCTGTGGAAACTTTCAACGCTTGCGGTCGCGGGTAATCATGCGGCGCTCACCACATTTGGACTGATACCCCGTTCTGCGGTTCTTGGACCCAACATCACGCGCTTGCCGGATACTGTCGTTAATCAGGACGCAGTGGCGATCACGATTGACGATGGGCCGCATGCGGTCGCTACGCCAAAAGTATTAGATATCCTTGACGTTTACGATGCAAAAGCGACGTTTTTTTGTATCGGCGAATACGTGCTGAATTACCCCGATATCGCGCAGGAAATTGTGCGTCGTGGCCATCGCATCGAGAATCATTCGATGCATCACTCGCACACTTTTTCGGTGCCGTTTGTTGGACGGTTGCGGCGGGAAGTCATCGCTGCCCAAGATGCAATTTACAAAACCACGGGGCAATTGCCACGTTTTTTTCGCGCGCCAGCCGGGCTGCGAAATTTTTTACTTGACGGCGTTCTGCAGCGCTCTGATTTGCAATTGACGAGCTGGACGCGGCGCGGATTTGATACCGTGAATACCGATGCGAGCATCGTGGCGAAGCGTTTGGTAACAGACATGAAGCCGCACGATATCTTGCTGCTGCACGACCGTCCGACCCTTCTCTCCGAGGCGAGCGGTGCGTCGACGGAGTCGATCGCGCCAATTCTTCAGGCGCTTCCAGTGGTTTTGCAAAGCCTCCGCGATCATGGTTTGTCGGCAGTAACGCTGCACCAGGCGATACCGCCAGCGGTTCAATGATCCCCGCTGCACTGCTTGACGCCGCCACCGCGCCTTACCGAAGCGGCGGCCTCTTTACCTACCATTTCGCCCGTGGCAAATTGTCGCGCGATCCGGTGTTTGCATTTATCTTGCAAAAAGGGCTTATCGGAAAAAATGCCGAAGTCGTAGACATCGGTTGTGGTCAGGGATTGCTGGCGTCTTTGCTGACGACGGTTGCCGGTGCAGGAGCGGGTGCCGGGGCCGGGGCCGGGGCGATAGCGAGCTGGTCGCCCGGATGGCCCGCGGCGCATCCACTCAAAGGTTATTTCGGCGTTGATCTGATGCAGGCCGACATCACTCGTGCAACGGCGGCGCTCGGGAGCTTGAGCCCGCGCGTTCGCTTTGCGCAGGGCGACATGTGCGAATGCGACCTCCCCGAATGTGACGTGGTGGTTATTCTCGATGTGCTGCACTACGTGCCGATAGACGCGCAAAATGCCGTGATTGATCGGGTGGTTGCGGCGCTTCGCACTAACGGTCGTTTGCTGCTTCGAATCGGCGATGAACGAGGGGGACTCGGGTTTGCAATGAGTCAGTGGGTAGATCGCGTAGTCACACGCATTCGTGGTCACCGAGTCACGCCAACCTTTTGTCGACCACTCGCCGATTGGGTGCAGCTGTTGCAGGGCAAGGGCCTCAGCGTGCAGGCGATCCCGATGCACAAGGGAACGCCCTTCGCCAATATTCTCTTGCAGGCTGATAAATCGTGATTGCGTCACTCAATCACGCAGAAATTGCCGCACGCATTCCACATAGGGGAGCGATGTGTTTGCTTGACCGCATGCAGAGCGCATCTGACACGGATATCGTATGCAGCGCCGTCTCTCACCGCGATGCCGACAATCCGCTGCGAAGTCATGGCCGCCTGGGCGCCGCGGTCGCGGTGGAGTATGCGGCGCAGGCGATGGCCTTGCACGGCAGCGTCCTGAATGCCGATCTCAACGTGCCAGCGAAAGGCGGACGATTGATCAACGTGCGCCAACTGACATTGCATTGCGAGCGATTTGACGATCTTGCATCACCGCTGACTGTGCGGGCAACGCGCTTGATGGGTGATGTGACAAACGTTATTTATTCATTTGATGTGAGCGCTGATGGTCAGATGATCGCAAGTGGCCGGGCGGGTGTGATGCTGGTTCCCAACGAGGGCGTGCAATGAAGCGCGCCTTGGTGACTGGGGGCGGTGGCGCAATCGGTTCTGCCATATGCACGCGGCTCGCGCGTAGCGGTCACTTTGTCTACGTGCATGCCAATCAGCATCGGTCGCGGGCCGAAGCCGTGGTCGACGCATTGCGCGCCGAAGGTCTGGCGGCAGAGGCGGTATCGTTTGATGTTTGCGACGGTGCGGCCACGGCCACAGCATTGGAAGGACTGTTAACGGCAGGGCCGATTCAGGTACTCGTGAACAACGCAGGCATTCATGATGATGCCGTCTTCCCCGGCATGCAGAGGAAGCAATGGGCGAGCGTCATTGACGTTTCGCTCAACGGCTTTTTCAATGTCACGCAGCCGCTGACCATGCCGATGTTGCGTACCCGCTTTGGTCGTATCGTTAATATTTCTTCGGTCGCAGGCGTGATGGGTAATCGTGGGCAAGTGAACTATGCTGCGGCGAAGGCGGCGCTGCATGGGGCGACCAAAGCGTTGTCGCTGGAGCTTGCGAGCCGCAACGTCACTGTCAACGCCGTGGCACCGGGGATCATCGCGTCGGCCATGGCAGAGGCGGCCTTTGATGAGGTCATGATCGAGCAAATGGTGCCGTGCAAACGCGCCGGTACGCCGGACGAAGTGGCGGCCTTGGTAGACTTTTTATGTTCGTCAGACGCGAGCTACATCACGGGACAGATTCTTTCCATTAACGGCGGTATGGCGTAGAGTGAATAAGGCTCTACACACTGCGCAGCAATATTCAGGCGCATATGCAAAGTAGTACAAACGCTCATGTCGTTGTGATCGGCGGTGGCCCCGGTGGGTCAACCGCTGCAACGCTTCTGGCTCGCGACGGATTTCGGGTCACGTTGCTCGAAAAGGCAGCGCATCCGCGCTTTCATATTGGTGAATCG
Source organism: Burkholderiales bacterium (assembly GCA_025352105.1). Taxonomy (GTDB): domain Bacteria; phylum Pseudomonadota; class Gammaproteobacteria; order Burkholderiales; family Casimicrobiaceae; genus Casimicrobium. The sequence goes on along the minus strand of JANXUB010000003.1, from coordinate 51 downwards.
CTGCTGCCCGCCAATCTCAGTTTGCTCGACAAGCTCGGCGTACGCGACGCG
>JANXUB010000105.1 GCA_025352105.1 Burkholderiales bacterium | reverse complement strand
CCGTACGTCCCGGTAGATGAGGCTCAAGTAACGCCCATGTAGCGTCTTTGAGGTCGTGGCGGCGGTAGGCTTCTTGCACGGTGGAACCACTAAAAATCGGTTCCTTGAATTTTTACATATCTTGTGACGACAGCGCCTAGCTCTACTGCAAACAACTCGGTAGGCAATGAGCTGTGGCACGGCACCTGCGTATTGGGGGTCGTTTGCGCGGCACACAACGCTCGTAACGTAATAGGCATGGCGCCCAAGCTTGAAAGCATGGAGGTGTTGCCTTACGTCCACAAAGATAAATCAGCAAAGCTCACCATGGCAAACCTCGCCAATGCACTGATGGTTGCGACTTATCGGCAACGGCAGGCCCGCCCGACGCCGCCACGCTCGGCGCGTGTTCGCAGCAACGTGATGATGTTGATTGAGGCGCACGTTGCGCCGCAGGGCGCTGACTTTTATTTTCCGGTAGAAATTTACCCGGAAGTCTTTCATATGATCGAAATGGCGACGAGTTTGGGTATCACTGTCATCGAGCCAGCGGGTAACGGCCGGGTGCCAGAGGCCCCCAACTCAGAGCAACGTACTGCCCTACATCTGGACGATATCACTGCATTTTGGCGTCCGGACGCGCTATGGAAAACGCCCCCACGAAGCTTGCAACGCGTTGCGATGGGTCAGCAGTGGTCTGATCCGTCGCTGTCCGCGCCTGCCGACTCTGGCGCGATCATGGTGGCCTGCGCGGACCGAGACGAAATGGGCAAGCGATGGGTGCGATCAAGCTGTAGCAATTACGGCAGCCGCATCGATTGCTTTGCCGCAGGCGAAGACGTGTACACCCTAAATGCAAACGACCCGCAGAGCGCAGACACTTTAGGTGGCACGTCCGCTGCGTCGGCCATCATCGCCGGGGCAGCGCTCTGCCTGCAAGGCGTGGCGATTGCCAACCAAGGCCACCCACTGAGTCCAAAGGACTTGCGCGATGCACTGCGAGACCCCGAGCTCGGCACGAAAACCATCAGTGACAAAGACAAAATCGGCGTGATGCCCAATTTAGTACCCATTGCGATGAAGTACGCTTCGTCGCGAGAATGAACCGCACGCGGCGACCGCCGCTCAATCCTCACGCAAAAGCATCAACAAAAGCAGCTTCGCCTTGTCCCAATCCCTGCGCACCGTGCGTTCGGCCTGCCCCAAAAGCTCGGCGATTTCGCAGAACGTCATGCCGCCAAAGTAGCGCAGCTCGACCACGCGGGCCAGGCGAGCATCCGTCTGCTCAAGTTGGGTGAGCGCGCCGTCGATGGCCATCACGTCAAATTGAGCGTCAGCATCCATGTCATTTGGCACGCTGTCCGCTATTGCAGTATTGAGCGTCACCATCGCAATGTTGCCGCCGCGCCGCAGCGCCAGCTCTTCGCGCACTAAATCGACGATGATCGAGCGCATCGCTCGCGACGCATAAGCCAAAAAACGTGGCCTCTCTGCGTCCACCAGGCTGCCGATATTGCGAAGCCGCAAATAGCACTCGTTGACCAGCGCCGTGGTGTCCAGCGCAAAGCCGCCGCCGTCACGATGCAGGCGCGAATGCGCTAGCCGCCGCAGCTCCGGGTAATACTCATGAAATTTATGATCGACTGGCGTGGTGTTGGAATCAATCGGCAGCATCTAAAGCTCAGGTGTGACGCATGCGCCCTTGCACACGTGTCCTACGAGGTTAGACGGTGCAGTGACGAATGCGCAACCGCCAGTTTGCCCCTAAACCTAAAGCGAAGGCTAAGGCGATTCTTAATTTCGCGCATTCACTCAGAGCGCATCGATTACTCCGCCAAGGCAATGCTCGCAGCCACCCAATAAATCAGCAGCAGCACACCACAGATCGACGAAATGATCTGCGCACTCACTGCAATGACGGCGGCCAGCCGCCAAGGCAGGGAGCTGCGCGCGGTAGGCTGGCGGATGACATTGGGCGTGCGAACGGCGTTGATGATGTCGTAGGGCTTTGGCACCGCGATCTCCTTGCGCACAAGCGCGCAACCAGTGAGACGCATTGGCCCAAAAAATCCGGACATCGCTCCGAACCGGCTCTACCCCTCGGGTGGCGCTCATCCGATGCCAACGCGATGCGACAGCGATCAGGCCAGCGGTGGCGCGCTCCGTGCAGCCAAGGCGCGCCGCCGTGCCTGCGACGCTTCGGGCCAATGCTCAGAAAGTTTGTAGTATTCGGGCACCGCAGGCGTGTCGTCGGGCAGCCGCACCCACGGCTGCTTGGTTGACGTGAAAATATGAATGTCGGGCGGCATACGATCCGGCTCATCGAGCGTGCCCACGCGCACGAAGCGCAGCGCATCCCCGGCACCGGCATAGTTACTCCACACCGCCACGCGGCAAGCGGGGCAGCGCGAAATCTTTTGACCCTTGCCGCTATTGGACGGCGTATCGACAACCTCGGGTTTGCCCTGCAGCACTACAACGCGATCCGCCTCAATCATTGCGTTCAACGCGAAGGCCGTGCCTGTCTCACGCTGGCACCAGCGACAGTGGCAACAATTCACAAACAGCGGGCGCGACATCATGCGATAACGGACAGCGCGACAGGTACATCCACCTTCGAAAACTTCTGCTTTGATCGTCGTCATGAGGTTATCCACTTTAAGCTGAAACGTTTATTTTTCAGGGGCTGGAGCGCAATTTTTGCAAAAGTCGACTTTTAGCTTAAAGCGACCCTAACCCTCAATCAACAGCCGTTTAATTAAAAGGCTGTTACCCGAGCTCGTCGATCCACGCCTGTTGAATCGCCTCCAAAATCCGTTCGCCACAGCGCTCCGGCGCATCGTCAAATTCGGGCAGAGCGGTGACCTTCACCATCAGGTCGGTGAAGCGCAATTGCGTCGGATCAACTTCGGGATACGCCTCCGACAATTGAATTGCGATTTCCCGCGTGTCGGTCCACTTTAGCGTGTTTGAGGCGGCCATCAGTGGTTCTCCCGCGCATGATTGATCGTGTATTTGGGCAGCTCGATGGTCAGCGCTGTGTCCGCCACTTTCATCTGACAGGACAGTCGCGAGACAGAGGTCAGGCCCCACGCACGGTCGAGCAAATCCTCTTCGTCCTCGCTCATTTCACCGGTCGAAGCGAAGCCTTCCCGCACGATCACGTGACAGGTCGTGCAGGCCAGTGACTGATCGCAGGCGTGCTCGATTTCGATGTGATTGTTGAGCAGCGCGGTGCACACTGAAATGCCCTTTTCGGCGCTGAATTCAGCGCCATTCGGGCACATTTCCGGATGCGGAAGAACTTTGATGGTCGTCATACGATTTTTTCGATGTTGCGCCCGGTGAGCGCCTCGCGCACGGCGCGATCCATGCGACGTCCGGCGAACTCCGTGCTGGCAAGATTTAACGCTTCAGATGCGCGGACAATGGCGCGATGATCGCTGCCTTCTGCGAGCGATTTGAGGTGCGCGATTTGTGAATTGAGCGCGGCGAATTCGCCATCGTTCAAGAGCGCGCGATCAGCGACCAGCGCGTTCGACAAAGCAGTCACCAGCGCTAGCGCGTCAACGCGCGCCTCCGCCAGCGCACGCGCCTGCATGTCGGTGTTGGCGCTGGCAAACGCGCTTTGCAACATGCCCGCGATTTCGCCGTCACCCAGGCCATAGCTGGGTTTCACCGTGACTTCGGCGCGCACATTGCTTGTGGTTTCGGTCGCACTCACCGAGAGCAAACCGTCGGCATCGACCTGAAACGTCACGCGAATGCGGGTGCTGCCAGCAACCATCGGTGGAATGCCGCGCAACTCAAACCGGGCGAGTGATCGGCAATCGGACACCAGCTCGCGCTCGCCCTGCACGACGTGCAGCGCCATCGCGGTTTGACCGTCCTTGAACGTCGTGAATTCCTGCGCTTTGGCAACTGGAATCGTCGAATTGCGCGGGATGATTTTTTCGACCAGGCCGCCCATTGTTTCGAGACCCAGCGAGAGCGGAATCACGTCGAGCAGCAAGTGCGATTCGCCTTCGCCCGACTTGTTCCCGGCCAATTGATCCGCCTGAATCGCCGCGCCGAGCGCGACGACTTCATCGGGGTTCATGGTGGCCAGCGGCGGCTTGCCGAAATGCACCTCAAGCGCGGCGCGCACCTGCGGCATACGCGTTGCACCACCGACGAGCACCACGCCGTCAATCTCGTTGGCTTTAAGTTTGGCGTCACGCAAGGTGCGCTTCACGGCACTCATCGTGCGGTCAACCAAGGGCTGTGTCAGCTCGGAAAATTGTTCGCGGGTGACATCAACCTTGCTGTCGAAACCGCAGCCCCAATCAACGCGAAGGGTGGCGACGTCGGCGTCGGTGAGCGTTTCTTTTGCGGCGCGGGAAGCGGCGAGCAAATTAGCCTGCCCGGTCGGCGATAGCGCCCGCGTCAACGCCCAGGTATCGAAGGCGTGTTTGGCAAGCGCTGCGTCAAAATCGTCCCCGCCCAGGCGCGTGTCGCCCGCCGTGGCGAGCACTTCGAATACGCCACGCGATAGCCGAAGAACCGACACATCAAACGTACCGCCGCCCAAATCGTAAATGAGATAGACACCCTGCGCATGCTGATCAAGCCCATACGCCACTGCCGCAGCGGTCGGCTCGTTGAGCAGTCGCAACACATTGAGCCCAGCGAGCTTCGCAGCATCCTTGGTCGCCTGACGTTGCGCATCGTCAAAGTAAGCCGGCACTGTGATCACCACGCCATATAACTCGCCGCCGAGGCTCTCCTCAGCGCGCGCTTTGAGAGTTTTCAGAATGTCGGCAGAGACTTCAATCGGTGACAATGCGCCGAGCCGCGTCACGATTTTGAGCGGGCCTTTACCGTCGCCATTGGGCGTCGTGAAGTTGTACCGCGCTTCGGTGTCGCTGCGCAAATCGGCCACACTGCGACCCATGAATCGCTTGACCGAGGTGATCGTATTCAGCGCGTCGTCACCGCGATGTTTGAGCGCTTCCTGCCCCACCACGACATTGCCACCTTCGGCATATTGCACGGCCGACGGCAGCATTGTGCGGCCTTCACCATCGGGCAGGCATTCAGGTACAGCATTGCGAATCGTTGCGACGAGTGAGTTTGTCGTGCCGAGATCAATGCCGACCGCAAGGCGGCGCGTGTGCGGTTCAGGGCTTTCGCCAGGTTCGGAAATTTGTAGAAAAGCCATGAGCGCTATTGTTCCAAATCAGCGAGCGCCGATTCAGCTTCCTCGATGAGTTTTTGTGTGAATCGCATCTTGCGCGCTAGCGTTGTTGCCACTGCGAAGTGCTCGCCCTTGTACGCGGCGGCGAACGTATCACCGAGCGAGGTGAGCATGCCCGCGAGTTCTTTCAGCATCTCTTCCAGCCGCTCTTCGTCCTCTTTGAGTTTTGCATCGGCAAGCGCCTCTCGCCATTCGATCTGCTCAGTCAGGAAGTCGAATGGCATTGATGTGTTTTTTTCGTCCATGCCGTCGATATTGACAAGCGACAACAAATGCATCGCACGACGCACCGGATCTTTCAGCGTGGCGAATGCTTCGTTGACTTGCACGGCCCTTTCCATCGCAACGCGCTTCTCGGCATCAGTCGCATTGACGAAGCGGTCAGGGTGAGCGGCAGCTTGCAGATCGCGATAGCGATTGGAAAGTAACGCGCTGTTGATCGCGAATGCGGACGGAAGATCGAAAATTGTGAAGTGATTCACGAGAATATTTTGTAGGAGCGGCTCTGCCGCGACCCGGTGAGTAACGAAACAACCGGGTCGCGGCAGAGCCGCTCCTAC
>JANXUB010000102.1 GCA_025352105.1 Burkholderiales bacterium | reverse complement strand
CTTTCGATTCTGTCCATCCAGTTCTTCCTTTCATGTGCTTGGCGGCTCACGATTGGTAGTTTCTGCGATGGACACCCCCGTATACGTCAAACTCCTACTGCCTCCCCGGCAAAGCCGGGGGGTCTCCTATTGGACTAGCGGTCGCTGCTCGTCCAAAAAAGCCTATAACGACCCAGCGCTGCTTCCGAGCTTTCTGCGATACCACTCATGGAAATGCTGCATGCCGTCTTCCATCGGGCTTTGGTAGGGGCCGACTTCAATCCGGCCCTCGTTAAAAAGCGCCCTGCGGCCCGCATCCATGCGGAGCGCAATCTCATCGTCTTCAACACAGGTCTCCATGTAGGCCGCCTGCTGCGCCTCGATGAATTCGCGCTCGAACAACGCGACTTCTTCGGCGTAATAAAACTCAACGACGTTGATCGTTTTGTCCACCGCCTGCGGCCACAGCGACGACACGACAAGCGTGTGCGGATACCACTCAACGGTGATGTTCGGGTAATAGGTCAGCCAGATCGCGCCATGCGGCGGCGGCACGCCACGACGGAACTGCATCACCTGATCATGCCAGCGCTTGTACGTGGGTGAGCCGGGCTTGTCGAAGCCGCGCGACAGACCGACCGTCTGCACCGAAAATTCGCTGCCCCATTCCCACGCCAGATCGTCACAGGTCACAAACTGGCCAAGCCCCGGATGGAACGGCCCGACGTGGTAATCCTCCAGATAAACCTCAACGAAGGTCTTCCAGTTGTAATTGCACTCGTGAGTCACGGCACGGTCAAAAACATAGCCTGAAAAGTCCAGCGTCTGCCTAGTTTGCGTCGACAATTTCGCCAGATCAACGACCGGATCGCGTTGCCCGTCGAAGAGCAATCCATTCCACGATTTGAGCGTTTTGTTCGCGAGACTCAGCGCCGGATTGCACGGAAAATGCGGTGCACCGATCAGCTCACCCTCGCCGGAGTACGTCCAGCGGTGTAGCGGGCAAACGACATTGCCGCCAGTGGGCGTGAGCGACCCCCGACCGTCGAGCATCATGGCCTGACGGTGACGGCAAATGTTTGAAATCAGATTGACGCCACGATCAGTTCGCGTGAGTGCCTGAGCGTTGTTCCTCGTAGCGAGCACAGCGAAATCGCTCGGGTTCGGCACCATCAGCTCGTGGCCCGCATAACCGGGGCCGTTTTTGGCGAACAGCAATTCGCGCTCGCGACGCAGCAAAGCATCGTCGAAGTAGGCTGAAGGCGGAAGTTGCGACAGCGGCGCGGACAGTTCCGCGACCGTCGAGAGGCGAGTCATCTCGGACCCTTTCCAGTAACAGGAGTTAACCCAACACAAAACCAGGTGCAATTAACGGAAGGCACCCAACCCTTGCTAAGTCAACCTCTGCCCTGATTCGTCCCTGTGGCGCGCTATACGCGCTGTACGCGGTGTACGGGTGGACTTATTTGGCTGGAGGTCGCATCGTCAAACGCCATTATTATCCCATGGCTGCTTGCTATGTTGGTCCAGCGTAAGGGATTGCAAGCGTGGCTTGACGAAACGCTACGTACTGCAAGTCAGTTGACTTCCCTGCGAAATCACCACTCGCTGCCAGCGAAATTTTCGGAGTTCGTTATGTCCCGCCACACCGCCCTGAAACGCCTGTCGATACCGTTGCTCGCGCTTCTCATCGGCACCGAAGCCACCGCCAAACCGCAACTCGCCGAAGGCATGTATCGCGTCGACTGGAACCGCAAGGTGCGTGATTTATGCATTGACGCCTATACGAACGAGGATATGACGGCGCGTGACTGGCAGGCAGTTCAGGCGGTTGGGGGAGCGATTTGCAAGCTCACCGAAGTGCGTGAAGGCAAGTCGGAATCGTCGTGGACGGGCACCTGCAACCAACCTGGACGTGGCACGGTGCTGAATTTGATCTACAAGATTAACCTCAAAGTGAACCCGGACGGCAGCTTCGATTTCCTGACCGTACTTTCAGGCGACCAGCAGGCGACTATTCCGATTCGTGGCGAGCGGCTCAAGGGCGATGCCGCCAAATGCGCACCGAACAGCGAATACTTCCGACCCTGGCAATAGTCGCGCACAGATTTCGACACAAAGCGCCAAAAACCGGGGCGTTTCGCCCCAAGGCGGTACATCCGTAAAATCTCGGGATTGTGTAACGTTGCATGTCCATGGCAAAAGCCCCCCCGAAGACCTTTGAAGCCGCGCTCGAAGAGCTAGAAAAGCTCGTCGCCGATCTCGAGAACGGCAATTTGCCGCTCGCCGATTCGCTGGCGGCGTACAAGCGAGGTTCGGAATTGCTGAAGTACGCGCAGGGTGAACTCGCGCAGGTCGAACAGCAGGTGAAAGTGCTGGAGGGCGATGTCCTCAAGCCGTTTCAGCTTGACTGAACCCCTGGACAATGACCAATAGTAGTTTTGACCACTGGGCCACCGCGCACCGCAGTCGCGCTGAGGCTGCTCTAGCGCGCTGGACGCCGGCGGGGGAGCTCACCTCTGGTCGCCTTTTGGAGGCGATGCGCTACAGCGGACTCGGCGGCGGCAAGCGGCTGCGGGCGCTCCTCGCCTATGCGAGCGCCGAGGCCATTGGCGCGACGGCTGATCTCGCTGATCACGCGGCGGCCGCGGTCGAGATGATCCACGCGTATTCGCTGATCCACGACGATCTGCCGTGCATGGATGATGACGCGCTTCGACGCGGCAAACCGACCAGCCATGTCGTGTTCGGTGAAGCCACCGCGATGCTGGCGGGTGACGCATTGCAGCCGCTGGCGTTCGCAGTTTTGCTAGGCGCACCGGCGAGCGCGAACGGGATTGTTGCCGCGTCACATCGACTCGCCGAAGCCTCCGGTGCGTACGGTATGGCAGGCGGTCAGGCGATTGATCTCGCCAACGTCGGGCTGCCAATGACCCAGACCGCGCTGGAAGAAATGCACGCGATGAAAACCGGCGCGATGTTTGAAGCCGCCGTGTTACTGCCCGCTCTGCTCGCCGAAGAAGATGAAGTCACGCTCGCTGCGCTCACGACCTACGCCCAAAAAATCGGACTCACGTTTCAAGTCGTCGATGACGTGCTCGACGCCACGGCCGACAGCGCTACGCTCGGAAAGACTGCCGGCAAAGACGCCGCGAACGACAAGCCAACCTTCGTCTCGCTGATGGGAATTGACGCCGCAAAGGCCTACGCACATCGTCTCACCGCAGAGGCAATCAGCGCGCTGCCCGAACATCTGAACACCACGAATCTGACTCAACTTGCTCGGTCGATGGCCGAAAGAACTGCCTGAATATGTCGCTGCTGGAAACCATCAATTTACCGCCGCAACTGCGGATGCAACCGCAAACCGCGCTCGTCGCCATCTGCGATGAGCTGCGCGCGTTTGTGCTTGATTCAGTGTCGAGTACTGGTGGCCATTTATCGTCGAATCTCGGCGTGGTCGAGCTCTCCGTCGCGCTGCACTACTGCTTCGAAACTCCGCATGACCGGCTGGTCTGGGACGTCGGTCATCAGTGCTATCCGCACAAGGTTTTGACCGGTCGGCGCGACCGCATGCACACGCTGCGCAAGTGGGGTGGGCTCGCCGGTTTTCCGAAGCGTGATGAGAGCGAATACGACACGTTTGGCGTCGCCCATTCGTCGACCAGTATTTCTGCCGCGCTCGGTATGGCCGTGGCCGCCAAGGCCAAGGGCGAGCATCGGCTGGTCGTTGCTGTGATTGGCGACGGCGCGATGAGCGCGGGTATGGCGTTTGAAGCGCTCAACAATGCTGGCGCGATGGACGCCAACGTGCTCGTCATATTGAACGATAACGAGATGTCGATCAGCGAGCCGGTTGGGGCGCTGAACAATTATCTGTCGCGTCTGCTCGCTAGCCGCACCTACGATAAAGTGCGCAGCGTTAGCAAGAGCGTGCTGTCGTCGATTCCGCCGGTGTCGCGCTTCGCCCGACGTTGGGAAGCGCACATGAAGGGCATGGTTCTGCCGGGCACGGTGTGGGAAGAATTGGGCTTCAACTACATCGGCCCGATTGACGGCCATGATGTGAATCTGCTGGTCGATACGCTCAATAAAATGAAAGATCGCCAGGGCCCGCAATTCCTGCATGTGCTCACCAAAAAGGGCGGCGGCTACGAGCGCGCTGAGGACGATCCGATCCTGTATCACAGCGTGCCGAAGTTCGATCACGTCGCCGGGATCACGCACCCGCCCGCCACCGCACCGAAGAAGACGTATTCCGACATCTTTGGCGATTGGCTCTGCGACATCGCAGCGACTGACGACCGTCTGGTCGCCATCACCCCCGCGATGCGCGAAGGCTCGGGCATGGTCCGCTACTCGAAAGAATTTCCGGATCGCTACTTCGACGTCGGCATCGCCGAGCAACACAGCGTCACCTTCGCCGCAGGCCTCGCCTGCGAAGGCATGAAGCCAGTCGTCGCGATTTATTCCACGTTTTTGCAGCGCGCGTATGACCAACTTGTGCACGATGTCGTGCTGCAAAACCTGCCGGTCGTATTCGCGATTGACCGCGCCGGACTGGTCGGCTCCGACGGGCCGACGCATGCGGGCGCGTTTGACGTCGCATTTCTGCGCTGCCTGCCGAACATGACGATCATGAGCGCGACGAGCGCTGCCGAATGTCGTGCCATGCTGTCGATGGGGCTTGACCTCAAATCCCCGGTCGCCGTGCGCTATCCGCGCGGCGCGGCGCATGGCGCAGCTAACGCCGAAATCGCTCCGCTCGAATTGGGCAAAGGCGAAGTGCGCCGCCTTAGTGACCAATCGGGGGACAAAAGCGGGGGAAAAGTCGCGATCCTGGCGTGGGGCTCAATGCTGCATCCCGCACTGGTCGTGGGCGAAAAATTAAACGCCACCGTCGTTAACATGCGCTTCGTCAAACCGCTTGATGAGGCGTTGATCCATGAGCTGGCGGCGTCGCATGACACGCTGGTAACGGTTGAAGAAGCAAGCGTTCAAGGCAGCGCGGGCGGTGCGGTTGCTGAGTTTTTGGCGCGGGCGGGATTAACGCCAAAACTCGTGCAGATTGGCCTCCCAGATACGTTTATCGATCAGGGCGATCCTGCATTGATGCTGGCCTCGGTGGGACTGGATGCGGCGGGGATTGAAGCGAGCGTGCTTCAGTCGATCAACGCGACGTCAGGCGTGGTGACGCCGATCAAGCGATCAGCGTAGCGAGCGACGAAAAGCGCCGCTTACCGAGGAACAGCTTTCGCGTGTAATGCCTCTGGAATGCGGGCTAAAAGCGTGTAATGCGCTGTATCAACTTTTGCTTAATCGGGCACGTAGCCTATGCAAAATGGCGCGTTCAGCCAAAAGCTGTTGATCTCATTTGAACCACAGTCCTTGAAACGCAGCCGCTCACACCTATAATTAGCACTCATCAGGGGCGAGTGCTAACAATCCCGACTGATTCAAACCAGTCCATCAGTTAGTGCCCGCTTCGGTCAAAACGCCAGTTCGGCCAAACCGACGCGATCTGACCCTCCCGCAAGAGCATCTGCGTGGCCCTCACCCGTTTTCAAAATTCAGAACAGTTCAAGGAGAACTATCGATGACAATGAAACTTCGCCCCCTGCACGACCGTGTGATCGTCAAACGTCTTGAAGAAGAGCGTAAGACCGCCTCGGGCATCGTGATCCCTGACACCGCCACCGAGAAGCCTGATCAAGGCGAAGTGCTCGCAGTCGGCCCAGGCAAGCGCGACGACAGCGGCAAAGTGCACGCGCCTGACCTCAAAGTCGGCGACAAAGTCCTTTTCGGCAAATACGCCGGCCAAACCGTCAAGGTTGACGGTGATGAGCTGATGGTCATGCGCGAAGAAGACATCATGGCCGTGGTGCAAAAGTAAATCTAGGGCGCGATGCGTCGTTGCCCGACACCTTGCGTACTGTGATGTACGCGGCGGCTTCGGGCGCCTAGCCTCGCATCCCTATATTTATTTTGCACGTCACATCCCATTCAAGAATTCAGTTTACGGAGTAATAAACCATGGCAGCTAAAGAAGTTATTTTCGGCGGTGAAGCACGCGCCCGCATGATCGAGGGTGTGAACATCCTTGCCAATGCCGTTAAAGTCACGCTCGGCCCGAAGGGTCGCAATGTGGTGCTTGAGCGCTCGTTCGGCGCACCGACCGTCACCAAAGACGGCGTATCGGTCGCTAAAGAAATCGAGCTCAAAGACAAACTGCAAAACATGGGCGCCCAGCTCGTGAAAGAAGTAGCGTCGAAGACATCGGACAACGCCGGTGACGGCACCACGACGGCAACCGTGCTTGCACAAGCCATCGTTCGCGAAGGCTTCAAATACGTCGCAGCGGGCATCAACCCGATGGATCTGAAGCGCGGCATCGACAAGGCTGTAACCGCCCTCGTCGCCGAACTGAAAAAAGCATCGAAAGCCACCACCACGAGCAAAGAAATCGCTCAGGTCGGCTCGATCTCCGCTAACAGCGACGAATCCATCGGCAAGATCATTGCTGACGCGATGGAAAAAGTCGGCAAAGAAGGCGTGATCACCGTTGAAGACGGCAAGTCCCTCGAGAACGAACTCGACGTCGTTGAAGGCATGCAGTTTGACCGCGGCTACGTGAGCCCATACTTCATCAACAACCCAGACAAACAACTGGCGTTGATGGACAACCCGTTCATCCTGTTGCACGACAAAAAGATCTCGAACATTCGCGATCTGCTGCCGACGCTTGAGCAAGTCGCCAAAGCCGGTCGCCCACTGTTGATCGTTGCTGAAGAGATCGACGGCGAAGCGCTTGCAACTCTCGTTGTGAACAACATTCGTGGCATCCTGAAAACTGTGGCTGTTAAAGCGCCAGGCTTCGGTGATCGCCGTAAAGCCATGCTCGAAGACATCGCCATCCTGACCGGTGGCACCGTGATCTCCGACGAAGTGGGCTTGAAGCTCGAAGGCGTCACGCTGGCTGATCTCGGCTCAGCCAAGAAGATCGAAGTGGGCAAAGAGAACACCACGATCATCGACGGCGCAGGTAACGAAGACTCGATCAAAGGTCGCGTTGCTCAAATCCGCAAGCAGATCGAAGAAGCAACCTCCGACTACGACAAAGAGAAGCTGCAAGAGCGCGTTGCCAAACTGGCTGGCGGTGTCGCATTGATCAAGGTCGGCGCAGCCACCGAAGTCGAAATGAAAGAGAAGAAAGCCCGCGTTGAAGACGCGCTGCATGCAACCCGCGCAGCCGTTGAAGAAGGCGTTGTAGCTGGCGGCGGCGTCGCGCTTCTGCGTGCACGTCAAGCCGTTGGCACGCTCAAAGGCGACAACTCGGACCAGGACGCAGGCATCAAGCTCGTCATGAAAGCCATCGAGTCCCCACTGCGCGAAATCGTCTACAACGCCGGCGGTGAGCCAAGCGTCGTAGTGAACGCAGTTCTCGCAGGCAAAGGTAACTACGGCTTCAATGCAGCCAACGACACCTACGGCGACATGCTCGAACTCGGCATCCTCGACCCAACCAAAGTCACGCGCCTCGCACTGCAAAACGCAGCGTCAGTCGCGTCCCTGATCCTCACCACCGAGGCCATGATCGCTGAAGCGCCGAAAGACGAATCAGCCGGTGGCGGCATGGGTGGTGGCGGCGGTATGGGCGGCATGGGCGACATGGGCATGTAACGAGCTTCGTCTCGCCGCGCTGAGCGTCGTTGCTTGCGACCTCGTGTACACAAAACGTACACGTCGGTCGCAAGCGCCTTGCCCAGCACGCCGATACTCGCTCGTTGGTTTGTTCCGGCGACCTGTTGCAAAAACAAAGGCACCTTCGGGTGCCTTTGTTTTTTGCGCAATCCACTCGTGCCGATACGTCGATTCAACCATCTTTATGTGTACGCAACCTGCGTATAATCGCACCATGAAAGCAGTCTTCAAAGAATTGCCTCCGTTCAGCCGTGTTCGGGAGGATTACCTCGACGACGAAGCATTTTCGAAGCTTCAGTCAGTCCTGCTTTCCAAACCCGACGCAGGTGCGGTAATTGAAGGAACGGGTGGACTGAGGAAGCTACGGTACGGTGATCCGCGTCGCGGTAAAGGTAAGCGGGGTGGGCTGCGAATCATCTACTACTGGTGGCTTGGCGGCGACCAGTTTTGGCTATTCACGGTCTACGACAAAGACGAAGCAGACGACTTGAGTCCCAAAGAACGCAAGGCGCTGAAAACCATGCTAGACATTGAACTGAAAGCGAGATCATCATGAAAAAGCGAAATCTCTTTGACGAAATCAGCGAGGGTTTTGACGCACTAAAGCAGGAGCGCGAGGGCAAGATCACACTACGCAAACATCACATTGAAGTCAAACCCGCGCCGCAAGTGACGTCGAGTGAATTGATTGCGTTGCGAGAAAAAATGAATCTTTCACGTGCGGTTTTTGCGCGACACCTGCGCACCAACGAGCGCACGCTTGAAAATTGGGAACAGGGTCGATCCAAGCCGAACGCGCAGGCTGCACTAGTTATTCGACTGGTGGAAAAGTATCCTGAAACGTTGCGCCAGTTGGCGGCCATCTAACCGCACAATAATTCACAATGTCAGCCGAATCGGTTCTTGTTCTTGGTGCCGGTGCCAGCGTTCCGTATGGGTTTCCAACGGGAAATGTACTCAAGAACTGGATTTGTGATCTGCGGAACCATCGAGGCAGTGATCTTGGTTTCTATGGTTCAGAAATTAACGCTGACTACCAAAGACGTAAGCGTGTCTTTGAGGCTCTGAAACAGCTAGGAATTCCAGAAGCCGAAATCGAAAACCTAGGCCGAATGCTTGCCGAATCGAAGCTACCGTCGATTGATCGCCTGGTTTTTCACTGCGGGAAGGAAATCGGCGACGTTGCTCGACTGCTGATTGCGGCGTTTTTGCTGGATAGCGAGAGCGAAATTGCGTTGCAGAATCCTCGTGCAGAAGGTGATTGGTTTTCTCCGCTTTGGTCGAGCCTTACTGCTGGGCGCAAATCGATCTCAGAGGTAGTAACAGACAAATTAGCCGTCTTTACCTTCAACTACGACAGAAGCTTGGAGTGGCTTCTCTTTTCGGCAGGTATGACCTGCCCCCTGCGAAGTCACTTAGACACGAACCGCCGGGTACAAAGATTAGGTGCCACGGCCCCTTAACATGCCATTTTCATCAGCAATCACAACCTCAACCCGGCGATTCATTGCCCGCCCGTCGACGCTGGCGTTGTCTGCAACCGGGTACGCTTTTCCGTAGCCCTTCGTTACGATGCGTGTAATGTCTATGCCACGTGCAACCAGCGCTTCACGGATGGATTCTGCGCGACGCTCTGATAGCTCCATGTTGTATGCATCGCTTCCTACCGCGTCGGTGTAGCCTTCGACCAGCAACTTACGCTGCGGGAATTGCTTCAGGAACGCTGCCAGTTTGTCGAGGCGCGGGGCCGCTTGAGGGGTGAGTTCTGCCTTGTTGAACGCGAACAACACGTCGCCCAGAGTGACCAGCAATCCGCGCTCGGTTTGCTTGCCTTCAATATCTTTCAACTGCGTTTCTAGCTGACGTACACGCTCTTGCGCTGCGTTGGCTGCGCCTGTGGCTTGCTCCGCGCGTAAACGCTCGGCTGCTGCTGCTTCCTGTGCCGCGATTGACTGCGCGCGATCTGCGGCAGCCATGCGCGTGGCGGCTAGGGCATTTTGTTGCGCCGTCGCTGCGGTTTGCTGTGCGTTCGCAGCGTCAATTTGCGATTGTCGCGCTTGTGCCTGTGCTGCTTGCGTTTGGCTTTGTGCGGCTGTCGCATCCATACGTGCTTTCTCAGCTTCGCGTGTTCGTGCTTCCAGACGCAGCTTGTCACTGGCGCTGTTAGCGTCTTTGACGTCTTCGTCGACTTGACGTGATCGCGCGAGATTTCGCGCCACTTCAGCGCGCTGGGTTGCCAGGTAGGAGAGGTGATTGACTTCACCTTCATCGCGGTCATTGCGCCACACGTTGTCAGCTTTGTCGATGGTATCGCGCGCTGCTTTCAATTCCAACGGCGCGCGGCGGACAACCTCGGGGGTGTCAGCGGTTCGATTCACGGCGACACGTGCGTTTTCAAGCGATGCGTTCGGCGCGTTGCTGGCACACGCCGAGATGACGGCGGCTGCGAGCGCGGACATAATCAGAACCGATTTGCGAGTGTAAGTGATAGTTTTCATGTTTGATGCTTCCGAAGAATTCGTTGAGCTATGCAGTTTTGGCGATAGCGCTATCAAGGTGCGCGACGGTTGATTTCGTCTTGCAGCGAGCGAATGCTGTCGCGAATTTCTTTCAGTGCGCGCTCACCACGCATCGCGCTTGCGCGTGACTCTGCAACACGTGCGTCAGCCTCTGCTTCAGCGCCAAGTCGACGTGCCGTGACGTAATCTTTATCGTTCATCGCGCGTTCGGCACGCGACAGTTTGTCGCGAGCTTGACTTACTCATAAGTCAGGAATATAAGAGACATTAGATGAACTTTGATAGCTTGTTCGAGTCGAAAGTCTATGAAGAAAGACGGACGCACTTATAGCCACGAGACGCTTGAGCAATTTCGCATGCTGGGCATCGAACGGAT
>JANXUB010000094.1 GCA_025352105.1 Burkholderiales bacterium | reverse complement strand
CGCTGATCCGCATTCGGATTGAATTCGCTGTGCCGGATGCCGGTGCCCGCGCTCATGCGCTGTACTTCACCGGGCACGATATTGCCGGCGTTGCCGAGCGAATCCTTGTGCGCCACCGCGCCTTCGAGCACGTAGGTCACGATTTCCATGTCTTTGTGAGCATGCGTGCCGAAGCCTTGCCCCGGCGCGATGTAGTCGTCGTTAATCACCCGCAGCGGCCCGAAATGCACATGCTTGTCGTCCTGATATTCAGCAAACGAAAAACTGAACCGGCTTTGTAACCAGCCGTGATCGGCCTGGCCACGATCTTCGGATTTTCTGAGTGTGAGCATGATGATTTCCTTTCCAATTGCGTAGCGGACAGTGCAAATTATGGCGATACATTGCCAGCGACATAAGCTTGCAGAACTGACGCACTTGTTCAAAAATACCGAACATGTTGAAAATCACGCTTGAATCGCTGGAAATCCTCGACGCCATCGCCCGCCACGGCAGCTTTGGTCGCGCAGCGGAAGAGCTGGGGCGTGTGCCATCCGCCATCACCTACGCGGTGCGCAAGCTCGAGGACGATCTCGACACGCTGATCTTTGATCGCTCGGGCTATCGAGCCGAATTGACGGCCAGCGGCAAAGTGCTGCTTGAGCAAGGCCGGGCGCTGCTGCAACAAGCCGATCAGCTACAGTCGCAAATCGCGCAAACGGCCAAAGGCTGGGAGCTGGAGCTCTCGATCGTGCTTGACGCGATCCTGCCGTGGAGCTGGTTGCAGCCGCATGTTGAGGCCTATTTCGCGGACAGTTGTTCAGCAAAATTGCGCATCAATGAGGAGACGCTCGTCGGGTCGTGGGAAGCCCTGCTTGATGGTCGTGCTGATCTCGTCATCGGCGCGACCAGTGATCCGCCGTCGGGTCAGGGCATCAGCACGCAGCCGCTGTTTAACGTGCCGTTTTCGTACTGCGTCGCGCCCTCGCACCCACTGGCTGATGCGCCTGAGCCGCTCGCCGACGAGCAACTAAAGGCGCACCGCGCCATCGTGCTCGGAGACAGCGCGCGCCATCTGCCGCTGCGCACGAGCGGTTTGCTGTCGGGGCAGGACATGCTGGTGGTGCCATCCATGCAGGCGAAGATTGACGCTCAGGTCGCGGGGCTTGGCAGCGGCTATCTTGCCGACTGGTTCGCACGCCCTCGTCTGCGCGACGGCACGCTCGTTGCCAAACGCGTGGCTGAAAGCAAAGCCGCAGGCGGCGTCGTGATCGCATGGAAAAGCGGCAATCGCGGCCGTGCGCTAACGTGGTGGCGCGAGCGGCTGCGTGACGCCAAAGCGCCTAAATGAGCGCCAACGAAGATCGCCAAAGTGTGACAATTGGATTTATCAATCCTGCTGCCCCGAACGTCATGCGCCCATTCATCGTTCCTGCCGTTTCTACCTTTTCTGCAATCTGCGCGCTGTTTCTCGCTGGGTGCGCCAATGCGCCGTCGTCCAACACCGAGGTTCCCAACGCCACCGGCATTTCGCTGCGTTTCATTGGAGAAGCCGTCGTGCCGCACCGCATGGACGTCGGCGGCACGACGTTCGGCGGCATTTCCGGCATCGATTACGACGAAGCGCGCGATCAGTATTACCTGCTCTCGGATGATCGCTCAGAGCGCAGCCCAGCCCGCTTCTACACCGCCAAAATCGCGATCACCGGCAGCGAGATCAAGGTGCCGCAGATCACCTCGGTGGTGACGCTCAAGCGTCCCGACGGCACGGTGTACAGCAGCGAGAAAGCAGGAGTGAGAGACGTTCCCGACCCCGAGGCGATCCGGTATCGCGCCGACACCGACACGCTGTTCTGGACAAGCGAGGGCGATAAAAAGCTCGGCATCGACCCTTCGGTGCGGGAGATCAAACTCGACGGTTCGTTCATTCGGGAAATGCCTACGCTGCCCATGTTTCGCATGCAACCGGGCGACAGCGGGCCGCGCGACAACCTGACGTTCGAAGGCATGACGCTGACGCCGGATGGCAAGGCGTTCTGGGTGTCGATGGAATCAGCGCGCTTTGAGGATGGGCTGGAGCCGACGGTCGACAAGGCGGGCGGGCCGTTGCGGATTACGCTTTATCACGCCAACTCTGGCAATGCGATTCGTCAGATTGCGTACATTCCTGATGCGATTCCGCTCAAACCCACCGCAAAGGGTGAAGCCGACAACGGAGTCCCGGAGATTTTGATGCTCGACCAATTCCGCATGCTAGTGCTGGAGCGAAGCTATTCGCCAGGGCCGGGCAATTCGCTACGCGTGTACCTGATTGACACACGGGACGGCAGCGATGTGCTCAATGTGCCCGCACTTCGCGAAGGCAACTACAGCAATTACACGCCCGCAGCCAAACGCTTGCTCATCAATTTCGACAGCCTGAAACTGAAGAAGCTCGACAACACCGAAGGCATGACGTTCGGGCCGCGTCTGCCGAGCGGCAACCGCACGCTGGTGTTCGTCAGCGATGACAACTTTCGCGGCAGCCAGATTAATCAATTTCTCGCGTTCGAAGTGATCGAGCCGAGGCCGACCGTTTCCTACGTCATCGAGCCGCCGCCGATGTGGTGGCCCTATCCCTATTACGGCTACCGCCCGTGGATTCCGAGACCCCGGCTGGTGCCTGCGCCGAAACCGAAACAGAATTAGGCGTCGCATTCAATCGCGTCAAGTGGGTTTCACCGAATCGCGCGTCTTTACTGTGCGCACCAAAAACGCCAAAAGGCGTTCTACTTCAAAAAGTGCGTCAGCATGCGATTCAAAAAGCGCTGACCCCGCTCAGTCGGGCGAATGAATTCGTGCGTCCTGGTCAGCAATTGCTCACGCTCAGCTTCGTCCAACGCACGGCTAACCAGCGAGATCGGATAGCCCGTGCGCTCGGCAAACCATGCGACCGGAAAGCCTTCGTTCAGGCGCAGCGCATTCAGCATGAACTCGAAACCGATCTCGTCACGTTTAACCTCGCGACGCTCGAACACGCAACTCAAAGGATCAGCCGACAACGCCTTTTGCGTGTAGTCGCGAGGTTGCTTGACGCGCTCGGTGCGGACAATTTTTGCCGTTTCCGTGGGACTACCGGGCATCGATAATTTGCCATGCGCGCCCGCGCCAATCGCCACGTAATCGCCGAACCCCCAATAGTTCAAATTGTGCTGGCAACGCATGCCGGGCTTGGCGTAGGCGGATGTTTCGTAATGCTCGTAGCCCGCCTTCGCAAGCAGTTCTTCCACGCGAATTTGCATGTCCGCCGCTTCATCATGATCCGGTAACGGCGGCGGCTTTTTGGCGAAGACAGTGTTTGGCTCCAGCGTCAACTGATAGCAAGACAAATGCGGCGTCTGGAAGGCAAGCGCTTCGCGTATGTCGCTTTCGCATTCAGCCATTGACTGTGGCACACCGCCTGTTCTGGAAGCAGGCAACGCAAACATCAGATCGAGATTCACGTTGCCGACCGTCGCAAGGCCAATCTCAACAGCGCGTTTTGCCTCTGCGCTGTCGTGTACGCGCCCCAGCGCCGACAAATGCGCATCGTTGAAGCTCTGAATGCCAATCGAGAGCCGCGTGATGCCCGCCGCTTTGAACTCCGCAAACTTCTGCATCTCGAAGGTGCCAGGGTTCGCTTCGAGCGTGATTTCTGCCTGCGGCGACAGCCGCGTTCGGGCTCTCACGCCCGCGAGAATATCTGAAATCGCCTGCGCAGAAAACAGGCTCGGCGTACCCCCACCGATGAACACCGTATGAATCGTGCGGCCCCAGAATTCAGGCAACTGCACCTCAAGATCGCTCATCAACGCATCGATGTAATCCTGCTCCGGCAAACCACCGCTCAACTCATGCGAATTGAAATCGCAGTACGGACATTTGCGAATGCACCACGGAATGTGGATGTAGAGCGAGAGCGGTGGGAGCACCGTGAAATGGGGGCCGAGCATGAGGCGCAGTATACTTGACCAACATTGACCAAATAAGGTTAGAAGGAGTACTGATCATGGAAACCGTCAATCTGTACGAGGCAAAAACCAACTTGTCGCGACTCGTCGATCAGGCAAATGCAGGCGAGCAAATCGTCATCGCGAAAGGTGGCAAACCCATGGCGATGCTGACGCCGCTCACACCAAAGAAACGCACCATTCGCTATGGCCTGATGAAGGGCCAATTTGAAGTGCCCGATGACTTTGATGCGCCGTTGCCGGACGACGTGATTGCAGCGTTCGAGCGATAGTTGAGTGCGCAATGAAACTGCTGCTCGACACCCATTTTTTGTTGTGGATCGCCAACGGCGATCAGCGACTGACGCCAAAAGCAAAGAAGATTATCTCCGCCGCTGACGCGGTCTACATGTCCGCCGCCTCGCTGTGGGAAATTTCGATAAAAGTCAGTATTGGCAAGCTAGTGGTTGACGTAGATGGGCTGACGGAATCGCTCCATAACGCTGGCCTGGTTGAACTGCCCGTCTCCATCGAGCACACAAAGACGCTCAAAGCCTTGCCGCCCGTTCACCGCGATCCGTTTGACCGCATGCTAGTCGCGCAAGCGATGACTGAGCCGATTCATTTGCTGACAGTCGACACCGCGTTGTCCGCGTATGGACCGTGGGTGAAATTGGTTTAATGAGGCGCGTGAACGCACGGTAAGGCGCGCAAACACACGGTACGCTCCACGCACCAAGCTTTCGGCAAAATAACCCGAATCTGTAACGCCCTCCTGGAATGATTCACAACGTGGCTCGCACCATCACCGACATTGCCGAAGACTTGCGCAGAGGTAAAGGGCGCGAGCGACGATGCACTTTGCTGGTTGGTGCAGGTTGTTCGAAGACAGCGGGCATCCCGTTGGCGCGCGAGATAGTCGACGACATACGAAAGCATCACCGAAGCGTCTACGAACGTGCGCTGAAGCGTACACAGGCGCGAACCCTGCGGGCTGCGTTTCCATCGTACGGTGATTGCATGGCCGAAATGGATCCCGGTCCACAGCGCGATCTGGTGCGCAGTTACATCGACAAGGTGCGCTTGAACTGGGCACATGTGGCTATCGGATCACTGGTCGCCGAGGGGTTACGTTGACCGCATTCTGACTACCAATTTCGACCCGCTCATCGCTCAGGGCTGCGCGGTATTCAACGAGTTCCCGGCGGTCTACGACCTCACCATGTTGGGGAAAATACGCTTCGAAGATTTGCCAGACAAAGCGGTTTTTCACCTAGATGGCCAGCGCAATGGCTTTTCTTTGCTCAATGCGCCGCAAGAGTTGGAGTCGCATCGGAAAACAGTGGAACCACTGTTTCGTCATGCGCGTGAAGGGCGCACCTGGATTGTCTGCGGATAAATGGCGTGAGCTTAAGCCATTCTCTTTTTTGACAATCAAACGCAGGACGGATCAGTACCCGTGAATGCCGTTAACAGGAAAACTCTCTGATTTCACTTCCACGACATATGCCGAAATCGCCTCGTCAATGCTCGCGTAACCCTGCATAAAGTTCTTCACAAAGCGCGGCAATCTGCCGTGCGTGATGCCCAGCATGTCATGCAGCACCAGAACCTGCCCGGAGCAATCCACACCCGCGCCAATACCAATCGTCGGGATCGGCAACAGGCGCGTGATTTCTGCGGCGAGCACAGACGGAATCAGCTCAAACACGATCATGGCAGCGCCTGCGTCGGAAAGCTCTTTCGCATGCTGGCGCAGCACGCTGGCCGCCTCATCCGTCTTGCCCTGAATGCGATAGCCGCCCAGCGCATGTACAGACTGCGGCGTCAGGCCCAGATGCCCGCAAACGGGCACACCGCGCTCGGTCAAAAAGCGCACCGTCTCTGCGGTCCAGCCGCCGCCTTCAAGTTTGACCATCTGCGCGCCAGCTTGCAACAGCACGGCAGCGGACGCCATCGCCTGCGACGGCGATTGCTGGTAGCTGGCAAACGGCATATCACCAATGACCCACGCCGTTTTGTTACCCGCCGCGACCGAGCGCACGTGGTACGCCATCTCATCGAGCGTCACCGGAACGGTGCTCGCCTTGCCCTGCAACACCATGCCGAGCGAATCGCCAACCAGCAGCATCTCTACGCCCGCGTCGTCCAGCACGCGCGCGAATGTTGCGTCGTAGCAGGTGAGCATCGTGAGCTTTTCGCCCGACGCGTGCAGCTCACGCAGGCGATGCAGCGTGATGGGTTTGCGGGCGGTTGTGCTGTTGTGTTCTTGTGAGTGCGAGGACATCATTCAATCGTAAGCATGTGATACGGGAAATGAGTTGTAGGAGCGGCTCTGCCGCGACCTGATATTTTCGAGCGTCGTGCAGGTCGCGGCAGAGCCGCTCTTACAGACCGTCACGCGCCCAGCTGCACCCGCAGCGAAGTTAGCACGTCTTCCAGCTCGGCAACCTTCGCTTCAAGCGCTGAAACGCGTTCGGACAACGCCGCTTCGCGATCCATTTTTGATGGCGGCAACGCCACTGCATCGGCCGCTGGCAACTCACCGCCAAACAACATGTGTTGCCACTTTGCGGCCCTCGCACCGGCCTCACGCGGCAATTGCACCACGAGCGGTGGCGTTAATTCGCTCATCGCCTGCAACGTCGATTCCAGCTCGCCCAGATCGGCGAACGCGTGCATCCGCTCAGCGCGCGAACGCAGCTCGCCGGGCATCTGCGCGCCGCGCAACATCAGCTCGCAGAGAAGCGCCGTTTCCGCTGCGGCAATGCCCAGCCGTTCAGCGAAACGCTCAGCGTATTTCGGCACGCGGGTCGCAGCCCCGGTGTAGAGTCCGGCGAAGCCACGCTCGCGCAGGCGCTCAACAGCACTCGTCACCTCCGCCTCCGTCAAAGAGGTGACCGGCGCGCGGTTGTTCATCTGATTGCAGCCGTTGACGATGGAATTGATCGTCAGCGGATACGAGTCTGGCACCGTGATGCGCTTCTCGATCATGGTGCCGATGACTCGGGCTTCGATGGCGTCTAGAACTGCCTGCACGGTTTATCCGAGCCTTTCCTGCAAATTTGCGATGAGCTTGGCCAAGGCCTTGCCGCGATGAGAGCGGTCTACCTTTTGGTCAAGCGTCATTTCTGCGGCAGTCAAACCCATGTCCGCATCAAAAAAATGCGGGTTGTAGCCGAAGCCGTCGTTGCCACGCGGAACCTCAATGAACTGACCGTACCAGCGACCCTCCGCGATGATGGGTTCCGGATCATTCTCGTGCAGCACGAGCGCCAGCAGCGAGGTGTAATGTGCGCTTCGATCTTCCATCCCATGCATGTCGCGGACGAGTTTCGCGTTGTTATCCGCGTCGCTTTTTTGCGGGCCGCCGTAGTACGCCGAATTAACACCGGGGTTGCCACCGAGCGCACGCACACAAATGCCTGAATCATCGGCGAGCGACGGCAATCCCGTGTGGTGCGCCGCATTGCGCGCCTTCGCCAGCGCGTTCTCGAGAAAGGTGCAATGCGGTTCCGGCGCTTCCGGCACATTGAACGCGCTCTGTGCGATGACCTCGATGCCCAGCGGCGCGAACAGGCGCTCGAACTCCGTGAGCTTTTTAAGGTTGCCGGAGGCGATGACCATTTTTTTCAGGTTCATGGGTTCATGTTTCGTAGGGCGGGCACCGCCCGATGTATCCGCTGGTTCCTCCCCCTTCAAGGGGGAGGTTAGGTGGGGGATGGTTGTCGCTACGGATTCCCAGGACAACCATCCCCACCCTGACCCTCCCCTTGAAGGGGAGGGAAAAATCAAGCACCTGCAATCGCCGCGTTCTGCATCGCCGTCAACTGCTTCAATCCATCCGTCGCCAGCGCAAGCAGCGCATCCATCTCGGCGCGGCTGAACGGCTTGCCCTCGGCCGTGCCCTGCACTTCAACAAAGCCGCCGCTGCCTGTCATCACAACGTTCATGTCGGTCTCGCAGTTTGAATCTTCATCGTAGTCGAGATCGAGCACGGTTGCGTCCTGATACACGCCGACCGACACCGCTGCGACCGAATCGATTAACGGTGACGATGCGATGGTTCCTGCTTTCACCAATTTGTTGCAGGCAATCGCCAGCGCGACATATGCGCCGGTGATCGACGCGCAACGTGTGCCACCGTCGGCCTGCAACACATCACAATCTAGCGTGATCTGGCGATCACCGAGCTTCTTCAAATCCACCACCGCGCGCAGTGATCGTCCAATCAGGCGCTGAATCTCCTGCGTGCGACCGCTCTGCTTGCCGCTGGCGGCCTCACGGCGCGAACGCGTGTGCGTGGAGCGCGGCAGCATGCCGTATTCGGCAGTGACCCAGCCCTCGCCTGAGCCTTTCTTGTGCCCCGGTACGCCGTTCTCGACGCTCGCGTTGCATAGCACGCGCGTGTTGCCGCATTCGATCAGCACCGAGCCTTCCGCGTGGACCGTGAAGTGTGGCGTGATTTTGACGGGGCGAAGCTGGTCGGACGAGCGATTTGAAGGACGCATGAGGAGGAATTTTTTTGTCTGGAGCGGGAGGCAGATTGTAGGTTGCGGGCTAACGGTCAGGGGACGCGCTTAAACGAGTCGCCATCCATGCGTATTGAAGAACCTCAGCCCGCTACGCACGAACACGCGCAGATGCGCCAAGCCGCGTGACGCCGAATTGCCGCCATGATGAATCAGCGTGACGTGCGGATCACTCACAACGCGTCCGTGCTTTGCAAGCCGCAGCGACAAATCAAGGTCTTCGAAATGCAAAAAATAACGCTCATCAAATCCGCCGACTGCGTGCAGAGCGTCGGTGCGAAACAGCATAAATGCGCCGGACACGAGAATGACATCGCTCACACGATCCGTCGGCAAGTCGCGATACTCGTAGTGCGCCAGTTGCGCGTCGAAGCGCCGCTTAAGCCAGCCAGGCGCAAAGCCGCGCAGAAAAAAAGTCCATACGCTGGGCATGCGTTTCGACAAATAGCCGGGCTTGCCGTCGCCATCGCGGCCGACTGCACCCACGAGTGCAACGTCGGGAAGCGCCAGCGTTGCGAGCCCGGAGCGCAGAGCCTTCTCGTCCAGTTCAACGTCCGGATTAAGCACAAGGTGCGCGGGCATTGTCGTGGCTCGAATGGCAAGATTGTGCCCTGCCCCGTAGCCGAGATTGCCGTGACCCGACAACACATTTGTGGTCGGCCATCCCGAACGGAGCGCCAGCGCGCGCAGCGCCTTCCCCTGCGCGCCATCCTCGCTGTTATCAATCAACGTGAGCGCAACATCGCGCAATCCGGCTCGTTCGCAAGCCAGATGTAGCGTACTCAAATTGACCGCCAACTCCGCGTCATCGAGTCGATACACCACGATGCTGACCGAAAGCGGGCTCGCATGCTGGGGCGAACCGGGCAGCGGCGTAGCATTTAAGACATTGGGCAACGACATGATGGAGAAGTGTATGGCAACGACAGCAACCGAAAATTCCGCACCACGATACCGCGGCGAGGCACTCATTAGCTTCTGCGAAGCGCTGTACAAAGCACGCGGCATGCGCGCAGACATTGCGGCGATTTCGGCCTGCATTTTGGTAGAGGCAGACTTGCTCGGCCACAGCACGCACGGCATGGCGCTGCTGGCGGGTTATCTGGGCGCGTTGGCGGACGGCAAGATGCTCGCCGCTGGTGAACCGACGATCGAGAATCAGCGCACCGTTGCGCAGGCGTGGCACGGTCAGCGTCTGTCGGGTTTGTGGCTCACCGACAAGGCCATTCGCACCGCCACCGCGATGGCCAAAGCGCATGGCACTGGAACCATCAGTGTCAAGCATTCGCACCACATCGCCTGCCTCGCGGCCTACCTCGAAGCGCCCGCGAGGGAGGGCTTTATCGTCATGGTGCAAAGCTCTGATCCGTGCACAGCGAGCGTCGCGCCCCACGGCGGCATCACGCCGATCATGACACCGAACCCGATTGCCATCGGCATCCCGACCGGTGGCGATCCGATCATGATCGACATCTCGAGCTCGATCACCGCGAACGGCCCGTCGATGCGGCTGATGAAAGAGGGTAAGCGCGCACCGGGCGTCTGGTTCGTCGATAGCGAAGGCCGGGGCAGCGACGACCCGTCGGTGGCGTATGTCGAGCCCAAAGGCGCGCTATTGCCGCTGGGCGGTATGGATGCCGGGCACAAGGGGTTTGGTCTGGGCCTAATGATCGAATCGATGACGGCGGGACTCACCGGCTTTGGTCGCGCCGACCCACCCGAGGGCTGGGGTGCGAACGTGTTCGTTCAGGTGATTGACCCGGAAGCCTTCGGAGGCCGTGATGCGTTGCAGCGGCAGACGGATCATCTGCGTGAAATTTCTCATGCTTCGAAACCGAGGCCGGGGGTCGAACGGGTGCGCTTGCCGGGTGAAGGTGGGTTGGCGCGCAAACGCAAGCAATTGGCCGACGGCGTGGCGCTGCATGAGACGATCATGCGTGCCTTGGCGCCAATCGCGGCTGAACTAAAGGTCGCGCTGCCGGAGCCAATTTGAGCCGATTGAGCGCGCCGAAGACCCGAAAAATTTAGCAAGTGAGTGAAAGCAGCTTTTTGCGTTAATGCCTTGTTAAATATGGGCTACCGGTGATAAATACGGTTTGTCGGTATTTGCCAATTTTTGGCGCTATCCCCAACGCAGTGGCGCTTCTATCGAAAAGCTGTATGCCGTGTCTTGGTACGAAGTTGCAAATTGACGTCCTGCCGCAAGAGATCAAACGGGTCTCCACTTAGCCTTGCAACGATCAAATCAGGAGCCGTAACGAATGTCATACGATTCGAAAGTAAAAGGTTCGGCATCCTACTTTCCGTCCATTGAAAAAACGTATGGCAAGCCGATCAGCCACTGGATGAAAGTTCTGGACACCCTGACGGGACTGAAGCACATGGAAAGCGTGGCAAAGCTCAAGGCGGATCACAAGTTAGGCCACGGGCATGCCAATGCGCTGGTTGCTTACCACCGCGCGCAGAGCGGAGGCTGACGTTACGCAGCCGATGGCCGTGGCGATTGCGCTGTTGATTCAGTCGCTCACATTTTGGGCGGGCGTTTGGCTGTTACGCGACCAACGCGTGTCGATGTTTGCGTGGGCGGCGTTGTACGTGTGCTGCCTCTCGGTCGCGGCCGCTTTGTGTCATCGACGCTTCGCTCGCTTCAAGCCGTCGCCCGGTGCGTGGCTGCTTTTTGCATTGAACTCGGCGCTGTTGGCTGCGCTATTTTGGGGAGCCAACATGGCGCTAGATTTGGTTAATGGCGCGCACCGCCCCAAGGCTGATTGGGCAGCACAACTGGGCGGTCTTGAGCTGTGGTTTGCGCTGTGTCCGGGTGTGTTGTCTGTCGCTATCGCGGGTTGCGTGCGGTCAGCACAAACGAATTTAACTAAGCGACCAGCGTCGCCTCAACCTCAAACAGCGCGCCCTTCGGCAACGACGCCACACCCACCGTTGAGCGCGCCGGATACGGCTTCTGAAACAGCGATTCCATCTTCGCATTCACCACGGCGAAGTTCTCGAGATCGGTGAGGAACAGCGTGAGCTTGACGATGCCCGAGAGCTCGCCACCCGCAGCCGCAACAACGGCCTGCATGTTGGCAAACGCCTGATCGACTTGCGCCTCGAATCCTTCGCGCAGATTGCCAGTGGCGGGGTCGAGTCCGATCTGGCCGGAGCAGAAAACGACGGTGCCCTTGAACGCGAAATTTACGCTAATGGCTTGTGAATACGGACCGATCGCAGCGGGGGCAAGGTCTGTGTGAATGACGTGTTTGCTCATGTTGATTTCCTTTGGGTTAAGCGATTTTGCCGCGCAGGCGTGTGACGATTTCGCTCGTAAGCGGGGCCTGATTCATGGTGTAGAAATGAATGCCCGGTGCGCCGCCATCGAGCAGGCGCTGACACAGTTGCGTGATCACGTCCGCGCCGAACGCCCGGATGGACGCGGCGTCGTCCATGAAGCCTTCCATTTTGAGCGCGATCCAGCGTGGCACATCAATCGAATCTTTCGCCGCGAAGCGGGCGATCTTCGAGAAGTTATGAAACGGCATGATGCCGGGCACGATGGGGATGGTCACACCGCGCTTTCTGACTTCATCAACAAAGTGAAAATACGCGTCGGCATTGAAGAAAAACTGCGTGATGGCCGAGTGCGCACCGGCCTTGGCTTTGGTCACGAAATTATTGAGGTCGGCCTCAGCGTAGCGACATTGCGGGTGGTACTCGGGGTAGGCCGCGATTTCGATCACGAAGTCGTCGCCGTGCTCCTCGTGGATGAAGCGCACGAGGTCGGTCGCGTAGGCGAAATCACCCATCGCGCCAGTGCCGCTCGGCATATCGCCACGCAGCGCGACGATACGGCGAATGCCTTTTGCCTTGTACAGCGAGAGCGTTTCGGCGATGCTCTGCTTCGTTGCGCCGATGCAGGAAAGATGCGGCGCGGCGGCGTGACCGGACTCGATAATTTCGAGCACTGTGGCCAGCGTTTTGTCTCGCGTGGAGCCACCTGCGCCGTAAGTCACGCTAAAAAACTCGGGCGATAGCGCGCCCAGTTGTTGCGTGACCGCGCGCAGCTTGACCGCGCCTTCTGGCGTGTTCGGTGGGAAAAATTCGAATGAAATATTGTTCATTTTGAGGTTGTTTTCTTCTTTGTCTTTTTTTTGCTTTTGGTGCCTTTGGTGCAGGCCGCACGAAGCGCTGCGCCCCAGGCGTGCTCGGCCCACGGCGCCATCAATGCGGCGGATTCCATGGCATCGGCGGGCGAGGTGTAATAGCTCATGCTGCGCGGCTTGCCCGCCATTTCATAGGTGAATATCTGGCAGCCCGCTTTGTCGAATTCGCTGCGCGATTCGTCATCAACTTTGAGCCAGAGTTGGTCCATCGCGATGATCGCAAACGTCTTGCCGTCAATCGAAAAGCCAGTGCCACCGAACATGCGTTTTGCCGCAATGCCTGCGATACCGGAGCGCGGACGCAGCGACGCAAAAAGCTCAACGCAATAGTCGCGAAACTCGTCTTGCTGTGCGCTCATGCGGATACCGTCGCATAAACAAAAAATTCGCGATTGCCGTCACCACCCGTGATCAAACTATCGAAGTATTCCAGCACTTCGAGACCAGCGTCAGTACAAGACTTTCGGATGGTCTTTTCTACCATCCCATAGAGCGATTCATCGCGAACAATGCCGCCTCGGGCCAGGTTATCAGCGCCTACTTCGAAATGCGGTTTGACCAGCGATAGCACTCGCCCGCCTTCGCGCAATAGCGTGGGCCATTGCGGCAGCACTTTGGTAAGCGAGATAAACGACACATCAGCGACGATCAGATCGAACGGCTCGCCAATGTTTTGCAAGGTGCGCGCGTTCACACCTTCCATGAAGGTAACGCGTGAGTCGCTACGAATCTTTGCATGCAATTGATCGTGACCCACGTCAACGCCAACGACGTGCGCGACACCGCGTTGCAGCAGGCAATCAGTGAAGCCACCAGTCGATTGACCGACGTCCAGACAACGAAAATTTTGGGGGTCGAGCGCAACGTGCTTAAGCGCGCCGTCAAGCTTTAGCCCGCCACGCGATACAAAACGATCCAGCTCACTGGCTTCGATTTCCAGTTCGACATCATCCTGAACAGTCGCGCTGGGCTTTGTCAGCGCTACTTTTGCCGCACCGTCGCGCGCGAACACATGCCCCGCTGCAATCAGGCGCTGCGCAGCGGTACGCGAAGGCGCGAGTCCCCGCTCAACGAGCAACACATCCGCGCGCATGGCAAAAAATCAGAGCGCTTTGGACTTCTTGCCGAATGGAATAATCATCGACAACAGCCACGAGATCAACCCATAAAGCAAACCGCCAAACACTGCGGCCCAGAAGCCATCCACCGAGAACCCGTTGAGCATTTTGCCGACCATCCAGAACAACAAGCCGTTGATCACGAGGTAGAAAAAGCCAAGCGTGAGGATCGAGATCGGCAGCGTCAAAAGCGTCAGTACCGGGCGAATCAGCGTGTTCACAGCACCCAGCGCGAATGCGGCGATCAACGCGGAGACAAAACTCGTGACCTTGATTTGCGGCATGAAGTACGCGACGGCCATCAGTGCTACGGCGTTAAGTAGCCAGACGATGAGTAAGCGAATCATTGTGTGTCTCCGGTGATCTGGCTCCCTCTCCCGCAGCGCGGGAGAGGGTTGGGGTGAGGGTTGTTGACGAGCGAAGTCTCGTTGATTCACGCAGACTACCTGATTGAAGCTACACACAATCGCGGTTCTGCAAGTCATCGCCCTCACCCGCCCTGTCGGGCACCCTCTCCCGTGCACGGGAGAGGGATTTTTTAGTAGCGGTACGTGTCGAGTTTGTAAGGCCCCGCCTTGCTCACACCAATGTAGGCCGCTTGCTCGGTGGTCAGCTCGGTGAGCATCGCGCCAACTTTTTTCAAATGCAAACGCGCGACTTTTTCGTCTAAGTGTTTTGGCAATACGTAGACTTTGCCGTTTTCGTACGCTTCAGGCTTGGTGAACAGTTCCATCTGCGCGATCACCTGATTGGCGAACGAGGAGCTCATCACAAAGCTTGGGTGACCCGTGGCGCAACCGAGGTTGACCAGGCGGCCCTTCGCCAGCAGCGTGATCTTTTTGCCGTCCGGGAAGATAACGTGATCGACTTGGGGCTTGATCTCGTCCCAGGTGCATTTTTCGAGGGCGGCAACGTCGATTTCGTTATCGAAGTGACCGATGTTGCACACAATCGCTTCGTCTTTCATCGCGGCCATGTGCGCGTAAGTAATCACGCTCTTGTTGCCGGTGGCGGACACGAAAATGTCGCACTTGTCTGCGGCGTATTCCATGGTCACGACTTTGAAGCCTTCCATCGCGGCTTGCAACGCGTTGATCGGGTCAATCTCGGTCACCCACACTTGGGCGGACAACGCGCGCAATGCTTGGGCTGAGCCCTTGCCCACGTCGCCGTAACCGGCCACGCAAGCGACCTTGCCCGCGATCATCACGTCGGTTGCGCGCTTGATGGAATCCACCAGCGATTCACGGCAGCCGTACAGATTGTCGAACTTGCTCTTGGTGACCGAATCGTTCACGTTGATGGCGCGAAACAGCAGCGTGCCCTTGGCGGACATTTCGTTCAGGCGATGCACGCCGGTAGTCGTCTCTTCGGTCACGCCGACGATGTGCTTGGCCTTGCGCTCGTACCATGTCGGATCCACAGCAAGCTTCGCCTTGATCGCGGCGTACAGGCAGGTTTCTTCTTCCGACGTTGGGTTCGCGATGAGCGATGCGTCTTTAGCTGCAAGCTGACCGAGGTGCATCAACAACGTGGCGTCGCCGCCATCGTCGAGAATCATGTTCGGGCCTTCGCCCTCGGTGCCCTTGGCGCCGAATTCAAAGATGCGATGCGTGTAGTCCCAATATTCAGCCAGTGTTTCGCCCTTGGTAGCGAACACCGGTGTGCCGCGCGCGGCGAGTGCGGCAGCAGCGTGGTCTTGCGTCGAAAAAATATTGCACGAGGCCCAACGCACCGACGCGCCGAGCGCTTGCAGCGTCTCGACGAGGACTGCGGTCTGGATCGTCATGTGGATCGAACCGGTGATGCGCGCGCCCGTGAGCGGCTGGGCCGCGGTGAATTCCTCGCGGATCGCCATCAGGCCCGGCATTTCGGTCTCGGCGATTTTGACTTCTTTGCGGCCCCACTCGGCAAGCGAGCGGTCGGCAATCACGTAATCTGTAAAAACTTTATCTGCAACGGCGTTCATAGTCACTCCAATTTAATTGGGCGACACACGAGGAAAACGTAAGGAGGGTGCGGGCGAAAAGCCCGAAGCTCGCAAGCGTTGTGACCCGGATGTCACCAAAACTGCGAGCGCGGTTGGAAAAAGCTTGCTCAAGCCTAGCCGGTCACACCAAAAATTTATGGGCACCGGTTGCAACGCTCCTTGAACATTCGAGATTTTAGTACAGCGGCCTATTGTTTACAACTTCGCACCTGTGGCCTTGATGATCGGTGCCCAATCGGCAATCTGGCTGGCCACCAGTGCAGCGTATTCCGCCTGCGAAAGCTTCGCGTAAACGATGCCGTTTTCTTCGAGCTTTTTGAGCACATTCGGCATCGTCAACACTTCGGAGAGCGCGGCGTAGAGCTTGTCGGTCACCTCTTTTGGCAAACCCGCCGGGCCGGACACGCCGAAATAATTGTCGATGCGCAGCTTTGGGTAGCCCGCCTCAGCTGTGGTCGGCACATCCGGCAGTAAAGGCGAACGTTTGGCCGAAGTCACAGCCATCGCTTTCACCTGTCCGCCTTTTACCAGCGGTACAAACGCCGTGATTACGTCGATGCCCACCGGAATCTGTCCGCCGAGCAAATCGGTCGTCATCGGCGCGCCGCCTTTGTAGGCGACGTGCGTCATGTTGCCGTTCGTCAGAGATTTAAAGAATTCGCCGCTGATGTGGCCAATGCTCGCCGGGCCGCCGCTACCGAACGGGAGGCCGTCTTTCGTCGCTGCCTGTTTTGCCAGGTCTGCCAAGGAATTGATGCCTGCCTTCGGGTTCGCCATGAAAAGCACAGGCGCTGAGCCCGCGTAGAACACGTGGGTGAACTGCTTGACCGGATCGTACGGCTGCTTGTCGAGCACAAACGGCCCGATGGACAGCGGCGTGGAGTTGGCCATCATCAAGGTGTATCCGTCCGGCGCGGCCTGCACGGTGGCGAGCCCGCCCACGCTGCCGCCCGCGCCGGGGCGGTTGTCGACGACGACGGGCTGGCCGAGCTTTTGGCCCAGCGGCTCGGCAATCGTGCGCGCCACGATGTCGCTGGCACCACCGGGGGCGAAGGTGACGATCAGCTTGATGGGTTTGTCAGGCCAGGCGGCTGTTGCCGTCGCTGATCCCGTTGCCAGCAGCAGCGCGGCGATCACTCGCGTAAATGTCTTCACAAAGTTCTCCCTAAATTGTTTTTGTATCGATCCCGCTAATGCAAGAGCCTTGCCAGCGAGCCGCCTGATGCCATTCGTTTACGCTTGTGAGATTACGACTTTTGTGCGCTTCATGCCTGATTTCTGGTCTTCAACGGGCTATAAGCTCCTTGCTCGCTCTGGCGATGCGCTCATCGTCACTGATGACTTTTTGCGGGCGCTGTTTTTGCGGCCCGAGGTCGCGCCCATTGCTGAATCCTGTCCCGCCGAGATCAAGCTGCACGAAGCACTGCTTGCCGCGCCACGGAAGTCTGTCGGCGCTGCAGAGCTGCTGACCATCGCCGACCCGGACGCGCAGGCGAACTATCGGGTTTTGCTCAAATTCCGTGATCGTCTGATCGCCGCCCCCACGCTGGAGGCCGCATACACCGGGCTGTTCAAGGGCGAAGGCGTGGATGTGCCGCCGCTCTTCGTATTTCAGCTGACGCAGATTTTCCTGCGCCACATTTTGGGCGCGGGTAACGACCCGCACGAAGCGCGGGGGGCCGATCCATTGGAAGCACGGGTCGCGGAATGCCTCTTTCGCGTGCAAAAGATCAGCGTCCTTGAGGACGGCGCAGTGATGGCGGCCGATGAGGAAACCATCGAGATGTTCTCGGAAACCGGCGGTTTCGGCTCGCTCGGTGAATTGCTCAAAAAGCAGAACACCGCCACGCGATCCATTGATCTCGATGTGCTCTCGCCCGACAACGCCGCGATCTACTGGGAGCGCGACGAGCGGCACGATCTCGCCGTGAGCTTCAATCGCGGGCAACCGGCGCTCGACGCGCTGATGCGTGTGCTGGAGAAATGGGTCGCGCATTTTCTCGGTGTTGAGGTCACCATCGCCCATCGCCGCGAAATTGAAGACAAGCAATGGGTCTGGCATGTCGGGCTGGATGCCACGGCCAGTGGCGTGTTGAACGATCTTTACAACAACGACAC
Source organism: Burkholderiales bacterium (assembly GCA_025352105.1). GTDB lineage: Bacteria > Pseudomonadota > Gammaproteobacteria > Burkholderiales > Casimicrobiaceae > Casimicrobium. Next base: position 15,233 of record JANXUB010000094.1, on the reverse strand, counting down.
GGTCGAAGAAGCCCGCATGAATCGCCTGCTGTGTCTGTTCGAGTTGCGATTCAAGAATCCTGACGACATGCGCCCGGCCATTGCCGGACGACCGGTCTATCTGGCGATGGCGATGGATTCTGAGAATAAATTGAAACTGAAGCCTCAGAATCTTCTGCTCAATCTGCCGCTGAATCGCGCGTGATTGGCATGGGGCAAGGTTTTTAGGCGGATTGCCTAATATTTTGTTGCGCCGCACAAAAACGTCTGCGCAGGCATACAATCCGCGCTCTTGAACATGAAGATGAATCTCACATGAGTTCACACGCGTCCAGCGCGCACCCTCCCAAAGACGTCAAGGGGGCGCGACTGGCGGCCCTGTCCCTCGGCGCCATTGGCGTCGTCTATGGCGACATTGGGACCTCACCGCTCTACACCTTAAAAGAGGTGTTCTTCAACAAAGCTCACAGCATCGCGCTCACCGAGGCGAACGTGTTCGGCCTGTTGTCGCTGATCTTTTGGGTGCTGACGATTGTGGTGTCGGTGAAGTACGCGATGGTGATTTTGCGCGCCGACAATCAGGGCGAAGGCGGCACCATGATTTTGCTGTCGATGGCGCTGCGCACTGCCACCGCTGGCACCAAACGGCGCCTGCTGACGCTGCTCGGCATCTTCGGTGTGTCGCTGTTTTTTGGTGATTCCATCATCACGCCCGCCGTGTCGGTGCTGGGCGCGATGGAAGGACTCAAGGAAATCAACGAAGACTGGCTGGTCGCCGTTGTGCCGGTCACGGTCGTGATCCTAATCGGCTTGTTCTACGTGCAGCGCACGGGCACTGGCAAGGTCAGCGCGTTTTTCGGGCCGATCATGGTCGTGTGGTTTCTGGTTTTGGGCGGGCTCGGGATTTATCACAGCGCATCGAACCCGGCGGTGTTTGCCGCGCTCAATCCGATGTACGCGCTGTCTTTTTTGATTCACAACCCGGGCCTCTTCATCGTGGTGTTGGGCTCGGCGGTGCTTGCCGTGACGGGGGCAGAAGCGCTGTACGCGGACATGGGGCATTTCGGGCGGAAACCGATTCGCGTGGCGTGGTTCAGCTTTGTGATGCCGATGCTGGTGATCAATTATTTTGGGCAGGGCGCGTTGATCCTCAAAACCTGCGCGGGCAAGGCGCAGTGCACGATGCACCCCTTCTACGATCAGGTGCCGCATTCGTTTTTGATTCCGATGGTAATTCTGGCGGGCCTGGCGTCGATCATCGCGTCGCAAGCCGTCATTTCTGGCGCGTTTTCAATTGCGCGGCAAGGGATTCAACTGGGCTTTTTGCCACGTATGCAGGTGATCCACACCTCGCATCGCTCCGAGGGGCAGATTTATCTGCCGGCCGTGAACTGGACGCTGTTTGTGCTGGTGTTGATCGTCGTCCTGTCGTTCCGCAGCACCGACAATCTGGCGGCGGCCTACGGCCTTGCCGTGACCGGTGCTATGGCCATCGATACGGTGTTGTTTGCGGTGGTCGCGGTGAGCTTGTGGAAGTGGAACCGCTTCGCTGCGGCAGCCGCCGTCACCGTGTTTGCCCTCGTGGACATCGCGCTCCTTGCGTCCACCGCGATCAAAATTCCCGATGGCGGCTGGTTTCCGCTGTTGGTCGCCTCGGTGATTCTGGTGTTCATGACGACATGGAAGCGCGGGCGCAGTCTGATGGCCGAGCAGCGCCGACAAACCGCATTGCCGCTCGCGCCGATGATCGTCGCTTTGTCGCGGGACGCGACGCGCGTTCAGGGAACGGCTGTCTTCATGACCTCCACGCCCGACGAAATGCCCGCCGCGATGCTGCATAACTTGAAGCACAACAAAGTTCTGCATGAGAAAAACATTGTGCTGCATGTGCACTTTCAGGACGTGCCGCTCATTACGCGCGCCCGGCGCGTGCAGGTCGAGGACATGGGCAACGGCTTCTACAAAATGGTGGTCAATTACGGGTTCATGAATGCGCCGGACATTCCGAAAGCGCTGACCATTGCCGCCAAAGATCACAAGATTGATGTTGAGATGATGGACACCTCATTCTTCGTCTCGCGCGAGGTGCTGGTGCCAACACAATGCCAGCGCATTTCAGTCTGGCGGCAACGGCTGTTCAGCCTGATGGCACGGAATGCGCAGTCAGCAACGGCGTACTTCCAGATTCCGACCAATCGCGTGCTGGAACTGGGTGCTCAGGTTAAGTTTTAGCGTCAGCTTTTTTTTGAAATCGCCGTTACACAGGGGCTAAATGATGAAATCGGCTTTAGTCGACTTCTACAATTTTCTCTTTCCAGCCCCTGTGAAGTATGGACTTCAACGAAAAAGCTATCACTTGAGCAAATGTCCCTTGCAGCGTGCAGCGTTGTCGTCTGGCCCGCGAATCCGCTGACGAGAAAGCGGACGCGGCTCGATGCTAAAGGCGGATCAGCCGGCAAGCGACGAATTCAACGCAAACTTTTCGCCCCAAAATAAAGCCGCGTTACGGTCGTCACCGCGCAGGCCGCAGCTAAGCCGTAAGCGAGCCAAGCGAAGTGCTGCGGCCACAGGCACATCGCACAAAACACGAGAATCGTCTCCGTCCCTTCCGTGAGCCCGCCGAGGTAGTAGAAGCCTTTGTTCGGGTACGTTGGGCTCATCATGCCGCGTTTGGCGGCGGCGACGGCGAAGGCGAGGAATGTGGAAGCGGTGCCGATGAAGCTGGCGAGCAGCACGGCCGCCGGTAGCGCGTTGGTGGCGGGCCCGGCCAGCGCGAAACCGAGCGGCACGGCGGCATAGAACAAAAAGTCGCAGACCGTATCGAGGAACGCGCCACGATCTGTGGGGCCAGCCGAGCCGGTGCGTGCCATCGTGCCGTCGACGCCGTCGAGAAAGCGATTCAACAAAATCAAGGCAAGCGCCCAATCGTAGTGCTGCGCGGCGAGCGTTGGCAACGCGGCCAGACCAATCACGGCACCGAACATCGTCACTGCGTTTGCGCTGAGGCCCGTACGCAAACAAGCGCGCGCGACGAGGCGGTGTGGCGCGGCAAACAACGGAAGTGCGAAGCGGTCAAGCATCGGGGGAGTGTAGGCGAGGCGCAAACGTCGTTGCGGGTTCTGTCCCCTCTCCCCAGGAGGGAGAGGGTTAGGGCGAGGGGGAAGCTGAGAGTTAACGCAGATGGTGTTGCATCGCAACCGTCCCCCTCTCCCCCAGCCCCGGGCGCAAACTTGCGCCAGTTGGCTTCTGCTCCGGGGGAGAGGGGAGCACACTTCGCAGGAGGATGCTAGATTCGGAGTCAACATGAATTCCCCGCTTGCCCTCATCGTCATCGTGCTCGCCGCCAGCGTGCTGTCGGTGGGGATATGTCGGCGCTTGGGGTTGCCGTCGCTGTTGGGGTATCTGGTAGTGGGCATGCTGCTCGGGCCGCAGGCGTTCAAGCTGATCCCGGATTCCGAGCAGGCGCGAGCGATTGCGGAATACGGCATCGTGTTTTTGATGTTCTCGATCGGGCTCGAATTTTCGTTGCCGCAGTTCCGCTCGATGCGGCGGCTGGTACTCGGTTTGGGCTCGGCGCAGTATGCATTGTCTCTATTGTTGTTTGCATTGTTGGCGTTGGCGCTTTCGCAAACATTGGCCTCGTCTATCGTGCTCGGCGCGGCACTGGCGATGTCGTCAACCGCAATTGGTATCAAGCTTCTCGCGGAACGAAACGAGCTGTCTTCGCCCGTAGCCAAGCCGGTCATCGGCGTGCTGCTGTTTCAGGATCTGGCCGTGGTGCCGCTCTTGATCCTGCTGCCTGCGCTGGGCGTGGGTGCTGGCATGACGGTCGTCGAGATCGGCTGGATCGCGCTCAAAGTCGTGGTGCTGCTCGGGCTGCTGCTTGGCTTTGGGCAGCCCGTGCTGCGAGCGTGGTTCCGTATCGTCGCGCAGCGCAAAACGAGCGAACTGTTCATGCTCAACGTGTTGCTGGTGACGCTGTTTTTGGCATGGCTATGTCACCTTGCGGGCCTGCCGCATGCGCTGGGCGCGTTCGTGGCCGGCATGCTGATCGCCGAGACCGAATACAAGCACCAAGTGGAAGACGACATCCGGCCGTTTCGCGATGTGCTGCTCGGCATGTTTTTCATCTCGGTCGGCATGCAGCTTGATGGCCCGTTCGTGGCGTCGCAGCTGGGCTGGGTGCTGCTGACGCTGGTATTTTTGCTAGGCGGCAAGGCGCTTATTTTGCAGCCGCTCGCCCGCCGATTTGGGCTGAAAACGGCGGACGCGAATATTGCAGCGTCCCTGTTGGCCTCTGCCGGTGAGTTCGGCTTTGTGATCCTGACGCTCGGAATGACCACCGGCGCGCTGGACGCTCGCGCCGCGCAGATCGCCATTGCCGCCATGCTGATTTCGATGCTCGCCGCGCCGTTTTTGCCGCGACTGGCTGAACGCATTAACAAGCGAATTACGGCAAACGACTTCCTCGCGCGCTCAGCTGATATTTTCAAAATCGCCACCGAGAGCATGGAGCGGCAGAACCATGTGATCATCTGCGGCTATGGTCGCAGCGGGCAGTTTCTGGCGCGTTTGCTGGAGTCGGAGCAGGTTCGATTCGTGGCGCTCGATCACGACCCAGAGCGCGTGCGTGAAGCCATGGGCAGCTCGGGCAGCGGCAATGTCGTATTCGGTGACGCCCAGCGCAGGGAGGCGTTAATTGCGGCTGGCGCTGAGCGCGCCAGCGCGCTGGTGGTTTCGTTTGCCGACGTCGACGCCGCACTAAAAATCATCGCTTCCGCCAAGGCGATCCGCCCGGAACTCCCCATCGTGGTGCGTACCACCGATGACGAACCGATTGATCGTCTGCTCGCGGCCGGCGCGACCGAGGTGGTTCCGGAAATCCTGGAAGGCTCGCTGATGCTGGCTTCCCACTCACTCTTGCTACTCGGCACACCGTTGTCGCAGGTGCTCCGGCGCATCCGCGCGGTGCGCGAAGAGCGCTACAGCTTGTTTCAGGGGTTCTATCGCGGTGCTAGCGACGGCAATGAAAGCGAGGATGATGCGCGCGTGTTGCACACGGTTCATCTGGCTGCGTCGGCGAATGCCAGTGGACGCCCGTGGGGCGAAATAGCGGCCAATTTTCGCGGCAGCGACGTTGAGATCACTCACGTAAGGCGCGGCGGCGCACGACTCACGCGCCCCGAGGATGATTTTGTATTTGAGGCGGGCGATGCAGTGGTGTTGCTCGGCACGCAAACGGGCGTCGCCTCACTCGAACTTCACCTGATTGGGTGACCTCAGAACATTGGATTAGGGATTTCCCGAAGTGCGCAACGCCGCGCGCGCCATTTCTAAATTCCGTATCATGGCATGCCGTTTGCGTATGCAAGCGATCTGATTCTCTGGTGTAATCGCCAGTGAACGCACCAAAACCGTAACGGTGCCCCGACGGGCTATCCGAACCAAATACGTTCAAAACTTTTTCTTGAAGGAGACTGCTTAATGATTAACACACGACTCAAAGTCGCATTCAGCGCCATGCTGGCCGCTACCGCATTGACCGCCCTGCCCGCCCACGCTGGCAAAACACTCGATGCGATCAAGGCCAAAGGGCAAATCGTTTGCGGCGTGAACACTGGACTCGCTGGATTTTCGCAAGCAGATGCCGCTGGCAACTGGACCGGCATCGACGCTGACACTTGCAAAGCAATCGCAGCAGCCGTCCTGGGCGACGCGACCAAAATCAAATGGGTTCCACTGAATGCACAACAGCGTTTCGCTGCCCTGCAATCTGGCGAAATCGACATCCTCGCGCGGAACACCACGTTCTCGTTGACCCGTGATGCGTCGCTCGGTCTGCATCAAACCGCCGTGACGTACTACGACGGTCAAGGCTTCATGGTCACGACCAAGTCGAAGATCAAGGACGCAAAGCAGTTGAAGGGCCAAACCGTTTGCGTGCAATCGGGAACGACCACTGAGAAAAACCTGACCGACTTCTCGAAAGCCAACGGTCTCGGCATCAAGCCCGTCGTGTTCGAAAAAGTGGAAGCCGCAACCGGCGCGTACTTCGCTGGCCGTTGCATCGCCTACACGACAGACGCATCGGGCCTCGCCTCGGTTCGTAACAAAGAAGCGAAGGTTCCGGATGACCATGTGATCCTGCCACAGCTGATTTCCAAAGAGCCACTCGGCCCAATGGTTCGCCGTGGTGACGACGAGTGGTTTGCCATCGTCAAGTGGGTAATTTATGGTCTGCTCGAAGCCGAAGAGTATGGCATCACACAAGCCAACGTTGATCAGATGAAAACCAGCCAGGATCCAGTCGTGCAGCGCATCTTGGGCACCACCGAAGATACGGGCAAGCTGCTCGGTCTGGACAAAGAGTGGATGGCCAAGGCGTTGAAAGCATCCGGCAACTACGGTGAAATGTTCGAGCGCAACGTCGGCCCGAAATCGCCACTGAAATTGCCACGCGGTGCTAACAATCTGTGGAACAAAGGCGGGCTCATGTACGCCTACCCTGTTCGCTAGGCGCTTGCCTACTGCGCGGGCGCATTGCGTCGTTGCCCGTCGGCTCGCGTACCTAAAGTACGCGTCGCCAACGGTTGCCTAGCAATGCATCCCGCTCGCTACGGCAATCGCCTAGCGAACGCTCCTCTGGTGGCGCAGTAGTCCCCTCTCCCCTCGCGGGAGAGGGTTAGGGTGAGGGGGCTGCTGGCAGCCTCTTCCCTCTAACAAGAAGACACGAAAAGCTCTAAACAATTTAGCGGGGAAAAACGCATGGCCGAAGCCAAAGTTGCACCACGAACGCCACCGACCAAGCGAGACTGGTCGTGGCGAAGTCAGGCCTTTCGCGGACTGATGTATCAAATCCTTGCTGTCGTGCTGATCGGCGGCGCAGTGTGGTTCCTGGCCCACAACACCGCCGAGAACATGCGCATTCGCGGCATCAAAAGCGGCTTCGACTTTCTCACCGCGCCCGCTGGTTTCGACATCGGTGAATCGCTGTTTCCGTTCGACTCCAACAACCCGTACTGGAAAGCCTTTCTGATCGGCATTACCAATACGCTGCGGGTCGCCATCATAGGCATCATCCTCACAACCATCCTCGGTACGATGATTGGCGTTGGGCGGTTCTCGCGCAACGGGCTGGTGCGCGGCCTGTGTCAGGCTTATGTGGAATTCTTCCGCAACGTGCCTGTGCTACTTCAGCTTTTGATGTGGTATTTGCTTTTCACTGAGTTGCTCCCCGACATTGCGGACGCGAAGCAGGTGGGCGGATTTTTCTTGAGCAAAGGTGGCCTCTCGTTCCCCGAACCGGTTTGGGCTTCAGGCCATGTCTGGGCGATTGGCGGATTGGTTGTCGGGTTGGTAGCGGCCTGGTTTTATCGCCGTTGGGCACAGGGTAAATTTGAAGCGACGGGCCAGCTGCGCAGCATGGTTTGGGCGCCGATTGGCGTTGTCGTCGCGTTCGGCATCGTGGGCTGGTTGATCGGTGGCGCGCCATCGGAATTCAATCTGCCAAAGAAAGGTGAGTTCTCGGTCGAAGGCGGCGGTTCGCTCACGCCTGAATTTTTGGCTGTGCTGCTCGGTTTGACGCTCTACACCGCGTCTTTCGTCGCGGAGGTCGTACGCTCCGGTATTTCGTCTGTAGCGCGTGGTCAAGGCGAGGCTTCGCAAGCGTTAGGCCTGTCCAAAAATCAGGAAATGCAGAAGGTTTTGCTACCGCAAGCGCTGCGCGTGATCATCCCGCCGATGACCAGCCAGTTTTTGAACCTTACAAAGAACTCCTCGCTCGCTGTGGCAATCGGTTATCCCGACGTCGTGTCCATCGCCAACACGGCGCTGAACCAGACCGGACGCGCCGTGGAATGCATCGCGATCATCATGCTGGTGTATCTGACCACCTCGTTGTCCACCTCCATTTTCATGGGTTGGTACAACGCGAAATCGGCCATTCAGGAGCGCTAGATCATGGCCGAAACCATCATTTTCCAATCGCTTCCATCTCGCCCTGCGCCGACGCAAACCGAGGGCCTGGTGCCCTGGGCGAAGGCCAATTTGTTCGCGAACTGGCAAAGCACACTGACCACGCTTGTGGTCGGCGCCTTGTTGCTTTACTTCATCCCACAGTTCGTCAACTGGGCAATCCTGACCGCCACCACGGTTCCGAATGCAGAGGCATGTCGCACGCCCGGCGTCGGTGCCTGCTGGGGCGTAATCACGGAGAAATACCGGCTGATTATTTTCGGCCGCTATCCGTTGGAAGTGCAGTGGCGTCCGCTGGTCGCCACGCTGTTGCTGTTGGCGCTGCTGGTCGCCAGCTGCACACGGGCGTTCTGGAACAAATGGTTGCTCGTGCTTTGGGTCGTGATCATTGGCACGTTCTTCACGCTGATGTACGGCAACGTTTTGGGCCTCACCAAAGTCACGACAGATCGTTGGGGTGGCCTTCCGCTCACGATTATGCTGTCAAGCCTTTCGATGGTTATGGCATTTCCGCTGGCGATAGCGGTTGCGCTGGGGCGGCGCTCCAAGCTTCCAGCGATCCGTACCTTCTGCACGATTTATGTTGAATTGATTCGCGGCGTGCCGCTGATCTCGGTGTTGTTCATGGCATCGTTCATGTTCCCGTTGTTCATGCCACAGGGCGTGACCATTGACGTGATGATTCGCGTGCTTGCAGGCCTCACGCTGTTCGCGGCGGCGTACATGGCTGAGGTGGTGCGCGGAGGGCTGCAAGCCATGCCAAAGGGGCAGGCAGAGGCCGCAGCGTCGCTCGGTTTGTCGTACTGGCAGACACAGGGCCGCATCATCCTGCCGCAGGCGTTGGCTATGGTGGTGCCGAGCATCGTGAACAATTTCATCGGCCTGTTCAAGGATACCTCGCTCGTCGGCATCGTGTCGCTGTATGAGCTGACCGGTTCGCTCGGCCTCGCGCTCAACGGCGACGCTGACTGGCGTCCGTACAAGCTCGAAGGCTACGTTTTCATCACACTCATCTACTTCTCGTTCTGTTTTGCCATGAGCCGCTACAGCTTGTGGATCGAGAAGCAAGTCAACAAATCCAAACTGCGTTAGTCGGGGACAACAATCATGAGCACCACTCCAGCCCGTGCAACTGCTTCCACCAAAGACATCATCGTCTTCGATAAAGTCAACAAGTGGTACGGCAACAGCTTCCACGTCCTGCGCGACATCAATCTGAATGTCAAACAAGGCGAACGCATCGTCGTCTGCGGCCCTTCCGGCTCCGGAAAATCCACGCTGATCCGCTGCATCAATCGCCTTGAAGAGCATCAGGAAGGTCACCTCTGGGTTGACGGCACCGAGCTGACGGATGACGTCAAAGCCATCGACAAAATCCGCAAGGAAGTCGGCATGGTGTTCCAGCAGTTCAACCTCTTCCCGCACCTGACCGTGCTCGAAAATTTGACGCTGTCACCGATGTACGTCGGGAAAGTGCCCAAGAAGGAAGCTGAAGAAAAAGCGATGATGCAGTTGAAACGTGTGCGCATTGCAGAGCAAGCTGGCAAATACCCACTGCAACTCTCTGGCGGTCAGCAACAACGCGTCGCCATCGCCCGCGCCCTGTGCCTGACGCCAAAAATCATGCTGTTCGACGAGCCCACCTCAGCGCTCGATCCGGAGATGATCAAGGAAGTACTAGACGTAATGGTAGCAATGGCCGATCAAGGCATCACCATGATCTGCGTCACCCACGAAATGGGATTTGCCAAGGCTGTCGCCGACCGCGTGATCTTTATGGATCAAGGCCAGATCGTCGAACAAAACAACCCGCACGACTTCTTCAACAACCCGCAGACGGACCGGTCTAAGGATTTCTTGTCGAAGATTTTGGGGCATTGAGTAAAGCTCAATGCGAAATGTAAAAGAGCCGCTTTTGCGGCTCTTTTTTTGAGCGTGTTCATTTCAAAGCTGAGAATATCGCCGACCCGCGCCTCAAACATCACATCTGATGCAGCTGCATCAGATGTAGAATAAAACTTTTGCGGTGGTTCCTATGCGCACAACACTAGACATCGACGACGACATCTTGAGCGCCAGCAAGGAGCTGGCAAAAGCCGCTGGCAAAACAGCCGGTCAAATCATTTCCGAACTGGCGCGCAAAGCGCTTACCCAACCGCTGCAATCAACGCAATACGCAGTTGAAGAGCCAAAATCGTTTTACGGTATCCGGCCATTTCCAAAACGTCCCGGCGGCGTAATCATCACCAACGAGATGATCAATCGAATTCGCGACGAGGAAGGCATTTAGTGCTCCCACTATACGACGTCAATGTTTTGATTGCGATGTTCGACGATGAACACGCACAACATGACGCGATGGTCCGATGGCACACGGAACATGCCGCCGGTGGATGGGCGACCTGTCCGATAACGCAAAACGGCTTGGTCCGCATCATGTCGCAACCTGCGTACACACGGCCTCTCACGACACGCCAAGTAGCGGAGCGGCTGCGCGAGGCGACGCGCGACGATAAACACGTATTCGTACCAGACGATATTTCACTCGCCGACCCCGGTGTGGTGGAGCTTGACGGGCTACTCAGCCATAAAACGACCACCGACATCTATCTGCTCGCGCTGGCTGTTGCTCACAACGCACGGTTCGTCACATTCGATCACGGTGTGTCGCTACGCGCCGTCGTCGGCGCGAAGGACGCCCACCTCGTCAAGCTGTAGCTGCAACCAAACGTTCCGCTGCTCCCCGACAGACTGACCTTCCCCGCAAGGATGTGAGCGCAGCATCCTTGCCCGACTTAGGACGATAGCAGGCACTGATGCAACCAGCATCTCACTCGCGGACTTTTCTAGGCTGAAAAGCGAATCGGCGCACAACCTTGTGGAATCAACCCACTAGTCCCACGGCTTGAACGGCGCGATACCGATGACTGTTGCCGTTTTGGCGTCGAGCATCACGGCCATATCCTGACGCCGCGCTGAGAGTCCCTGAAACACAGCATTCTCCGCGTTGTATCCGCGCGACAATAGCCACACGTTGATCGCCTCGGCCTTCGTCGGGTTGAGCTTTTTGAGATCGCTAATGGGGTTTGCGCGCTGCAAGAGTTCTTCGCGCATTGTGCTCAACGGCGCATGATATTGCGGGAGACTTCCATAGTCGCCGCCCCCAGCAACCGCGCTAAAGAGCACCTTTTCTCGCTCCTTGGGGCCAGCGGGCGGGTTGATGCCCGTCCATTTCGGGCCGAACCATGGAAGTGACTTTTTTGCGATCACGAGGGATTCGTCGCTGGCACCGATGTATGTCGGCAAAGCGCCCAAGAACGAAGCCGAAGAAAAAGCGATGATGCAGTTGAAACGTGTGCGCATTGCAGAGCAAGCCGGCAAATACCCACTGCAACTCTCTGGCGGTCAGCAACAACGCGTCGCCATCGCCCGCGCCCTGTGCCTGACGCCAAAAATCATGCTGTTCGACGAGCCGACCTCAGCCCTTGATCCAGAGATGATCAAAGAGGTGCTGGACGTGATGGTCGCCATGGCCGATCTAGGCATCACCATGATCTGCGTCACCCACGAAATGGGTTTCGCGAAGGCAGTCGCCGACCGCGTGATCCTCATGGATCAAGGCCAGATCGTCGAACAAAAAAAACCGCACGACTTCTTCAACAACCCGCAGACGGATCGGTCTAAGGACTTCTTGTCGAAGATTTTGGGGCATTAGAGAAGCGCTTAGTTTGCGTACTATCCCGGCTTACCGGCAGCGGTCAATATCTGCAGCACCGACAAAATCGAGCACTCGCATCGGGCTTAGGCGTGACGTTTGGACTCGTGGCTATCGCAGCCTCGACATTTGCTCCGTTTAACACGCCAGCAACACGCGACTGTACATCGGATGCACGGGCATCAGATGTAGATTGGAGTCCTTTGGGAGGATCAAAATGCGCACAATCTTGGATATCGACGACGACATCTTGAGCGCGAGTAACGAGCTGGCAAAGGCCGCTGGCAAAACTGCTGGACAAGTGATTTCCGAATTGGCGCGGGAAGCGCTCACGCAGCCAAGCCAACACGCCCTCAAGGAGCCGAAAGCAATTTACGGAATACGACCGCTGCCACACCGTGGCGGCATTGTCACGCCTGAGTTGGTGCGTCAATTGATGGACGACGAAGGAGCTTGAGCGTGCACTCGCTCTACGACCTCAATGTGCTCATCGCGCTGTTCGATCCGCAACACACAACACAACAAGGCAAAAAGCGTGGAACGAGCGCGTTGGACAAACCGGGTAGACGAAAAAGTGCCCAATCACGCAAAACCGTCTACTTCGCATCGCGTCGCAGCCGCGCTACACCAATGCGGCAACCGCAGCTGAACTGCTCGCGTTACTTCACCAAGCTCGGGCGGACGATTCGCACCAATTCTGGCTAGATGACATCTCTCTTGCCGACAACGGAATGCTCAACCCGCGCATCGTGTTGACTTCCGGTCCGTTAACCGATGTCAATTTGCTCGTTCTTGCGGTCAAACACGCTGGCCGTCTGGTCACGCTGGACACTCGCATTGCGCGGAAGGCTATTGTCAATGCTGGCACTGAACATTTGGTGTTTCTTTGAGGGCCAGACGCCGACACGAAACCGGTCGTCTTTTCTGGCGCCGCGTCGTAAACAATCCGACTAGTCCCACGGCTTGAACGGCGCGATACCGATTACCTTTGCCGTTTTCGCGTCGAAGACGACGGTCAGATCTTCCGCGCGAGCCCGCAGCCCAAGAAATACCGCGCCCTGATCACTGTAGCCGCGCTTCGTCAGCCAGTCCGAAATTTCGGACTCCTTGCCGCGGTTGAAGTCCTTAAGCTTCGCGAGAGGCTTTGCCAAGTTGAGGACGTCAGCCTGCATCACTTCTACCGGCGCATGGTATTGCGGCAACTGCCCGTAATCCTTTCCGCCGAGCGAGCCAAAAAGCACATCCTCGCGCTCCTTGCGATCTTTCGGCGGCTGATAACCCACCCAGCGCGGCCCGGTCAATGGCAGTGTCTGGTTCGCCTTGAGCAAATCTTCTGGGTCGATTTCTGACGCCTGCACCACATCAACCCGGTGCCCAAGCACGGCAAGGTAAACCGGTCGACCAATAAAAAGCGTGTGTACCCCATATGCCATCGCGAGCGCCTGGAGCACACCGATGACGGTCAAATCAAAGCGAAGCGACGGCTTGTTCCGCTTGTACACAATCAGCGTGAGCAATGGGCCAAGCGCAACGTCAATGGCAACGACAACAGCAAATAGTTCGCCGCCGCCAATCGCGCGAAACAATTCGCCTGGGTACCAGAGTAATCGCAACAGCAGGAAAACACAAAGCGCCACGATCACGCTGATTAACAAATGAACGCCAGCGGCAAGAAATCTGTTGGTTATCAAAGGCATGGGGCACAATTCTGCACGACAGATTCGTGAGGCGCAACGATTGGGACGAGTCTAAGTCAGCGGCATTCTGCGGGTGCGTACTTGGCTGGCAGCGTACCGGAGGAAAGCCCCGTCAGGCCGCGGTTGGTGGCCGTATCTTTGGTCAGCGATGCGCAACCCCAGTCAATAGCGCCAAGGGCAGTTGGAGTGATGGGCGCATTCTGGACGTTTGGGGACATGACGAGCGTCTTGCCATGAGCATCGGTCGGCATTCCAGTGGATGCGCCACCCAACGTCGCGGTGATCACTCCCACATTGGTAACGGTCAGCCCAGCCACGTATTTTGTGCGGAACTGGGCGGGCGGAATTCCAGCAAAGACAGTGGCCGCATCGCTCACGGCGTTGGCCCCACCGCCTTGAAACGCTTCGCTGATTAAAAGCTTTACGGGCCCGACCTGCACCAGCGCTTCGCTCACCTTCGCGCGTACGGTAAAGTCCTGATACGCCGGAAGCGCGATGGCCGCCAGAATGCCAATGATGGCAACGACAATCATCAACTCGATTAATGTGAATCCGGCTGATTTAAAGCGTTTCATGGGAGTTGCCAGACAACGGGATGCTAGAAAAAAGAGATTGGTACCTGGGTAAGTGGGTGACACACGCACGGATCGGCACCAGAAATGAAAAAGGCGCACTTACGCACGCCTTTTCTACGTTACCGCGCCATTTCGCGGATTAACGACATTCTGCTGGAGCGTATTTGGCTGGCAGGCTACCCGTCTGGCGATTAGTGAGGCCTTTGTTTTGTGCCGTGGTCGCGGTAACCGAGCCGCAAGCCCAATCAATTGCGCCCACAGCGCCCGCAACAATTGCAGCGTTCTGTACGTTGGGTGACAGACGCAGGGTCGTGCCTTGGACTTCGGTCGGGAAACCTGCGCCAGCGGTGCTAACCATCGTGGCTGTGATTACGCCAGTTGCGGAAACAGTCATGTCTTGAATGTACTTGGTCGCTTTTTCTGGTTGTGGCTTATTGTTATAAGTGGTTGCGGCCGCTGCGACACCGGGTGCTCCATCCGTCTGGAAGGCCTCGCTGATGAGCCCCTTAGGTGACGACATTTGAATGAGCGCTTCGCTAACCTTGGCGCGAACGGTGTAGTCCTGATACGCAGGCAGTGCGATAGCAGCCAAGATACCGATGATCGCTACAACGATCATCAACTCGATCAGGGTGAAGCCCTTTTGGAATGTACGTTTCATTTTCAATTTCCTTCCCCGGATTGGGAGTTAAGTAACTCAGCGAATGCCGCTGCATGGATTTAAGAAAGCAGTGGTTGTGCCAAGCTAGACCAAATAACCGCAGGTTCAACCTAAACCTTTGATTCAAATGACATTTTTTTGGGGAGTCGGCGCTAAAACGGAAGCAACAAGAAAACTCTGATATGCAACTGTCATTTCTGTGTCGTCAGATTGACAATATTTGTCACTCGGCGCTTGGTTTTCGGCGAAATCATCGTCTGCAACGAACAATGCAGTGTTGCGAGGGGCAATTGCGGCTGATGCAGTAGATGTACGCAACCTCGACATAGCAAACATCCGGCGAGCGGCAGAAACGGATCGCTTAGGCGTGGGCGACGGGGAAGCTTACTCGCCGCATTTACGCGAGGCTCATGACCGTACCAACGTGCAAGTGAATACCCTCGGTTCGATATCGATTGGATATGAACAATATGTGGTGGGCAACGCGAAGTCTCATTGATAGCGCGAAACGGCTCAGCGGCATTCTGCGGGTGCGTACTTGGCTGGCAGCGTACCGGAGGAAAGCCCCGTCAGGCCGCGGTTGGTGGCCGTATCTTTGGTCAGCGATGCGCAACCCCAGTCAATAGCGCCAA
>JANXUB010000196.1 GCA_025352105.1 Burkholderiales bacterium | reverse complement strand
GCGCGCAGCAAATGCGGATGTTGCGATTCAAGATAAGTACGAACGGGTTCTTTCTGTTTGGCGATGGTGCGCAATTCGTTGTACGTATTTGCATCCCAGTGCCATTCGAGTCCCAGCTCGCAAAAGGCAACGTTGTAGGCGTTGCGTTCAGTTTCAGATGATTCGTCGCTTGCGAAATGGGTGTACGTGTTTCTCATGATATGGACCCTCTGGTGAGCGTTGAGTTTGAGGCAGTGCAGGGCTTTGCAGCGACAGCCGCATGTGCTGTTGGTGCATTTGCACGCCTCCGACAAACTCATTTTTCGTCATCTGATCCATAAATAACAGTAAAACTATTCTTAGATAACCATAAGTAGTAAGTTATGTATTATCGGATGCTATCAACCAAAGCCAGCGAAGCTTTCAGCGCCTTGCCACCGCCATAGCTGGACTGTTCGGTGAGCGTTCCACCCATCGCAATTTTGATCGCGCAATACTTGAATTCAGGAATTTTTGCGAAGGGATCAAGTGCGGCATTCGTCAATTTATTGATCGCTGCTTCGTAGTAGCAGAACGGCACAAACACCGCGCCGCGAGGTGAACTGTCGTCCGCGCGCGCATACAAAACAACCTCGCCGCGACGCGATGTAATCGTGATCACTTCACCCGGTTGCCCGCCCATATCTGCGAGATCAAGCGGATGCACCAACGCCACCGGATCGGGCTCAATCGCATCGAGCATCGTCGCGCGACGCGTCATGCTGCCGGTGTGCCAGTGCTCTAGCTGCCGTCCGGTGATGAGCACCATCGGATACTCGGCATCAGGGCGCTCATCTGCGCTGATGATGTCGGCGGGCACAAAGCGAGCTCGACCGCCTTCACGTGGAAAGTCATCGACGAACACGACGGACTGGCCAGGATCGCCTTCTTTGGTGCACGGATAAGTCACCGCGTGTTCACGCTCCAAACGATCCCAGGTGATGCCACCGATGCTCGGCATCGTATGGCGCATTTCGTCGAAAACTTCGGACACGTGACCGTAGTTCCAGTCGAGGCCAACACGTTTGGCAATCTGCTCAATGATCCACAGATCCTGCTTCGCGTCGCCCGGCGGATTGATGGCCTGACGACCCATCTGCAAGAGGCGATCGGTGTTGGTGAAGCTGCCAGTTTTTTCAGGGAAGGCACTTGCGGGCAGGATGACATCGGCGAGATACGCCGTCTCGGTCAGGAAGATGTCCTGCACGACCAGATGATCGAGCGCGGCCAGCGCTTCGCGCGCATGATTGGCGTCGGGGTCTGACATGGCCGGGTTCTCGCCCATCACGTACATGCCCTTTATCCCGTCCGTGCCGCCCTTTTTGATGGCGTGCATGACCTCGACGACCGTCAATCCCGGCTCAGCGTCGAGCGAGCCCGCTGGCACCTTCCATGCGGACTCAAAGCGTGCCCGCGTTTCCGCATTGGAGACGTGCTGATAGTCCGGATACATCATGGGGATCAAACCCGCGTCTGATGCGCCCTGAACGTTGTTTTGGCCACGTAGCGGGTGCAATCCGGTGCCGGGTCGGCCGATCTGTCCGGTCATCAGCGCCAGTGCGATCAGGCATCGTGCGTTGTCGGTGCCATGAACGTGCTGCGACACGCCCATGCCCCACAGAATCATCGACCCTTTTGACGTGGCATAAAGCCGCGCGACGTAGCGAAGGGTGTCAGCATCGATGCCGCAGATCGGTGCCATCATTTCGGGCGTATAGCCCTCAACGTTTTTGCGAAGGTCCTCGTAGCCAATGGTGCGGCTGGCGATGAACTCTGTGTCCACCAGATTTTCGGTGACGATGACGTTCATCATCGCATTCAGCATCGCGACATCGGTGTCGGGTTTGAACTGAAGATGGCGGTGCGCGATGCGAACAAGGTCAGAGCGGCGAGGATCGCAGATGATGAGCTTAGTGCCGTTGTTCACCGCGTTCTTGATCCAGCTCGCAGCGACAGGATGATTCACGCTGGGGTTGGCACCGATGATGATGACGACCTCGGCTTTGGTCACATCCATCACCGGGTTCGACACCGCACCGGAGCCGATGCCTTCGAGCAGCGCCACGACCGATGAGGCGTGACACAATCGCGTGCAGTGGTCGACGTTATTGCTGCCGAAGCCAGTGCGTACGAGCTTCTGGAACAGATAGGCCTCTTCGTTGCTGCCCTTCGCAGAGCCGAAACCGGCGAGCGATTTTTTACCGTATGCATCGCGAATTTGCGCAAGCTTGCCACCGGCGAATTCAAGTGCTTCCTCCCACGACGCTTCGCGGAATACTTCCATCACGCGATCCGGATCCATCACAAAGTCGCCCGTTTTCGGCGCATCGGCGCGACGGATCAGTGGTTTGGTCAAGCGATGCGGATGATGTGCGTAGTCGAAGCCATAGCGGCCTTTGACGCACAGACGCTCATGATTGGCCGGGCCATCGCGACCGTTGACAAAAAGTATCTTGTCGTCTTTTACGTTGTAGGTGAGCTGACAGCCGACGCCACAATACGGACACACCGATTCAACCTGCTTGTCAGGTACCGCCAGCGCGACTTCGCGCGCAGGCATCAACGCGCCGGTCGGGCAGGCCTGCACGCACTCGCCACAGGCGACGCATGTGGACGCGCCCATCGTGTCGTCCATATCGAACACAATCTTCGCGTGGTCGCCACGGAAAGCGAGGCCGATGACATCGTTCACCTGTTCATCGCGGCAAGCGCGCAGACAGCGTGTGCATTGAATACAGGCGTCGAGATTGACTGCGATAGCCGGGTGCGACAGATCGGAGACTACTGATTTACGTGCCGCAAAACGCGGCTTGCCCACGCCCAGTTTCTGAGCCCAATGATCAACTTCATTGTGTCGGGTGTAGCTCGTCTCCGGCATGTCGGCGAGCAGCAACTCAAGCACCATTTGCTGCGATTTCACGGCGCGTTCGCTGTCGGTGGTGACCTTCATGCCGTTAGTCGCCATGCGGCAGCAGGACGGCGCGAGCACACGCTCACCAGCGATCTCGACCATGCACGAGCGACAGTTGCCAACGGCTTCCAGTCCCTCCGTGTAGCAGAGGCGCGGAATCTCAATGCCTTCGCGATCCGCCACCTGAATGAGCGTTTGATCGGCGCGCGCGGTGACGCTGCGACCGTTGAGCTCAAACGTAACGGTGGGAGCGTCTAGAGACGCCATTTCGAGCCGGGTAATTGCGTTCATAGTGTGCAGCCTTTGTTCTATTTACGCGAGCTCGTGCGGGAAATACTTGACCACGCAATCAACCGGATTCGGTGCGGCCTGACCCAAACCGCAGATCGACGCGTCGCGCATCACGGTGGAGAGATCGGCGAGCAACGCAATGTCCCACTTGGGCTGCTCAATCAGCGCTGCGGCTTTGGCGGTGCCGTTACGACACGGCGTGCACTGGCCGCAGGACTCATGCTGGAAAAAGCGCATCGTGTTGCGTGCCGCAGCGACCGCTGTATCGTGATTGGACAGAACGACGACTGCCGCCGAACCGATGAAGCAACCGTACGGTTGCAAGGTGTCGAAATCAAGCGGAATCGTGTTCATGCTGGCAGGCAGGATGCCGCCCGACGCACCGCCCGGCAAGTAGCCGTAAAAAGTGTGGCCCGGCAACATACCACCGCAATGTTCGTCAATCAGCGCCTGAATCGTGATGCCAGCGGGCGCGAGTTTCACGCCAGGATTTTTGACACGACCTGACACCGAGAACGAGCGCAAACCTTTGCGACCATTCGCACCAAATGAAGCGAACCACGCGCCACCTTTTTCGAGCAGTTCGCGCACCCAGTAGAGAGTTTCGAAGTTGTGCTCCAGCGTCGGGCGACCGAACAACCCGACCTGCGCCACATACGGCGGACGCAAACGCGGCATGCCACGCTTGCCTTCGATGGACTCGATCATCGCAGACTCTTCGCCGCAGATATAGGCCCCCGCGCCGCGCCGCAGAATGATTTGCGGCATATCGGCCATTGGCGGATCGGTGCGTAGCTTCGCCAATTCGGCTTCCAGCATCGCGCGACAACCGTGATATTCATCCCGAAGGTAGACATAAATCTGCGCAATGCCGACGGCCCACGCTGCGATCAACATCCCTTCGAGAAAGCGATGCGGATCACGCTCAAGCAACACGCGATCCTTGAAGGTGCCGGGCTCGCCTTCATCAATGTTCACGGCCATCAGGCGTGGCCCCGCTTCCGAACGCACGATGCGCCACTTGCGACCTGCAGGAAAGCCTGCGCCACCAAGGCCCCGCAGGCCGGAGCCTTCGAGCGTTTTGATCACGGACTCAACGTCGCGCGAGCCGGAAATGCACTCATTCAGCACGGCGTAACCGCCTGCAGCACGATACGCTGAGAGGTCGATAAAACTTTCCGGTTTATGTGTCGTCTCGTTTGCCTTGACCTTCGTCGCAACTGCTTCACACGTCGCATTCGGCACCGGGTTTTGGCCCACTGCGACGGCAGGTGCCTGTTCGCAGCGACCGATGCATGGCGCGGCGATGACACGCACTTCTTTGCCGAGAATCGCCGGCAATTTTGCGAGCAAATCCTTCGCGCCCGCCATCTCGCAGGAGAGGCCGTCACACACGCGAACCGTTAGCGCGGCAGGGGCTACCTCATTTTCTTTCACAACGTCAAAGTGGTGATAGAACGTTGCTACTTCATAGACCTCGGTTTGTGCAATGCGCATCTCTTGTGCCAGCGCCGTCAGATGCGCCGCTGACAGGTGACCGAAGCGATCCTGAATTTTGTGCAGATGCTCGATCAGCAGATCACGCTGACGCGAATCATCGCCAAGTAAAGCCTGAACTTGCGCCAGCGCCTCGGCATCAACGCGACGCCCCTTCGGAGCCTGACGCTTGCGCGTCTGGGTGCTTGCCTGCACCGCAATCGGGATCACTGCGAACTTCATATTAGATTACTTTTTCTTCGCGCAACGCGGCGATTTGCGCAGCGCTGTAGCCAAGCTGAGTGAGCACTTCTTCGGTGTGTTCACCCAAGAGCGGTGAGCGCGTCACGATGGTTGGGCTATCGGACATCTTGATCGGGTTGCCGACGGTCAAATACTTGCCGCGCACCGGATGATCGACTTCAACGATGGTGCCGCTTTCACGCAGTGACGGCTCCTCGGCGATTTCTTTCATCGAAAGGATGGGGCCGCACGGAATGTCATATTCATTCAGGATGTCCATCGCCTCAAATTTGGTCTTGGTCATCGTCCACTGCTCGATGCGCTTGAAGATTGGCTTCAGGTGCAACAAGCGCGCAGCGGGGGTTGCGAACGCTTCGTCTTCGATCCAGCCTTCTTCGCCAATTACTTTGCACACGGCGGGCCAGACGCCCGATTGCGTGATGAAGTAGATGTAGGCGTTGGGGTCGGTCTCCCAGCCCTTGCACTTGAGGATGGAACCAGGCTGTCCGCCGCCCGAGGCGTTGCCCGCGCGCGGCACCGCATCACCAAATTTGCCATCGGGATACTGCGGATATTCGTGCATGGTACCGGTGCGTTCCAGACGCTGCTGATCGCGCAACTTGACGCGACAGAGGTTCAACACAGCATCCTGCATCGGCGCCAACACTTTCTGGCCACGATCTGTTTTGTGTCGTTGCAGCAACGCGGCAAGAATTCCGAGCGCGAGGTGCAAACCGGTGCCACTGTCACCGATCTGCGCACCGGTCACCATCGGTGGGCCATCGTCGAAACCGGACGTAGAGGCTGACCCACCGGCACATTGCGCTACGTTTTCGTAAACCTTGCAATGTTCATATTTTCCGGGACCGAAACCTTTAACCGAGGCGACCACCATGCGCGGATTTAACTCGTTGATACGCTCCCAACTAAAACCCATTCGATCCAGCGCACCCGGTGCAAAGTTCTCGACCAGCACATCGCATTGCTTGATCAGCGTTTCGAGCACTTCCTTGCCCTTGGGCTTTTTAGTGTCGATGGTGATCGAGCGTTTGTTGTGATTGAGCATCGTGAAGTACAGGCTGTCCGCGCCCGGCACGTCGCGAAGCTGACCGCGCGTGGCGTCCCCTTCACCGGCACGCTCAACCTTGATCACGTCCGCGCCAAACCACGCCAGCAGTTGTGTGCAGGTCGGGCCCGACTGTACGTGCGTGAAGTCGAGGATCTTGTAGCCTTCGAGTGCTTTGCTCATGAGTGTCTCCGTTCGGTTACGGTGTGCTTCGTTTCGTAAAGACGTTAGGGCTGCGCTACTTCGCAGCTATCTGGGCTTCCAGTTCGGTGATGCGTTTACGTAGCGCGCGATCTTCGGCAAATCGGGTAGTCTCGTCGCGAATGATTGCCACGATTGAGCCAACTTTTCCGTCGGGCTCGAAGAGCATCGCAACGGTGAACGCAATCGACATCGCGCGTCCGTTTTTGTCGATGGCGGGTACGCGCAGTAGATCGTTGCCGTATTTGGTAGTGCCCGTGGCCATCGACTTGTGATAGCCCTCCCAGTGACGATGACGCAGTCGCTCCGGTGTGATGATGTCGAGCTGCTTTCCTAGCGCCTCGGCTTCGGTGTAGCCAAACATGCGCTCTGCGCCTGCGTTCCACAATACGATGTCGCCTGCGGCATCGGACACGACAACCGCGTCACCAATTGAAGCAACTAGTTGTTTGCAGTCAATATTCGAGTTCAAAATCTGCACTCCCTGTATTCATCGGATAACTCACCGCCTGAAATAACAACGGCACCGTGAGGCGCCGTTGTTGCAAGCATCGCGGGCGATTGATTGCGGGCGGTTAGACCGCCTTGCTGGCGTGCATTGCAGCGATCTGATCCTTGCTGTAACCGAGGTCGGTGAGTACCTCGTCGGTGTGCTCACCCAAGAGCGGCGAGGCGGTGACTATAGGCTTCGTGTCGGAGAACTTGATCGGGCTGCCCACGGTCCAGTAGCTGCCGCGCACTTTGTGCGGCACTTCAACGATGGAGCCGCTGGCGCGCAACGATTTGTCGTGCAGCAGCTCTTTCATCGACAGCACTGGAGCGCACGGGATGTCGAACTTGCGGAAGATGTCGACGGCTTCGAACTTAGTCTTGTCCTTGATGAAATCTTCGATGGTCGCGAAGATATCCATGATGTGCGGCTGGCGACCACGCGGCGTGTTGTACGCCGGGTCGTCTTTCCATTCAGGCTTGCCCAGCGCGTCGCAAATGGGGCCCCATGCGTGGCCTTGCACGGTGAAATAAATGTAGGCGTTGGGGTCAGTCTGCCAGCCTTTGCACTTCAAAATCCAGCCCGGCTGGCCACCACCGCCCGCGTTGGCACCGCGCGGCACCACGCCATCCTTGAAGGCGTCCATTTCGTTCGGGTACTGCGGATACTCTTCGAGGTAGCCCAGGTTGTCGAGGCGCAACTGGTCGCGCATCTTGACGCGGCACAGGTTGAGCACGCTGTCCTGCATGGACACGGCCACCTTCTGGCCCTTGCCGGTCTTCTGACGACCGATGTAAGCGGTCAAGATGCCAATCGCCAGATGCATACCCGTGTTGGAGTCACCCAGAGCGGCCGCCGAGATGGTGGGGCCAGAGTTCTCGCCTTTCCAGTAGCCGGTGGTCGATGCCGCGCCGCCAGCGCACTGCGCCACGTTTTCATAGACCTTCAGGTCTTCGTAGTGGTGGCCATCCGAGAAGCCTTTCACTGACGCAAGGATCATCTTGGGATTCAGCTTCTGAATGTATTCCCAGGTGAAACCCATGCGATCAAGCGCGCCGGGGCCGAAGTTTTCCACCATTACGTCGCATTCTTTAATCAAACGCTCCAGCACTTCTTTGCCAGCAGGCTGCTTGGTGTCGAGCGTCAAGCCGCGCTTGTTGCTGTTGAGCATCGTGAAGTAGAGCGCGTCCGCGCCCTCAATGTCGCGCAACTGGCTGCGTGTCACGTCGCCGGAACCGGGGCGTTCAACTTTAATGACGTCCGCACCAAACCAGGCGAGCATCTGGGTGCAGGCAGGCCCGGCCTGCACATGGGTGAAGTCGATAATCTTGATGCCACTTAGCGGTTGATTGTCCATTTTCAAATCTCCTAGTCTGTTACCGGTTACTTAAACGAATTTTTTCGTACTACAAAAATTACTTTTTCTTGGTCGAGGGGTTCAAGCTTGTGATGCGACCACTCTCGGTACCAGCCGTTTCATCAATGATCGCATTGATGAGCGTCGGCTTGCCCGATTTGATCGATTCTTCCATCGCGTTGCGCAGCTCGGCAGGCGTTGCCGCCTGTACGCCCACACCGCCAAAAGCTTGCATCATCATCTCATAGCGCGCGCCCTTGACGAACACGGTCGGGGCTACGTCTGCGGTGCCTGACGGGTTCACGTCGGTGCCACGATACACGCCATTGTTGTTCATCACCACCACACAAACCGGCAGGTTGTAGCGGCAGATGGTTTCGACTTCCATGCCGCTGAAACCGAAGGCACTGTCGCCTTCGACAGCGAAGACCTGCTTGCCGCTGACGACAGCCGCCGCGACCGCGAAGCCCATACCGATACCCATGATGCCCCAGGTGCCCACGTCCAGACGCTTGCGCGGCTGATACATGTCAACGATGGAGCGCGTGAAGTCCAGCGCGTTGGCACCTTCGTTGACGAGGATCGCTTCGGGATTGGCTTTGATGATGTCGCGCACCACAGCCAACGCGCTGTGGAAATTCATAGGCGACGGGTCTTTCGCCAACGTCTCGGCCATTTTGGCGATGTTCTTGTTCCGGCGCTCGCTGATCGCACTTGTCCATTCGACTGGCGGCTTGGCCCAACCAGAACCCATACCCGCCAACAGCGCCGACACGCACGAACCAATGTCTCCGACCAGCGGCGCGTCGATCGCTACGTTGCTGTCGGCCTCTTGCGGAGAGATGTCGATCTGGATGTACTTCTGACCGCCCCAGTCCTTGTGGTCCTTGCCGCCCCAGGTCTTGCCTTTGCCATGCGACAACAGCCAGTTCAGGCGAGCACCGATCAGCACCACAACGTCAGCCTCTGGCAGAACGTAAGAGCGCGCGGCGGCGGCGGACTGTTCGTGCGTGTCGGGCAGGATGCCCTTGGCCATCGACATTGGCAGGTAAGGGATGCCGCTGCTCTCGATCAGTGTGCGAATATCGGCGTCGGCCTGAGCGTAGGCCGCGCCTTTGCCGAGCAGGATCAGCGGTTTTTTGGCGCCTTTGAGCAGGTCGAGCGCACGCTGGACGGCGTCCGGCGCAGGGATCTGACGTGGTGCTGCGTCAACGACTTTGATCAGTGAGCGCTTGCCAGCCTCAGCATCCATAGTCTGCGCGAACAGCTTGGCGGGCAGATCCAGATACACGCCACCGGGACGACCGGACAACGCGGCGCGTATGGCACGCGCGATGCCAACACCGATGTCCTCAGCATGGAGCACGCGGAAGGCGGCTTTGCATAGCGGCTTGGCGATTGCGAGCTGATCCATCTCTTCATAGTCGCCCTGCTGCAAGTCGACAATCTCGCGCTCACTAGAGCCGCTGATCAGGATCATCGGGAAGCAATTGGTTGTGGCATTCGCCAGCGAAGTCAATCCGTTCAGGAAGCCCGGCGCCGATACCGTCAGGCAGATGCCTGGCTTTTGCGTCAAAAAGCCAGCTGCCGCCGCCGCATTGCCCGCGTGCTGCTCATGACGGAAGGAAATAACCCGTATGCCTTCGGCCTGTGCCATGCGCGTAAGATCGGTGATCGGAATGCCGGGCAGACCGAAGATGGTGTCGATGCCGTTGAGCTTCAACGCATCGATGACCAGATGGAAACCGTCAATCGTTTCTTGCGTTGCTGATATTGGCGTATCGGTTGTCATATTGTGGTGTCTCCTTCGGGTTCCGGTAAATACTTGCCTAGTGCTTTGTTCCAGTTGCCTACGCAAGTGGCGTTAGGTGTTTTGCACCCGCCAGATGTTGTACGAGGATTATCATTCGCCCCCAGACGGTTGCCCGTTGACCCCGGTCAACTTTCGAAAAGTTACGCATAGGGAAAACCTGATGAGGTCGATTGAAAACCGGATGAAATTGCTGTGACATCGTTACTGAGCCATCCTGAGCGAAGAATCATCGCTGCGCAGTTGAATCAGAGTGAAGTGCTCAAGGGGCTGACCGAGAGTGATCGCGCCGAGCTTGAAACGCATCTTGAGGTCGTTGACGGCAACAAGGGCGACTTTTTGCTGCGGCAGGGCGTGCGCGAGATGGAGCAGTATTTCATTGTCGAGGGCGTGCTTAAGCGCGTGGTCTCGAACCCCGAGGGGAAGGAGATGATTCTGCGTTTTGCCGCCGAGGGCGACATGGAGACGAGCTACGCCGCGTGGCGTATGGGTACGCCAGCGCCTTATGGCATTGTGTGTGTCACGAAAGCGCGTGTTGCCCGATTGCCTTTGCCGCAATGGGTCGAGTTTCTGGAACGGCGGCGCATTTCGAAAGACCTGTTCGAGAATGCCGTGATGCGGCTTATGACTGAGGTGATGAGCCACACCATTACGCTGCATTTGCTTGACGCCCCCGGTCGCGTACACCGCTTTTTGCGCAAGCGCCCCGACTTGGTGGAGCGCATCCCTCAAAAGCAATTGGCTGCATATTTGAACCTTTCCGCCGAGACATTGAGTCGCCTCAAACAGCGCGGAAAGATTTGACTCAACAAGCAAAAAACCCCGCGTTGGCGGGGATTTTTGAGGCTGCATGACGCTTAGCCTTCGCCAGCAATACGCTTACGAATAATCGGGCGCAACACATAAAGCGCCAGCACCGCAGCAACGATGTCCGCCGCGGCCGATATGTAGTAGGGCACTGAAAATGAGCCCGCATACATGGCCGCAACCGCCGCTGCGCCCCAACCCGCCAGAATGGCCGACAAGCCCTTTGCGGTGTACAGGATTCCGTAGTTGGCCGAGGCGTTTTTCGGTCCAAACACGTCGCCGGTAATCGCCGAGAACAACGCGTAAATCTCGCCCCACGCCAAAAACACAAATGGCATCAGGATCATGAAAGCGATGGGATTGCCTGCGATCTGCGTCATCAAGAAAATCAGGACGCCTTCGAGCAAGAACGCAAAGGCCATGGTGTATTCCCGGCCAAAGCGATCCGATACCGCGCCCCACATAATGCGAGCGAAAGCATTCATGACGCCAGCGACTGTGGCGGTGAACGGCACGATCGCGATGCCCCAGACGGTGGCGTCCGCGACGTTGAGCGATTTGGCGATCTGCGACATATTGCCGGTGGTCATCAAGCCGCCGGTACACACCATCAGGAACATGGCATACATGATGTAGAACTCTTTGCGCGACATCATCTGGCCGGGCGTAAATTCCTTGCGCGTCTGTGCCACAGCCTTGGGTTGAATCCAGTTCGCGGGCAACCAGCCCTTGGGTGGATGATGCAGGATCAGCGCGCAAATAATGGCGATGATGCCCTGGCCGATACCCCACCAAAGCATTGCACCCGCCCAGCCCATTGAGGTAATCGTGGCATTGATCGGGATCAACGTTAGTGCCGAGCCACCACCGAACCCGGCAGCGGTCAGGCCAGCGGCAAGGCCGCGCTTGTCCGGAAACCACTTCACTGCATTAGCGACGGTGGCGATGTAGATGATGCCTGCCCCGGTGCCAGCGAGCACACCATAAAAAATGTACAGGTGAAACGGTGACGTAGCGAACAGACCGCCGCCCACCCAGCCCATCGTAATCAGGATCGCACCAATAATCATCAATTTGCGAATACCGAACTTGTCGATGAAATAGCCCGCCAACGGCACCGGCCAGGTCTCAAACAGAATGAACAATGTGTAGATCAGGGCAATGTCGGAATACGGCACACCTTTGAACGATTCTTTCAGGCCAGGCGTAAATAAAGTAAACGCATACTGAAAGTTGGAAATCACGATCATCGCCAGCACGCCAGCGGCAAGCTGGAACCAGCGGTTGCCGGATACCGGCCCCAACGTCTGAAGTGCAAGATCCGATTGCGCGGTAGTTGTTGTCATTGTCATCCTCCTACAGATAAAAATTATTGCCGTGCGCTGCGCGTGGCAAACAGTTGCTTCGCTTTGAAAAGCAAGCGACGAGACGCAAACGAAGGCTAGCTATTTCCGGCATTCGCGCTCTTGACTCGGGTCAAGATTGTCGAGCAAGTCAATACGGGGTTTTCCCTCGGTGGGCTGGGTCGCCGAGGTGTCTGTCCGTCGGAAATCGTCGTCACTTTTGTCGTCGCATGATCCGCCGCGACAGACGTAGAACGCACGCGTTTGTGAGTCGCAAATGCAGTCGATTCACTGAGCTCGCCGACAATTAGGTTTTGCTGATCGACACACGTTTTTATGGAATACATCAACGCCTGGTTTTTGGGCTACATCGCACTCGGCGTCGTCGTTGGTTTTCTCGCGGGGCTGTTGGGAATTGGCGGCGGCATGACGATGGTGCCGGTGCTGGCGTACATGTTTCCGGCGCAGGGCTTTCCGTATGAAACGCGCTTTCAGGTGATTCTCGCCACCTCAATGGCGACGATTATTTTTACGTCGATCTCATCGCTTCGTGCGCATCACGCCAAGGGCGCAGTGAATTGGCGCGTCATCGGCCTGATGTCGCCGGGAATTCTGGTGGGCGGACTGATCGGATCACGCGTGGTGTCGCATCTGTCAACGGCGTTTCTTGCAATCTTTTTCATCTGCTTCATGTTCTACAGCGCGACGCAGATGCTGATCAATTTCAAACCGAAAGCGACGCGCACCTTGCCGGGTGCCGTCGGCATGAGTCTGGCGGGGGTGATTCTGGGATTTCTCTCGGCGATGGCGAGCGTGGGCGGTGCGTTCTTTGCGATCCCGTTTTTGACATGGTGCAACGTGCCGATTCACAACGCCATTGGGACGTCGGCGGCACTCGGCTTCCCGATTGCGTTGTTCACCACTGTTGGCAATGTGTTCAATGGATGGGGCGTGCCCAACGTGCCGCAGCCGTCGCTGGGATTTGTTTATTTGCCGGCGTTGGTGGGCATTTCAATTGCGAGCGTTCTGGTCGCACCATACGGCGCGCGGCTCGCGCATCGGTTGCCGGTGCAGACGTTGAAACGGAGCTTCGCGGTGATGCTTTACGTGCTGGGCGCGAAGATGCTTTGGGGCGTACTCACGGGATAAGGCGTTTAACAGCTTTACGCTGAAACGCCCTACTTATTGGGGCTAAACGTAATTTTTGTCGTTGGTCGACAATCAATAAAAAACGGTGCTAGCCCCTGATTGGAAAGGCTTTCACGCCAAAGCTGTATCTCGAAAACTAGGAGACTATGAGCAATTTCGTGATGTAGTTCCACTCGGCGTCTGCGACCGGCGTGATCGATAGCCGATTGCCGCGTTGCAGGATGCGCATTTCAGCAAGCTCGGGCGCGGCGCGCAACGCGGCGAGCGGGATGAGCTTGATCTTCTTGACGAACGCGACCTCAACGCACACCCACTGCGGGGTCTCGGGCTTCGACTTGGGGTCGTAGTGCTTGTTTTTCTTGTCGAATTGCGTCACGTCAGGCGCCGCCGCCTTCGCGACTTTGCAAATTCCTGCGATCCCAGGTTCAGGGCAACTGGAGTGATAGAAAAACACCTGATCGCCGACCTTCATGTCGTCACGCATGAAGTTTCTCGCCTGATAGCTGCGCACGCCAAACCAAGCGCTTTGCTTGTCGCGTTTCAGGTCATCAATACTGTATTCGCCCGGCTCGGATTTCATCAACCAGTAGGTCATGCGCGCTTCCTGTCCCACACAAGCGAAAGGAGTCCGCAGACCCCTTTCATAAAAATTCAGACTCCCGCGAATGCCGCAGCGACCGTCACCTTGAACCGGGGTTCAAGAGTGGATGCTCCACCGCGACTACAAGGTACAGCTGGCGACCCCAAACTTGCGCCTGAGGAAGAGCCGCGCACACGGCCACGATAGAAGAGCATCCTCGCGACAAGCGCATTGGTACAAAGAATCTTCGACCGCCACACACACCGCAGGAGCACTTCAGATTCTACGCTTGTTGTTCGCTGAAACCAGCGCGTAAAAGTGCACTAATTTGCGTGCGACGCAGCGAGTGCTCGCTTCAAATTGGCCGTCATCGCAAGCACGCGCGATTCAACACGGGGATCAGCCTCAGCTGACGGGTTGGTGGCCGCTAATTCCAGCGCCGCCAGCAGCAAAACACGCTCAATTTCAGCGGTCGGCTGCTTCTGTGCAATGACCGCGCATTCGGCTTCAACAATGGCAATCGCCTCAGCCAGCGCCGCGCGCTCGCCCTCTGGTGCGCCAATGCGAAAGAGGCGACCGTGAATATTGGCTTCGAGCGTCGTGCTCATGCCGCTTTTTCTTCGGGCGCAGCATCGGCAGCGACGTCAGCAATCGGCTGTGGCAAACGTTCTGCCACGACGCGCAATTTGTGTCCCGCCGCGCGCATGCGATCAGTTTGCGCCACAAGCGCAGTTCGCAAATGCGCATTCTCTTCCGACAGCGCCAACAATCGCGCGGTCACGGCATTGAGCGCGGTTTCGAGTTCGTCGAGGCTTGAAGTCATCTCTCAACTATATCAAGCAGCGGCGGCGTTTGCTTGCGGCGTGGCCATCGGTGTTGTCAATTGAGTGTGACTTGGTGCGAGATGGGTATCAAGCGCCTTGTATTGCACCGAGAGGATTTCCAGCTCCTCGATGCCGCCGGGCGTGGGCAGCATCACGGTGTCGCCCTCACGATTTTTAGTCAGTGCGCGCGCGATGGGGCTCACCCAACTGACGTAACCCCGCTGTGGATCAACCTCGTCGAGTCCGACAATCGATATCGTCTTTTCTTCGCTTCGTTGATTGACGACACTCACCGTCGCACCGAAAAACACCTGATCCGTATCACGCGTCGTCGGGTCAATCACCTCGGCCGCGTCCAGACGTTGCACCAGATAGCGCATGCGGCGATCAATCTCACGCAGACGTTTTTTTCCGTAAAGGTAATCGCCATTCTCGCTGCGATCACCGTTGCTCGCAGCCCACGACACAACGCGCGTCACCTCAGGGCGATCTACGGTAATCAGGTGCTCAAGCTCCGCCTTCAAACGACCATGACCCCCCGGCGTCATGTAGTTTTTGGTGCCCGCAGGCAAGGCCGGAAGGACGATATCTTGGTCGTCATCCGCTGCATCGGGATTTTCTTTGGTGAAGGCTTTGCTCATTTTTATTCGGCATCGCATGAAGCGGAACGGGAATGTCGATGATAGTGGAGTCGGCGAGGCATGCTCCGCCTCCCTCAAAGGCAGGACGAGGCACCGTGCAACAATTTGACTATGGCAACAGGCGCAACCGATCTCCAGCGATACCGACGACTCCTCGGGTACGCCAAACCTTATCGCGGTCGGCTGATCGCGGGCACCTTGATGCTGGCGGTTGTTTCGTTGGTGGAACCGGTGATTTCGATTGCGTTTTCGCGCATTCTTGACCGGGCGTTTGTAGCCGAGGGCGCGAAAAAGGTAGCGTCAGCGATTGCCAATCCACTAGCTCCCAGCGCGCTCACCCAGTCGTTCCTTGCGCCGCTTACCAACGCCCTCGATGCACTTCCGATTCTTTGGTTTCCACTTTTGCTGGTGGTTATTTTTGCGTTGCGCGGTGTTGCCAATTTTCTCGGCGATTTGGCGCTGCACTGGGTGGCGAGCCGGGTGGTATTCGATCTACGCGGCGCAACGTTTGCGCATTTGCTGCGTTTGCCCGTGAGTTTTTTTGATCGCAACGCGACGGCCGAGCTCACCTCGAAAATCACCTACGACACGCAGCAAGTTGGGGCGGTCACGAGTCAGGCCTTAACGACACTGGTCCAGGACTCGCTCAAGCTCATCGTCGCGTTGGTGCTTATGGCGTCGATTAGCTGGAAGCTGACGCTCGGCGTTTTCGTGATTGCGCCGATCGTTGCCGTGGTGGTTCGTATGCTGACCAAACGACTGCGTGCCGCCAGCGTGGCGCTGCAATCAGAAATGGGCGAGCTGTCGCGCTTCACCGATGAGGGCTTGAGCAATCAGCGTTCGGTCAAAATTTATGCGGCGTTTGATCAAATGGTGAAAGCGTTCTCCGAGCGGAGCAATCGCGTTCGTCGCACCATCATGAAGCAGGAAACGGCGAACGCCGCAAGCGCGCCGCTGATGCATCTGGTTGTGTCGCTCGCCATCGCTGGCATCGTGGCAATGGCAATACAGGAAGGCCAACGCGGCGCAATGACGGCGGGCGATTTTTTCGTTTTTTTTACGGCACTGCTGTCGCTGCTTCCGCCGATGAAAAGTTTGTCTTCCATCAACGCAGTTCTGCAACGCGGGCTGGCTGCGGCGACCAGCATTTTCTCGGTACTGGATGAGCCTGCGGAAAACACCCAACTTGGCGACGGGTCAACGCGTCTGAAGGGAAGCATTCGCTTTGACGCGGTAACTGCCCGTTACGCGGGCCGCGATATCGACGCGCTGACTGATGTAGCGCTTGATATTCCAGCAGGCAAGCATGTCGCTTTCGTCGGCGCCTCTGGAAGCGGCAAATCAACGGCGATGGCGCTGCTGGCGGGCTTTTACGAGGCGCAGTCCGGTGCGATTAGCGTCGACGGCGTTTCGATCAAAGAGTTGGGTACGGCGGCGCTACGAAACAACGTTTCACTGGTTGCGCAAGATGTGCTTTTGATTAACGACACCGTGGCCGCCAATATTGCCTTTGGCGCTGGGGCGTCAGATGGCAGTCCGATCGACAGTTCGCGCGTTCGGTGGGCGGCGCAGGCGGCGGGTTCGTCAACATTTATTGAGGCTCTGCCCGGTGGCTTTGACGCCATCGTCGGCGAAGGCGGTGGTCTGCTTTCGGGCGGTCAGCGGCAGCGAATTTCCATTGCGCGAGCGCTCTATAAAAAGGCCCCCATCGTGCTGTTCGATGAGGCGACATCTGCGCTCGATACCGAGTCGGAGCGGCTGGTACACGACACATTGCGAATTCTCGGAAGCGACCATACGGTGGTACAGATTGCGCATCGCCTGAGCACCATCCGCGATGCGGATGAAATTTTCGTCTTCGATGCTGGCCGCGTCGTAGAGCGCGGCACGCACGAAAGCCTTACGCAACGGGCGGGGGTGTATGCCCGTTTGCTTGCCCGACAGGTGGACTGAAGTCGACCACCCACTCTTTCAAGGCGGCGCGAACATCTTTCGGCGATGGCTGATTGAGCCAGACAGCCAGAGCCTCAAGGTCAATGGCAACGTCCCGCTCGCTCATTACACGACGCACTTTGCTGTGCGCAGTTTCGACAAAGCGCTCGTCATCGCCGGTGAGTTCCTCGTGCATCTTTTCGCCGGCACGCAGGCCGGTATAAACGATGGGGATTGAATTGGCGGTGCCTTTCGAAAGACGAATCAGCTCTTCAGCTAACTCCACGATACGGATTGGCTCTCCCATGTTTAGCACGTAGAGCGAGCGAGGCTGCCCCATCAGTCCGGCCTGAATAACGAGCTGCGCCGCTTCGGGAATCGACATGAAAAAGCGCGTCATGTCGGCATGTGTCACCGTGACCGGGCCGCCCGCAGCGATTTGTGCACGGAACTTTGGGATGACGCTGCCATTGCTTCCCAAAACGTTGCCAAAGCGAACGCCAACGAATTGTGTCGGTGTCGAAGGCAGGCTCAGGATCGCAAGTTCAGCCAGACGTTTGCTGGCACCCATCACGCTCGACGCTCGAACTGCCTTATCCGTAGACACCAGAACAAACTTTTCGGCACCGACTTCGCGCGCGCATTCGGCCGCAATCAATGTTCCCAGCACGTTGTTGCGAACGGCCTCCCATGCGTTCACCGATTCGGTCAGCGGTACGTGTTTGTAGGCGGCGGCATGGAAGACCACAGCGGGTCGTTCCGCAGAAAATATTTCCAGCATGCGCTTGCGGTCTCGTACATCGCCGACGTAAACCTCAAGCTGGTCGCGCGCCATGCGCGTGATCATGTGTTCGCTCACGACATGGGATGCGAACTCGGAGATGTCCACCATGATCAATTTACCGGGATGGAAGCGAGCGACCTGATTGCACAGCTCCGTTCCGATCGATCCACCTGCGCCAGTAATCAGCACGGTTTGACCGCTCAGCCAATTCTCGAGGCCGGGCGTGTCAAGCGTGATCGGGTCGCGACCCAGCAAGTCTTCCAGCTCGATGGATCGTAGTTTTGCCAAGGACGAATCTTCCGATAACAGCTCATCGTAGGACGGCACGGTCAGCGTCGTGAGATTCGCCTCGGCCGCGAGCGCGACAGCACGGCGACGCGCCTCGTGATTTGAGTTGGGCATCGCGATGATGGCGTGGCGCGCGCCGAATCGCTTGGCAACCGCTGGTGCCTGATCAATCGGGCCGACCACGCGCGTGTCGTGCACGCGCCCCCCGATTTTCGCGTGGTCATCATCTAGCAGTGCCACCACATGCCATGTTTCTGATCTCGCGAGTTCACTCACGAGCCTTGCGCCCGCCGCACCGGCACCCAACACCAGTACGGGTTCACCCTTCGCGGCGGCCAGCCCGTACAGCCGATGTTCGCGCCAGCTCCGGTACGCGAAACGTGCGCCACCCATTAGGACGATCAACAAAAACGGTTGCAAGACCAGTACAAAGCGCGGCCAAATAAAGCTGTCGGGTCGCACCAACGCGAAAAGCACTGCGGTGCCAGCAGCCGCCATGAACGCCCCCAACACAATACGACGCAAATCAGCAAGGCTCGCGAAGCGCCACAGCCCTTGATAAAGACCCAAACCAACAAATACCAAAGCATGAACTGGGATGATGAACGTGAGGCTTCGGACGACGTCAAGCCCCGTAAAGTCTTTGGTGTCAATGTTGAAATTGAAGCGCGCCCAAAACAGAAGTGACCATGCAACGGCAGCGGCGGCAAGGTCATAAATCAGCGCCATAAATGCGCGAGGATTAATGAGTAAATTCGGCCGTTTGCGCAACGTCCATTCGGTTACCGCTACGTAGGCTATTGCGTAGGCTACGACCACAGTCAGGCCCAGCCAGCTCTTGTCGAGCCGAAGCCAATAAGCGAGGGCAAACGATAGCAAATTCCAGCCGATAATCCACATCAACACGCCGCGGTGCCCAAGCCCAGCAAGCACCAAACGCTGATACAGGTGATCGCGATGTGGCGTCATCGGGTTGCTTCCAGCCAAGGTCCGGCGCAGCAACGTATATGTCGCATCCGCCCAAAACGGCACGAACAGGGCCAGTGGAACCGCTACCGACCATAAGTTGGTCGTTACCCCCTGAAATCCCAATACAGCAAGGGTCAGCCCCAAGACCGTCGAGCCACCATCGCCCATGAAAATTCGCGCAGGCGGCAGGTTAAAGATAAGGAAGCCCGTCGCCGCTGCGGCGACCACCCAGCCACACATCGCGACCATGGAATCGGAATTGGACGCCAGCGAGAGCACCCCCAAAGCGATACCTCCACTGACGGCTGTTGCCGCTGCGATGCCATCGGAGCCATCCATGAAGTTAAACAAATTTATGGCCCAGATCAAAGCGATTAGCCAAAATATTGCCGAAATTAGGGGGAGTTGCGCTCCCAAAAAAACAATCGACCCGGCGGCAAGCGCGTGCAGCGCCAAACGCGTCCAAGGCGGCGTGCCGCGCCAATCGTCCCAAGCTGATATCGCCCAGACGACCATGGCCGCCAAGATCACATGAAGCGGTTGGCCGACGTACAGCAGGCCGAACAAAATCGATGCAGCAATTCCCAGTCCCCCGCCACGAGCGATCGGATTAATGTGAAGCGAGCGCTCACTCGGAAGACTTGAAGGGCTGACTAAATGGCCGCTCAGCATTGCCCAGCACACGCTTCCACTGATTGCCACGCAGATGCTGCAGATCAGCCACCATGCCACCATAAAATCGTTTCATTTCAAAGAGTTAGCGCGAGCGCACCGACCACAGATGTGATCGCGTCTCGCATTTGTAGCGCAACGGGTCCTGTTGCAAATTGACAACAGCAAAGGCCCTTCGAAAGGCGCATTGAAGCCGAATAACGTTGGACGAATCGCTGGTATTTGGCAGAATTAAACCAGCTTCCGAGATTACGTTGGAAGAAAAATTGTTGGCACGTATCCCCAATGACCGGGAAAGGTGTCAGACGTCAAATACTGAGGAGAGACTGTTATGAACAAGAAACTCGTTGCCCTGGCATTGAGCGCGGTAGCGGCTGGCGTTGCGTCAGCTCAAACGGCGAACGTTACGCTTTACGGCATTGTCGATACGTACCTTTCGACGCAACGCATCGGCGGCGGCGGCTCTGGTACCACAGCGGTTGCTGCGAAAAGCACAACTATGCTGACCGGTGGCGGCTTGTCCGGATCGCGTTGGGGCCTTCGCGGTTCTGAAGATCTCGGCGGCGGCATGAATGCCATTTTCGTACTCGAAAATGGCTTCGCGAGCGATTCCGGTCAACTGAACCAAGGCGGTCGTTTGTTCGGTCGTCAGGCCTACGTTGGCCTCAACGGCGGCTTCGGCTCCGTGACTGTTGGTCGTCAATATTCGCCTAGCTTCTATGTAATGTGCAACAGCGACGACACGTTTGGCGGGTGCCTGACGGGTTTCTCCGCCGTGGCAAACATGGGTGGTTTCTTCGCAAACACGCTGCGTCAAGACAATGCTGTGAAGTACAGCACGCCTAACTTTGGCGGTGTCACTGCATCGCTCGCTTGGGCGCTCGGCGAAGTTGCTGGTACTTCCAGTGGTTCGCGCACGCTCGGCGGTAACGTTGAGTACAAAAACGGCCCGATCTACGTTGGCGTTGGCTTCAGCGATCAGAAAAACGCGGCAGCGACGGGTTCTGACAAACAGTTCATCCTTGGCGCTACGTACAACTTCGGCGTTGCATACGCTGGTCTTACCTACATCGAGAACAAGACCGTTGCTGGCGTAAAAACCAAGCCGCTGGTCGGTAGCGTCACGGTGCCGTTCGGTGCAGCTCGCATCGGTCTGCAACTGGCTCAAGCCAAGCGTGATGGTGGCGACAAGCAAACCAGCTTCGGTTTGCTCGGAGAGTACGATCTATCCAAGCGCACGGAAGTTTACGGCGCATACGTGCAGTGTAAAAACAAAGGTTTGGCTTGCTCGGCTGACGGTAACGTCGCCAACTCAACGGCAACACTGCGCAACCAGAGCGCCAGCGTGTTTGCTTTGGGCCTCAAGCACAAGTTTTAATAGCGCGATGTGATCGCGTTTTGATTTAAACGGTGGCGGGGCTCTTGCCTCGCTGCCAATTGATTCAAACGCACTCTCAAGCACTCAAAAATTTAAAGGTCAAACAATGAAATTTACTAAGACAGCCATAGCAGTTGCTGCAATCGTAGGTTCGGTCAGCGCAGTAGCGCAGACCGCCAACGTCACGCTGTACGGCTACATCAATACGTCACTCGAATCCAATCGCGGTTCGCAGAGCGCAAATGCGGTTGGCAAAGCTGTAACCAGCTCAACCATCAACCGCATGACGTCAAATTCCTCACGCTTCGGTTTCCGTGGCCGCGAAGACGTTGGCGGCGGAACGTATGCATTTTTTCAGCTCGAAAACAGTTTCAATAGCGATGACGGCGGTATTGCTACCAACGCAGCTTCAAGCACCGCAGTTCCCTCCGGTAACGGCGCTGCCATTATGTGGGGCCGCGAGGCATGGGTCGGTCTGGGCGGCGCAACTTGGGGTGAAGTCAAACTCGGTTATGGTCTGACACCGTACGATGACGTACTTGGGCTCGCACATCAAAACATTGGTTCTACCGGCGCACAAAACCGTAACAACGGCGTCTCTGGCGGGCCTGGCTTCGGGTTCAACCAACTGTTCACGAACTATGGTCGTGGTGGCACGGCATTCAGCGAATCGCAAGGTAATTTCGATGCTCGCTCTGCTAACGCAATCAGCTACGCGTCGCCAAACATGGGTGGCGTCACAGTTCGCACGATGTACTCGCTTATCCAAGAGCAAGCTGCCGCTCCCCGCGCACGCCTGTGGGATACAGCCGTCATCTTTGCAAACGGCCCGCTTACCCTGGCCGCGACATACGCGTTGCATAAAGACTTCGGCGGCCTTGCTGGTGTAGTTACAGGCAACCACGATCAAAACGCGTATCGCGTCTATGGTCGCTACAACTTTGGTGTTGCCCGTATCGACGGTTCGTACGACGTAACCAGCTACAAGCTTGCGACCGGTACGCTCAAGATGAAGTACTTTGACACGGCAGTTCAAGTTCCGTTTGGAGCAAGTAATTTCGGGATCCAGTACAGTCAACGTGACAACGGCGCGTCATGGGCTTACAGCCCACCTGTGGGTTTCGCCGCTCCTACAGTCGCCACCCTAGTTAGCCGTTGGACGATCGGTGGCGGCAAGCACGTCTCGCTGGTGTATGACTACAGCTTCTCGAAGCGTACGCAGTTCTACGCGTACTACTCATCTATGAAGAACGAAACCGGTGCTAAGCTCAATACGCCAGCCATCGGTATCATCCACAAGTTCTAAGCTTCTGGATGTGCAGAAAAGAGCGCTTCGGCGCTCTTTTTTTGCTTGTAAACTACCGATTACTTGAAACGATTCAGTAAGAGGCATGGCTGATGGATAGCTTGATACTGGCCTTTGATCGCGCAGCGCGCACCTTGTCGCAAAGTGCTGTCGCGCGAAGACCTAATCCTTCGACAACCGTTTCGGCGCAACGCTCGCTCACCGCGAATGAAGTCGCACGCTCAATCGGCTTGATGCGCGTTAACCACGCCGGCGAGGTGGCGGCACAAGCGCTGTACCAAGGACAAGCGTTTGGTTCCCGCTCGAGCGAACTTCGGCACAAACTTGCCGAGGCTGCCGACGAAGAGCTGGATCATCTCGCCTGGACGCGCGAACGCATCCATGAACTCGGCGGCCGAACCAGCCTCCTCGACCCTGCGTGGTATGCGGGCGCATTTGTCATGGGCGCAGTCGCTGGTGCCTTGGGTGATCGCACCTCGCTTGGCTTTTTGCAAGCAACGGAAGAACAGGTTGAGGCGCATCTCGCGTCGCATTTGGGCCGCCTGCCTGGGGCGGATCAAGCCAGCCGCGCAATCGTTGAGCAGATGAAAGCTGACGAGGCCAATCATGCTCGCATGGCACACAGCCTGGGCGCGCGTGAACTGCCCGCACCGATTCAGACACTCATGCGACTATCCGCTAAGGTCATGACTGCGGTTGCGCAAAAAGTCTAATCGGCAGCACACATGTTTTCGCCTTGTGCGCCCATTGTTAGTTTTTCGTCCGGCGCGTTCAAAAGCGAACAGCTTTTTTCATAAAAGCCTTTGCGTATAGGGGCTACACCCAATTTCTGAATCAAGTCGACTTCTAATCAATTGCGGCTGTACCCCATTCGCAGACGAGCTTTCAGCTAAAAGCCATGTTGTTTCCCCTCCGGACGCAGCCCGGACGTCTGGGGTGACCGTTCCGAGTTCACTCTATTCCGGCAGGAATCGCATCGTCATCAAGCCTTCGCCCCGGAAGCTCGGCCATGACAAAGCATCGCTGCGAAGCCGAATAGCTTCCCCATTCGGCAATTTCGAGCAGCGTTCGTGCGCAGCCGACACACAGCCCGTCCACATCATCAATCACACAAATCTGCACGCAGGGCGACTCCACGGCAGCGGCCGCAACCTGCGCTGCGTTGGTGACAAGGTGTCTAAAGCTCATACCGTGATTATCCCGCTCTGAGCATTCGTCGCACGTTAGCTGTCGTTGCAGCGGCAAATGAGCTCGCGCTAATTTCCCGTACCTCAGCCAATAGCTCCCCAATGCGTGGGAGATAAGCCGGGCTATTACGTTGCCCCGATCCCATTGTCCCCAAAAAACTCGGCGGGATATCAGGCGCATCCGTCTCGACCGCGACGTTTTCAAGCGGAACGTCGCGCAACAAGGCGCGAACCCGATGCGCTTGCGGAAAAGTCGCCGTACCGCCAAAGCCCAGACAAAAGCCCAGCTTTACGAACTCCGCAGCCTGCTGCGCGCTACCGTTAAACGCATGCGCAAAGCCGCCGCGCACTTTGATGCGCCGCAAGTGCTTGAGGATGTGATCTTGACTGCGGCGGACATGCAGCGACACCGGCAAATCAAAGTCGCGAGCGATCTTCAACTGCTCGGAGAAGAACCACTCCTGCTCCGACTGATCGAAATCAGGGATAAAAAAATCCAACCCAATTTCGCCGATCAGATCGGGCTTCTCGCGCTCGACCCACGAGCGCAGCGTCGCAATATCTTCGCGCTTCGAAGAGGCGTTTGGCCCAGCGACCCACATGGGATGGATGCCATACCCCGTGAGACAACCGTACCGTTCGCGCGTAGCCTTGGCTTGCGCAAAATGATCGATATGCCCCGGAAGATTGATGATCGCCTCGACACCCGCAGCCCGCGAAAGTGCTACGACCTCGTCGCGGTCAGCGTCAAATTCCCGTGAGTCAAGATGGCAGTGGCTGTCGATCCACATGTCAGCACCAATCAACAGCGAATGAGCAATGCATGCCTATTGTTGGCAAGTATCGCTATGCCTGTCGCGTGCTGCCCAGCTCTATCGAACGACGCGTTGAAGATAACCCAGCGTGACGCTTCCTGAATGGGCGTCCCTCGATTTTCGACGCATCGCGTCATATATTCGGCTGCCTTCAATGCGTTCCCCCTGAGTTGCGCAACCGCTTGCAGCGGCTGTCTAGACGCCGAACCGTCCTTCAAGTCGTCCAACAAAGAGGTTTCGTCAACAACCAACAGAGCCCAGTCGACGCTCGATTGGTAAGACGTCATTTGACGCCCCGATTTTTCCACGGACTCGAGCCAGCGCTGCGGCGTCAAGGATTGCTGTTCGAGCATGCGTCGAACATCGGCATCGGACAGTGTTTCTTTCGGAAATTTGTGCTCGATAGAGAGGGCGAAAACAACCGCGACAGCAACGGCTACTGTCGCGAGCGCACCAAGCGCGGCAAATCCATAAAGCAGGATTTGCTTGGCTTTCATCCTACCCGCTTCGCCGCCAGCGCGCGACTCACCCGCGAGAGCGGTGCGCGCCCAAGCGCCTGCGAGATGAATTGCCCCGCATCACACACGCGGTCGAGGTCAATACCCGTCTCGATGCCCATACCGTGAAGCATGTAGAGCACGTCTTCAGTCGCTACATTGCCCGTAGCGCCCTTGGCATAGGGACAGCCGCCCAGCCCCGCAACCGACGTGTCAAACGTGCTCACACCCAGCTCAAGACAGGCCAGCACATTGGCGCAGGCCTGCCCGTACGTGTCGTGAAAATGTCCGGAAATCTGACTCAAGGGAAACACTTTGGCAGCCGCCTCAAACACAGCTGACGCGCGCGCGGGCGTGCCGACGCCAATGGTGTCGGCGATGCCGATGTCGTCGCAACCGAGATCAGCGAATCGCTTCACGCAATCAACGACTGACTCAATCGAGACTTCGCCTTGGTAAGGACAACCCAACGCGCAAGACACCGCTGCACGTACGCGCATGCCGTTTGCCTTTGCCGCTTCTGCAACGGCGCGAAAGCGTTCGATGCTCTCGGCGATTGAGCAGTTGATGTTTTTCTGCGAGAACGCTTCGGAGGCTGCGCCAAAGATCACGACCTCATCGGCCTTCGCTGCGAGCGCTCCTTCGAAACCCTTCATGTTGGGTGTCAACACTGAATAAATCACACCCGGTTTGCGCTTGATCCCCGCCATCACTTCAGCCGAAGTGGCCATCTGTGGCACCCACTTTGGCGACACGAACGAGCCAGATTCCACATTGCGAAAACCGGCGTCGCTCAGGCGATTCACCAACTCGATCTTGACCGACGCCGACACGTCCTGCTTCTCGTTTTGCAGCCCGTCCCGAGCTCCGACTTCGACGATATTGACGCGCTTGGGATAGTTCATGATGACCTCAGTAGCCTACGTTGGGATCAACGATACCGGACACAAGTTCACCGCGCTCCATCGCGGAAATCTTCGCCACGATCTGCGCGCAGGCGTCCTTGATAGGCGTCGTGGCTGCGATATGCGGCGTCACGATGACGTTCGGGTGTGTCCAGTACGGATGGCCCTTCGGCAGAGGTTCTTCGTGAAACACGTCGAGCAGTGCGCCACCCAGCTGCCCGCTCTCAAGCGCCGTCAAAACATCCGCATCCACCAGATGACCGCCGCGTCCCGCGTTCACGAGGAAAGCGCCGCGCGGAAGGTGCGCAAGTGTCGCTGCGTTCAGGATGCCCTTGGTTGAATCGGTGAGCGGCAGCATCGAGACGAGCACATCACATCCAGAAAGAAACGTCGGCAATGTGTCGTGACCGGCAAAGGTCAAGACATTCTCAATCTCATGCTTCGAGCGCGACCAGCC
>JANXUB010000220.1 GCA_025352105.1 Burkholderiales bacterium | reverse complement strand
GCTGTGGCTGCTTCCTTCCGGACCTGACCAGATTCACAAGTTAGACATGCGGGGCGACCCACCATCTACGATTATAGGGCCTCGTATACTCCACAGCCCTGAATCCCGAAGTCCATGATTCCCCACGCTGATGCCTCCCTTCCGCGCCATCGCAGTTGTGCTCGCCGTGCTGGCCACCGCTGCGGCTTTGTTGCTGCCGGTCAAGTTTTTGACATGGGCGGAGACGCGTGCGGTGAATGCGGTGGTGGCGACGCCGATCGAGGTGAATACAACGCCTGTGCTGCGTGTTGCGCTGATGGTGCACCCTACGATTTATTACACCGATCCGAACGGCGAACCGGCGGGTCTGGAGTACGACCTGATCAGTGCGTTTGCGCAAACTCAGCACACGAAACTCGACATTAAAACGTTCGCCACGCCAGACGCGGCGCGTCTCGCACTCTTTCGCGGCGAAGTCGATGTGGTGGCGATGGGCAACACCGCCGATGGTTTGAGCGCAACCGAGGTTGCGACGAAGGCGCGCTATCAGGAGAGCGCCTGGTTGCTCTTGAATTCGCCGCAAAAATTCACGCCGAAATCATTCGCCGAGCTGCTGCCGAAGCGTGTGATTGTCAGCTCACGCATTTACACCCATCCGCGCATGGCGGAGCTCAAGCGGAAAAACGCGACGGTGCTGTTTGTTGAAGATACGAAGAACGATGATGAGTCGCTGATTTCGGCCGTCGGGGACGATGATGTGCAATACGCCATCGTTGAAGAGGACGCATACAACGCGAGTCGGCACTTTCACTACGATGCGCAGCGCGCCTTCGTTGTGCAAGCGCCGATGTCACGGGTGTGGCTGTTTGCGCATCATGCGCTGGCCGAGCGCGATAGTGCGAACGCGTTTCTGACGCGCATCACGCGGGACGGGCAAATCACGCGGGTGCTGGATCGCTACTTCGGTTTTCCACAGAAAATCAGTCCGGCCGACATCGAAGAGTTTAGTGAGCGTGTGAACACGGTGCTGCCGCGTTACCGAAACTGGTTTCAGCAGGCGCAGGAAACCTACGGCATTGAGTGGCGGCTGCTCGCAGCGGTGTCGTACCAAGAGTCGCACTGGAATTCCGACGCGACTTCCGAAACCGGCGTGCGCGGGATCATGCAATTCACCGAGGACACCGCAAAACGCTACAACGTGGATCGGCTCGATCCGCGCTCCTCGATTCTGGGTGGTGCGCGCTACCTCACTGAGCTCAAGCGCGACGGGCTCTCAGCGCGCATTCAGGAGCCCGATAAAACATGGCTTGCGCTGGCGGCGTACAACATCGGGCTGGGGCACGTTGAGAACGCGCGCATCCTGACTCAACGCGCCAAGAAAAATCCGGACATGTGGCCCGATGTGCGCCGCCATTTGCCGCTTCTGGCCAAGCCCGAGATCGCCGCGCAGTTCAAACAGGGGCTGTGCCGCTGCGGCATGCCGGTGGAATACGTGGAGGCCGTGCGAGCGTATTACGATGTGCTGCTGAGGCTGGAAGCGCCGCACCAGCCGAAACTGCGGGCGCGGTTCTAGGAACTGCTGGTGCAGTTTTAGGAACTTCCGTGGATTTTTCGAGGTCGGCGTTCGGCTTTACAAAAACGATCAGCTTTTGGCTTAACCCCATATTTTCAAGGGGCTAGAGGCCCATTTATCAAACAGTCAACTTACGCGAAAAAAACGTTAAAACCCCTTTTAAATAGGGCTTTCACTAAAAAGCTATTGCTTCACAGCATCCGCAGCGGGCGCAGGAACAAGCGCTTTCACTGCGGGCAGAAACGACAGCGCGCAATCAACCCGGGTGAAGCCGAAGTCCGCGCCGCGACGATTTTCGCCCGTCTCGAAACGCAGCGTGGCGACCATTTCCGTTGCGCTCTTTTGTTCATAGCGCAGCTTGGTGATGACGACACCCTCCTTGACCGAGAAGGCAACAAACGGATCCCCGATGGTGTCCAGTGTCATCGTTACTTCAGCGCGCCCTGCGGGGCGAAGCCACAGCTTGACTGAATCGCCCTCGTCGTACATCCGCATCGCTTCTGACGTGATCGTTTTGTCGTCGCGGTAGGTGAGCCCCACGCCCATCACCGAGCCGCCGCGCGGCGCGAACCACGTCTCGCTGATCGTTGAGCCATCACGCGCCGAGTTCGCCTGCCAGCAGCCAGCAAGCCAGTTGAGCTGACTGACGCTGCCTTTGCCCGGTGCGGCGCCTTCGGCGGAACTGAGCGGTCTTTGCGAGGGCGGCGGGACGGCAGCGGCTGGCGTTGCCTGCGCCGATTGAGCTACAGCGGTCGCCGACAAGAGCGCCGCAGTCAGGGTTGCGGCAACGGAGTAAAGCGTGCGATTGATAGTGTTCATTAAAAGGGTCTTTTGTTATTTCGTCATCGCAATAATGAAGCTCAACCAGGTCTCGCGATCTTCAACCTGTTGCGCGGTGGATTTCCCAGTGCCGTGACCGGAGTCATAGTCCATCTTGAGCATGACCGGATTGGTTTGTCCGACGTTGGCCTGCGCCATGGCGACAAATTTTTTGGCATGCAGCGGGTCGACGCGAGTGTCGTTCTCGCCCGCGATCACGAGCATCGTCGGCATGTTCACACCAACACGAATGTTGTGATACGGCGAGTAACGCATGAGCCACGCGAAATCGGCCGCTTTGTCCGGGTCGCCGTACTCAGGGATCCAGTAGCGGGCAATGCGA
The DNA here is from genome assembly GCA_025352105.1 of Burkholderiales bacterium. GTDB lineage: Bacteria > Pseudomonadota > Gammaproteobacteria > Burkholderiales > Casimicrobiaceae > Casimicrobium. The sequence goes on along the minus strand of JANXUB010000220.1, from coordinate 51,382 downwards.
AATTTGTGATAGCGCACCATGTCCAGAAGCGGTACCGAGCACACAATGCCCTTGAACAAATCAGGGCGCTGCGTGGCAGCGGCACCGACTAACAAACCGCCGTTGCTGCCGCCAAACGCGACCAGTTTTTTTGAGTTGGTGTAGCCCTCTTTAATGAGCCATTCAGCGCTGGCGTAGAAGTCGTCAAACACGTTTTGTTTGTTGCCGAGCATGCCACCTTCGTGCCACGCTTCGCCGTACTCATTGCCACCGCGCAAGCCGGGCTGGGCAACGACGACGCCGCGATTGATCAGCGTGGCGAATGCGCCAAGATAACCCACGTTGATGCCGATGTTGAAACCACCGTAGCCATAGATCACGGCGGCGTTGTTGCCATCGAGTTTGGTGCCTTTTTTGTAGCTCAAAAATATCGGCACTTGGGTGCCATCACGGCTCGTCACGTACACCTGTTTGGTCTCGATATTCGTAGTGTCGAGCACCGATTCATCCTGATACAAAAACTGCCATTCGAGCTTGTCGGCGTCCAACTTGTAGAGCTTGAACGGCGCGGTGAAGGTACCGAGCGCGGCGTACAGCGTGTTGCTGTCGCGGTCGTAGGAGATTCCGGTGACGCTGCCGAATTCCGGCGCAGGCAAATCGCGCACAAACTTGCCGTCGAGATCGAGGATACGGATGCGCGACAACAGCTCGCGCTTTTCTTTCACGATGATGTTTTTCCTCGTGATCACGAACGACTCAAGCACGGCATCTTTCTGCTCGGGCAGAATTTCTTTCCAGTCCTTGAACTCGGGCTTTGCAACGTTAGCTTTAAGGAGCCGTCCATTGGGCGAACCGGCGCTGGTTTGCGCATAAATCGTGTCGCCGATCATCTCGATATTGGCGCGCGCGCCCTTCTCGGCAAAGATCACGCGCGGCGCGTCTGTCGTGCCGGTCTTTTGAATAGACACGCTGTTTTGCTGCCAGCCTTCGCCGAGGTCATAAATCGTGTACGGCGCGTATTCGAAATCAGCGACGCTGCCCCAGTTTTTGGCGTCCGACCATTTGTGAACGACGGGTGCATCTTTCACCGGATTGCCGAGCGTGAGCTTTTGCCAGAACAGCGGCTGCTGCTTCATCACCTGCTCTTGCGTGCGCTGCTCGATGTAGGCGACCTTGTTGTCGGCCGTCCATGAGACGCCCTGCACTTGCACGAGCGGCGCATGCACCGTCGCTCCGGTTTTGCTGTCGATGAAATATTGCGTCGGCAATTCGTCGCCCGCTACCTGAACGCCCACAGCGATGATGCTGGCGTCGCGTGAGTATGAGGTGCCGGAGAGGGAAGATTTGCCGGATGGATCGAGCTTTACGGGATCGAACAGCAACACTTCCTTGCCGTCGAGACGCGTGTAGAGCTTGGCTTGTGCTTCGCCTTTCACTTTACGCGTGAAAAATTCGCGGCCTTTTTTGAACGATGGCGGCGAGGTGATCGTGCGGTCGGTGTAGCGCGTCAACTCGTCTTTGAGGCCCGGTACTTCCGGCGCGTTTTTGGCGAGCCAAGCCTGCGCGGCGTCGTGCTGCGCGCGGGTCCACTTGACCACCTCTTCGTTCTTGTTGTCCTCAAGCCAGCGGTACGGATCGGTCATCGTCGTGCCGTGCACGGTGTCGATCACGGGACGGGCGGGTGTTGCGGGAGGATTCAGGGCCTGCGCATTTACGGCAAGCGGAACGAGTGAGATTGCAAGAGCTGTCAAAAGCGTGTTCTTCATGGGGTGAGACTATCTATGCTTTGTGGGCACGATGATTAATGAGCATAATCGCCGCGATAACGGCGAGTATGAAAAAGAGCAAAGTCCACGCCGGGATCGGCAGACCGAGGATGAGATCAATTTTGTTGCATTCGACGCTGCCCTTGAGTGCGCGCGCGAAAACGTCCAGAAACGGCAACGATTCCAGCATGTAGGTAATGCCCATTCCGCAGCTCGGCAGCGCATCAGCGGGCATCGATTGAATGTAGAGATGACGCGCGGCGAGCGCGGCCCCACCGCCGCCCGTCAAAACCGCCAGCCACGCAATGAGCTTTGCGCCCGGACGTCCGGGATTCATGACGCCACCGATCAAAAATACGAGCCCCAAAGCGACCACGGCGACGCGCTGAAACCAGCACATGGGGCAGGGCTCCAGCATCTGCACATATTGCAGATAAAGCGCATAGGCGATGAGTCCCGCGCAGATCAAAAAGCCGGTCAGATAGGCGCTGCGGCGGGACGGAAACAAGGCGAGTGGATTCATGGAATCTATGAAGTATGTGGGCACAGGGAGGCCCGCGAGGGACGGCTGCGACGGATTACGAAAGAGGCGGATCAAATACGAAGGCGGCGACCGGACCCGCGATACATCCCCGTCGCGAACGCGGCCACCGGGGAGTTGAACGGAATTTTATTGAATATTGACCTTGCTATTTTTTTGCCTCAGGCAGTGTTGTCTGCTTTGCGCTGAAACGGTCGCGACATCAGCTTTTACGTACAAACATTTCGCTTGGCGCTGTGAACCCGTTGGTTGAGACCAGCGAAACACGAAAAATATCCATGAATGTCATGGCCGCGACCGGCAAGGTAGGCTACGTCGTCGTTTCAGCGAGACGTTGCAGGGTCGTTAAACGAGTCGACGGTCGCCTGAGCGCCGTCGCGGAACAGCTGGTTGACCCAGCGTTTTACCGGTGCCGCGAACGCAGGGTTGCGGCCCAGCGCGCCGAATACGGGCTCGATGCGGAGCACAGCGTCAGCGAACGACATCGCGTCGTACGGATGTTTTGCTGCAATGGCTGTGAACTCTGCGGCGAGCGGATCCGAGAGGGTGATTGGCGCGTCCATTTCATCCTTGCCGTAGACATAGCGAATCCAGCCTGCTGTCGCTAGGGTCAACGCATTAATGTCGAGGCCATTAGCAAGCCGTTCATTCGCCACGGCGATCCACCGTTGCGGGATTTTTTGTGAGCCGTCGGTGGCGATTTGCGCGCAGCGATGGCCGTTGGCGGGATTACCGAAGCGCTCGATGAGTTGTTCGCGGTAGGCTGCGAAATCGACGCAGGAAATGGGCTCCAGCGTGGCCTCGGCTTCGAGCATCAATGCGTTAACCAATTGCTCGAACCCGGGGTCGCTGACGGTCTCGGCGATAGTCTCGTAGCCTGCGACATAGCCAAGATAAGCCATCAACGAATGCGAGCCATTGAGCAGGCGCCGCTTCATTTTTTCGAATGGGCGGACGTCGGCGACGAGTTGCGCACCGACGTGCTCACACGCTGGGCGCTCGGCGGCGAAATTGTCTTCGATCACCCATTGCGAGAACGGCTCGGCACGCACCACGCCGTGATCCTCGTAGCCGAGCACGCGTGCGGCGTCAACACGATCTTGTGGCTGCGTCGCGGGCACGATGCGATCCACCATCGATGACGGAAAGCGCACGTTGTCGCGCAGCCACGGCATGATCTCTGGATACAGTCGAGTAACGAACTGATGCACAAGGGATTCGAGGACCGCGCCGTTTTCGGGCAGGTTATCGCAGCAGACGATGGTGAGCGGTGTGCCACGCTTCCTGAAGCGCTCATGCAGGCCCGCAGCGAGTACGCCGAGCACGCTGCGCGGATCGTCTGCGTGCGACAAATCGTGTGCAATATCTCCGTGATCCCACAACGGCTCGCGCTTGGCGACGTTGGCACAGTAGCCTTTTTCGGTCACGGTTAACGTGATGATTTTTGTTTCGGCTCTGGCGATGCGGGCGATGACTTCCGCCATTTGTTCAGGCGCGAACAGCACCTCGCGAACGCTGCCCACGATGCGCCACGCATCACCAGTTCGCGACACGGTTCGCACGCTGTAGAGGCCATCCTGCGGCGCTAATTGATCGCGTGCCGTGGGCGTTTTCAGGCTGACGGCAGAGATGCCCCAATCGCCTCCGTTCGCCGCTATGGCATCGTCGGCGTAGACAGCCTGATGGGCGCGGTGAAATGCGCCAAGGCCCAGATGAACGATGCCGATGCCGAGTTTGGACGGATCGTAGTTGGGCCGCTGAATTCCATCGCGAAGCGCCGCGAGCGCAATCAGATTCAGGCGCATGATCACGCCGCCTTCCAGCGCGAATTCGGCACCAGCGGATACCAATCGGGCCGCGACGGATCGCGGTCATAGGTGTAGCCACCTTTTTCCTTGAACAGCTCGTGATATTCGGCGAGTTTGTTGCGATCAAGCGTGACGCCGAGACCGGGGCCGGTCGGAACTTTGATGGCACCGTTCACGTACTTCATCTTGCCGCCGACGATGATGTCGTCGACCAGGTGGTGATAGTGCGCGTCGGCCGCGTAGCCCAGGTTCGGCACGACAGCGCCCATGTGCAACAACGTGGCGAGCTGGATGCCCAGTTCCCCTGATGAATGCACCGCCACGCCGAGCCCAAACGTATCGCAGATCGCGGCCGCCTTGATGCAGGGCCGGATGCCGCCCCAGAAGGTGGTGTCGAGCAGCACCACGTCCACGGCGCGCGGCTGCGTGGTGATGTTCATCGCGAGCTGCTCGAAGTTCACGACGACGGTGTTGGTCGCAATCGGAATGCGCACAAACTCGCGCAGCCGCGAAAGCTGCGGCATGCCGAAGACCGGGTCCTCAAAGTAGTCGTTGTTGATGTGCTCGATGCCCTGCCCAAAACGGATTGCGTCCGCGAGCGAAAACGCGGAATTCGGGTCGTAGCGGAAGCGATCTTCCGGCAGTGCTGCGGCGAGCGCCTGATAAGCATTCAGCTCGTAGTCGGGCGCATAGACGCCGCCCTTCAGCTTGTGCGCGGTGAAGCCGTGTTCGGCCTGCAACGCCCTCGCATGCGCTGCCAATTGTTCTGCGGTACGCACCTCGCCAGCACCTGTCTTCTCGTTCGGAAGCCGGAAAAATAAATAGCTTGCGAACTCAACGCTTTCGCGTACGCGCCCGCCTAGCAATTCCGCGACCGGCACACCGAGCCTTTGCCCCATGATGTCTAGGCAGGCAAATTCAATCGCAGCGTGAAGCTGCGTGCGGTTGTTGTAGAGACTCGCGGTCGGGTTGCAGATGGCAAAGCGCAAAGCTTCCAGCTCGAAAACATTGTGCCCTTTCAGATAACCAATCAGGCTCTCGATCCCGGCGCTCGCCACCTCACCACCGCCACCGAATTCACCCAGACCGACATAACCATCGTCCGTTTCCACCTCGACAACGGTTCGCACAAAGCGCCCCCAATGCGCGCCATTACTGTGCAACAGCGGCGCTTCCAGCGGAACCGTGACCGGTGTGGCGCGAATGTGGGTAATCCTGCTTGGTTTCACTTTTCCCCTGTTGTACGATGACTTTAGTTGTGATCGCTTATGCTATCCACACCGACGCGAAAACGTGGCCATCAGAGTCCGAATCGCCATCAATGCACAACGCAATACATCAAGGAGGCCCCCGTGAAATTCCGCACACTCATCACTTCTGCGCTCACCGTTGCTTCGGCAGCAATGCTCATCGCTCCCGCGCTCTCCTTTGCGCAAACCAAACTCAAGTGGGCGCACGTCTACGAGACCTCCGAGCCGTATCACACCGAGTCCGTCTGGGCCGCCGCTGAAATTAAAAAGCGCACCAACGGCAAGTTCGAAATTCAGGTGTTCCCGGCCTCTTCGCTGGGCAAAGAGACCGACATCAATCAGGGCATGACGCTCGGCACCGTGGACATGATCATCAGCGGGCCGTCGTTCGCAGCGCGTAGTTTTCCGCGCCTGGGCATTGCGTATTACCCGTTCATCTTCCGCGACGCGGCGCATCAGGCGGCTTATTCAAAGAGCGATGTGTTCAAGGAAATGGTCGACGGCTATCGCGCCAAGACCGGCATTCAGATGACGGCCTACACCTATTACGGTGCACGTCACACCACGTCAAATAAGCCGTTCACCGATTGCGCAGGCATGAAGGGGCTGAAGATTCGCGTGCCTGATGTGCCGGTTTATCTCGCTACGCCAAAAGCCTGCGGCGCCAACCCGACGCCACTCGCGTTCGCCGAGGTTTATCTCGCGCTGCAAAACGGCACGGTGGAAGCACAGGAAAATCCGCTGACCACCATCGAGGCGAAGAAGTTCTACGAAGTGCAAAAGAACATCATGCTGACCGGTCACATCGTGGACGGTTTGGTGACGCAAATCGCGCCGCATGTGTGGACGAAGTTGACCGATGCCGAGAAGACGATCTTCACCGATGTCACACGTGAAGCCGCTGCCCGTGCAACCGCTTCGATCATCAAGCGCGAAGCTGAGCTTGTCGACGAGTTCAAGAAAAAGGGCATCAACATCGTGACCGTTGATCGCGCTGGCTTTCAGGCGGCCGTGCTCAAGAGTACGACGCTTGAGTCGCTGGGTTTCGACCGCAAGGACTATGACCGCATCACTGCGCTGAAGTAAACGGAGTCTGAGCATGGATCTTGATGCCGGCCCCAAGGTGATGGGGGACGATGGTGAATTTCACGCCGTCGATGAGGAGGTCAGTTTTGCCGGAACACCGTTCGAAGCCTGGCTGGCGCTGGGCCTGTTCTGGGCGCTGGGCGGCGTTGTATTTGTGCAGTTCATCACACGCTACGTGTTCAACGATTCGGCCTCGTGGACCGAAGAGATCGCGCGTTACCTGCTGATCGGCACGGTGTTTATCGGTGCCACGATTGGCGTGGTGAAGAACAACCACATTCAGGTGGATCTGCTGTATCGCTACCTGCCGCCGAAGGCGTCGCGTGTGATGTCGACGGTTGTCGACGTCATGCGTATCGCTTTTTTTGTGGCGATGGTGGTGTTCACCGTGCAGATGATGATGAAGATGGAAAACTACAAGATGACCATCATCGATTTGCCCATGAACATCGTGTACGGCATGTGCCTTTTCGGCTTCGCCGCGATGTCGGTGCGCTCGATCTGGGTGGCCCGGATTCACTGGCAGCGCGGTTACAGCGTGCTTGAGCGACCCGACTCCACGATGACTGATCGCTAGAACGCGAGAAAAAATTATGCTGAAAATTGTCTTTCTCGTATTGATGTCGAGCGGCATTCCCGTTGCCATCGCGATGGCTGGCGCGTCGCTGCTCTACATCCTCATCAGCGGTGACCTGCCGGGATTTGCGGTGGTACACCGCATGATCGGTGGCATCGACAGCTTTCCGCTGCTGGCCGTGCCGTTCTTCATTCTGGCGGGCAACCTGATGAACAACGCCGGGATCACCAACCGCATTTACAACTATGCGCTGGCGCTGGTCGGTTGGCTGAAGGGCGGGCTCGGGCATGTCAACGTGCTGGGCTCGGTAATTTTTGCCGGCATGAGCGGCACCGCGATTGCTGACGCGGCAGGCCTCGGCACCATCGAAATCAAGGCGATGAAAGATCATGGTTACGATCTTGAATTTGCGGTAGGCGTGACAGCGGCGTCCGCTACCTTGGGGCCGATCATTCCGCCTTCGCTGCCATTCGTGATTTACGCGATGATGGCCAACGTTTCGGTCGGCGCGCTGTTTCTCGCGGGAATATTGCCAGGCGTTTTGATGGCTGTGCTGATGATGCTGACAGTTGCCTATTTCGCGCACAAAAACGGCTGGGGCGGTGACATCAAATTCGTGTGGTCACGGTTTGGCGGTGCGCTGGTTGAAACCGCCGTCGTGATTGCGTGGCCGCTGGCGCTCTACTACGCCGTGCTTTGGGGCGCGCCCGCGCAGATAACAGTCATGGTCGGGCTGGTGGTGCTGTTCCTCGCCGACTGGAAGTTCAAGTTTCAGGCGGTGCTTCCGATCATGACGCCAGTGCTGTTGATTGGTGGCATGACGACGGGTTTGTTCACGCCCACTGAGGGCGCGATTGCCGCCTGCGTGTGGGCGATGGTGCTGGGTCTCTTCTGGTATCGCACGTTGTCGTGGAAGATGTTTGTGAAGGTCTGCCTCGACACGGTTGAGACGACGTCGACCGTGATGTTCATCGTGGCTGCGGCGTCGATCTTTGGCTGGATGCTGACGGCAACGGGGGTGACGGCGGCAATCGCCGATTGGGTGCTTGGATTCACCAAAGAACCGTGGGTGTTTTTGCTGCTGGCCAACGCGCTGATGCTCTTCGTCGGCTGCTTTCTTGAGCCCACCGCAGCGATCACAATCCTCGTGCCGATCTTGTTGCCGATTGTGCTGAAGCTCGGCATCGACCCGGTGCATTTCGGTCTGGTGATGGTGCTGAATCTGATGATCGGGCTGTTGCATCCGCCTATGGGCATGGTGCTGTTTGTATTGGCGCGGGTGGCGAAACTGAGCGTTGAGCGAACGACGGCGGCGATCCTGCCGTGGCTGGTGCCGCTCTTAGTGAGCCTCGTCATCCTGACCTACATTCCGGCGATCAGTTTGTGGTTGCCTCGCTATATGGGCATGTAGCACACGATTTTGTAGAAACAGCTTTTGCGCTTAAACCCAGACTGCGCTAGGGGTTGATCGCATGTTTATCGATTATCGATAAATAGAAAAATCGCGCTTCAGCCCAAGAAGAATGGCCATTACAGCAAAAAGCTGATGGCTAAAAATCCGTCTAGAGCGGCGAATCCACATCAATAAACTGGTAGCGCACGCCAAACTGCTGTGCGACGTGAGCCCCCAACGCCGCCACGCCGTCCCGCTCCGTGGCATGATGGCCGGCTGTGATCAGCGTGATGTCTGACTCGCGCGCCTCGTGGACATGATGTTCCGACACCTCTCCGGTGATGAAAGCGTCAGCCCCTGCCGCAATTGCGTCTTTGAGCAGTGAGCCGCCCGCCCCGGTACACCACGCGATGTTTTTGATCATGCGCGACGAACTCGCAAAAAGCGTCACGCGTCGGCCATAGTGCCTTGCGCAATAGGCCGCGAGCACCGCCGATTTAACCGCGACGCCGACGCCCAGCTGACCAAGCATGACCAGACTATTTTCACCTGTGTTGCCGGTGGGCGAGAGCCCGAGCCGACGTCCTAAACACGCGTTATTCCCGACTTCGGCATGCACGTCGAGCGGCAGATGATAGGCGTAGAGATTGACGTCGGCGTCTAGCAGTACCGCTGCTCGTTCGCGGTGATAGCCGACCAGCCGGGGGTCGTCGCCCTTCCAGAACAGGCCGTGATGCACCAATATCGTATCGGCACCGGCAATCACTGCCGCTTCGATCAGGGCCTTGTTTGCGGTAACGCCCACCGCAACATGAGCCACCATATGGCGGCCCGATACTTGCAAACCGTTGTAGGCGGCGTCTTTGAAGTGCGACACGTTTAGGTAGGCGTTAAGATGACGCGTCAGTTCGTCGCGTTCGACTTTTTTACCGCCCACGGCGCGTACCGGCATCACGGTATCCGCACCGAGTTCTTGAATAAAATTAGCATGATCTACTGTTCGCATACACAACACACCTTTGCGCTACTTTGAACGACTTCAAGCGACTTTGAGCCGGGTCACGAGCACCCATAACGACATTTTGAAAGCAACCGCCCCAATATGCTGACCCGATTATGGCTCGTATTCGCGCAGGTCTGCACGATCTGTGTCGCTATTCTGTTCACCGTGAGCACGTTGCGGCCAGAGTGGCTCGCGCGCGCAAAAACCGGTGCGCCCACAACTCTGGCAATCGCGGGAAATGCAGCCACGGTCGCCACGCTTAACGCCTCCATCGCCGCCAATAAGCCCGGCACGCCACAACACGCAAGTACTTTCAGCGAAGCCGCAAAGCGCGCACTGCCGTCGGTGGTAAAAATCGCCACCAGCGCGCAGCGCCGAACGCGGCATCCGCTGATGGACGACCCGAATTTTCAGCGCTTTTTTGGGCGTCAGGGCGCTGAGGAAAACACGCAACAAAAGCAGCAACTTCTAGGCGAAGGCTCGGGCGTCATCGTGCGTGCGGATGGGTACATTCTGACCAACAATCATGTGGTCGAGGGCGCGCAACAAATTCAGGTCGAGTTGACCGACAAGCGCGTACTGCCCGCAAAAGTCATCGGCGTCGATCCTGACACCGATCTGGCCGTTATCAAGATAGAGGGCGCGGATTTTCCGGCCATCACGTTTGGTGATTCGCAGGCGCTGCAGGTGGCCGACGTTGTGCTCGCGATTGGCAACCCGTTCGGCGTGTTTGGCAACACAGTGACGATGGGAATCGTCAGCGCGCTTGGCCGCACGCAGGTATCCGAGTCCAATCCCTTTGAGAGCTTTATTCAGACGGATGCAGCAATTAATCAAGGCAATTCGGGCGGCGCGCTGGTCAACGCGAACGGTGATTTGATCGGCATTAACTCGAGCATCTTCACGCGCACGGGTGATTTTTCGGGCATCGGATTCGCGATTCCAACGGCGCTAGCCAGACCGATCATGGAGCAGTTGATTGCCACCGGCGAAGTCAAACGTGGCTACCTTGGCGTAAACCTCGGTTCGATTAGCGCAGAGCTCGCGCAACGCCTCGCGTTGAAAGACCAAAAGGGCGCTTTCGTTGGCGCCGTGCTTGATGGCGCGCCGGGCAGCCGTGCTGGGTTGCGCGTGAACGACGTGATCGTGGAAATCAACGGCCAGGCCACAACAGATCGTACCGATGCCGTCAACAGTATCGCCATGACCGCGCCCGAGCAAACGATCCCGCTCAAGGTGATGCGGCAGGGCGAACTGGTTGAGTTGAAAGTGACGCTGGGCAAAAGGCCCTCTACGAAGCGCTAGGCTGTCGCGTCTTCTGACGCGCGCGACCTTGGCGTGATGAAGCGGCTAACGATGATGCCGACTTCGTAGAGGATCACCAACGGTACCGCGAGGAATAGCTGCGAGAGCACGTCCGGCGGTGTGACGACCGCCGCGATGACAAACGCTGCGACGATAAAGTAGCCGCGAAATTCAGCGAGTTGTTTGACCGTGACGATGCCCGCGCGCGTGAGCACTGCGAGCACAACCGGCGTCTCAAACGTGATGCCGAACGCGATGAACATGGTGAGCGCAAAGCTCCAGTATTTGTCGATGTCCGGTGTCATGTTCACACCGGTCGGCGTGAAGCCCACGAAGGTGCCAAAGATCGACGGAAACACCACGAAATAGGCGAACGCCATCCCGCAGAAAAACAAAATTGTCGATGACACGATGATCGGCAATGCCATCTTCTGTTCGTGCTTGTACAGCCCCGGCGCAACGAACGCCCACATTTGGTAGAGCACCACCGGCAACGAGATCAGAAAACCCGCCATTAGCGTGACTTTGAGCGGGATGAAGAAGGTGCCCGTCACATCGGTGGCAATCATCGACGTACCTGCGGGGAGCACTTTCAACATCGGCGCGGCAACCAGCGCGTATAGCTCCTTCATGCCGGGCCAAGCCATCAGTGCGAAGGTGACGATGAGGACGGCGACGACGGCCTTGACCAACCGCTCGCGCAGTTCGATCAGATGAGAGATGAAGGTTTCTTGGGGCGGGGCGTCGGACATGAATGGATAACCAGCAGAGATCAATATTCCGTTCGGCCTGAGCCCGTCGAAGGCCACGTTACAAACATTTGCGTCCGTTGCTGCAAATCAGCGGGCACTTCGACGGGCTCAGTGCGAACGGGGATTTGAATCGATGCGCTAAGCGAGTACGGCGCGGCGGTCAGGCCGCCTTTTTGCCTGCATCGGCGACCGGTGCAGGATTTAACGTCGCGCTCATCTGTTCAGCCGAAATCAGCGGCTTCGCTTCAATCGCGGCCTGCGCTTCGAGCGCCTGTTCGGCGATGGATTTTTCGAGCGCCTCGACTTCATTTAAGACGGCATGAGTGGGTGCGGCAATCGTGTTCGTCACGCCAGTTTCCGCCGTGGCCAGTTTGGCGTGATAGTCCGACTCCATCTCGTTGAACACTTTGGAGGCGGAGGACGCCTCTTGTTCGACGCTGCGTCCGGCTTCGTTTACTGTCGACTCAAAACTCTTCGCCGCGTCTTGTGCGGCTTGCTGAAGTTTTTTCAGCTCGTCCATCTGCATTTCGCGATCAATGTCCTGTTTAACCTGATTGGCGTAGCTTCGCGCACGGCCCAGCAAATGGCCCAGCGTACGCGCGACTTTAGGCAGTTTTTCCGGCCCAAGCACGATCAGCGCGACCACCGCGATGATCATCATCTTGCCAAAAGACAACTCAAACATCGCGATCGCCGGAAGATTCAAACATCAAAGCGTCCTTGCAAAAAGCGATCAAACCTTGTCGCGCTTGGCTTCACCTTCAATGACGTTCGGCGCTGCGACCGGAGGCGGCGTCGCTTCAGCGGCGGTTTTGGTCGCGTCTTCGCCGCTCTTCATGCCGCTTTTGAAATCGCTGACCGCGCCGCCGAGGTCCTTGCCGACGTTACGCAGCTTTTTGGTGCCGAACACCATCACCACGATCAAGAGAACGATCAACCAGTGCCAAATCGAAAATGAACCCATGACTAACTCCTAAAAAACTTGTGGCTTGCAGCCGATTGTGGACGGGCCATCCGTCACTATTCGTCTCTGGCGATCATGCGCCCCAGCGGCCCGGGGCCGCCCAGTACATGCATGTGTAAGTGAAACACGTCCTGCCGACCCACGCGCCCATCATTGATGATAGTGCGGAAACCGTCGACCGATCCGTTTTCCCGCGCCACTTGCGACGCAACCAGCATCATTTTACCTAGCACCCGTTGATCCTCCGGCTGCGCTTCTGACAATCTGGCGATGTGTTTCTTTGGAATCAGCAGTAAGTGCACCGGTGCCGAAGGATGAATATCCTTGAACACGAGCACGTCATCATCCTCATAAACCCGCGTCGACGGAATTTCATTACGAATAATTTTGCAGAACAGGCAGTCTATGTCGGTGCTCATGAAAATTGCATCGGTTGGTCGGTTGCTCGATTACTATGACTATGCAGATTTTGGGCGCGAAGCTTTCTCTTCAATGCCGGATATACCCTCACGCCGGGCGAGCTCCGCGAGAACATCCGCCCCGCCTAAATCGTAGCGCGACATTGCGACGAGCATGTGAAACCACACGTCTGCCGCTTCAGCGACCACCCGCTCACGATCCTCAGCGCTTGATTCGAGCTCGGCGTCTTTGCAGGCCATAACGAACTCGGTCGCCTCTTCGCCGACTTTTTTCAGCGCAGCATCGGGCGCTTTGGAAAATAATTTAGCGACGTACGAACTCGCCGGATCGGCGCCTTTGCGCGAGGCAAAGGTCTGTGCGAGACGTGCAAAAACTTCACCAGCGTTAGCGCTCACCGTACATCTCCGCTTCGGTTTTGATCGGTTCGAATTTCGTCATCCACTGTTTTTTTCCATTTTCCGCACTTTCCAGTTTCCGGAAAAAGCAGTTGCGCCGCCCGGTGTGACAGGCGATGCCGCCGAGCTGCTCGACTTTGAGCAAAACCACATCGCCGTCGCAATCGATGAGCACTTCGCGCAGGATTTGCAAATGGCCGGAGCTTTCGCCTTTCATCCACTGCGATTGGCGTGAACGTGAGTAATAGCAGGCCTTCCCGGTTGCAACCGTGCGCTCAAACGCTGCACGATCCATCCATGCGACCATGAGAATTTCGTTCGTAACCGCATCCTGCGCGATGGCGGGAATCAGGCCTTTTTCGTCGAAGCGCAGCTCGGCCCACATAGCAGCGGGCATAGCGTTTTCTGGCGCGGTGGAAATCGTTTCAGACATGCCACAAGTCTATCAGTCGAAATACAGCTATCGCCTGAAAGCGCCATTGCGTCGGGGCTAGAGGCGTAAATAGACATAAGTCGATAAACTGCATTAATCCGCTTCAGCCCAAGGGTAACGGTCGTTTCACCGAAAAGCTGTTGGCAGCGTCAAGGACTGAAATCAGGCTGATTCTTCGGATGCGCGCTGATGAAGGCCGGGAGCGTGTTGCACAACGCGTCGATCGCGTTGATGCGCGGATATTTCGTCATATCCACATTGAATCGCCGCGCTGAAAATACTTGCGGCACCAACACCGCATCGGCGAGCGTCGGCATGTCGCCAAAACAAAAATGCCCGCTCATGTTCGATTGCGCCAGCGTCTGCTCAAACGCCTCAAGCCCAATCTCTATCCAGTGCGCGATCCACGCGTTCTTCTGGTCGCTCGTCACACCCAGTTCGTTGGTCAAATAATTCAGCACGCGCACGTTGTTGAGCGGGTGCACATCAGCGGTGAGCGCGAGCGCGAGCGCCCGCACATGAGCGCGATCAACCGGATCCTTCGGCAACAGACGCGTGCTGCCCGGCATCGCTTCTTCAAGGTATTCCATGATCGCCAGCGACTGCGTGAGCACCGCGCCATCATCGGCGACCAGCGACGGCACGAGACCCGCCGGATTTAATTTGAGATAGTCGGCCGAGCAGTGCTGCGCTTTCAGCAAATGCACGCCCACGTGCTGCCACGAGATTCCCTTGAGGTTCAGGGCGATTCGAACGCGGTAGGCGGCGGATGAGCGGTAGTAGTTGTAGAGCTTCATAAGTTTTTGGCACCGGCGTGGACGCATGCAACGTTTATGAATGAATTATCCACGTGACCTCGTTGAAGATACATCGATTACGCAGATTGTGATGAGCTTACGCTGCGCTGGCGACAACGCCGACTCTAAAAAAGTTTGCACTGCTTTTGCTGTGTTTGGTTTTTTTCCTGTCGATGGCGACTCGAGCTTAAATTCGCTTCCAAACCACAACACGAGATACACACCGTAGCCGCCTGTTCGCGGGTCTGTCGTGTATTTGTCGATGAGTTGCTCGCCAACCGCGCGCCACACACCCTTGTGCATTTGGGTCTTGATTTCGATGGGCACGCGAAAAGCGTTGCGCGAGCAGGTGATGTCAGAACGCTTCCGGTCTGCATGTTGCACCTCCTTTTCGCACGCAACATCACGACTCGCCAATCGCTCACGAAGTAGCGCGCACAAAGCGTCACGGCCCGCCTCTTCGACTTTTGGCGAAACGACATTGTTGTGTGAGTCGGTATTCCAAAATTGCTTGTAAATATCAAGGTCACCCGATGCGATGTCAGCGGCAAGGCGGTTTAGCTCATCAACCAGCATGGCATGAAGGTCAGCGACGTTGGCGGGCGCGCCCATCGCTAACGTTTCGATAACGTCAGCGGGTTCGGGAAAGCGGTAGTGCGCATCGCGTTGCAAGATCGCTTGCGCCGCGCTGGCTTCATGCAGTCCGCTCAACCATGGGGCTAAATCTGGCAACGCGCTAAGGCGCAGCAACTCAAGTCGAGCCTCCTCTTTCGATTGTGCCGCTAGTTCGTTTGTCCAACGCGATACCAATTCGCCGCGATGCATGTCAGGCGTCACTTGATGCACCCCGCCTACCGCACGATCAGGACGGCTCTGCAGCGCCAGCAACTCAATCAGCAAACCAATCGCTGACGCTGGCATTTCTTTCTGCACGCGTACAAATTGATCGCGACGGTCTAGAAAAGTACCGAGGTGACCAATCCGAATCTCGTTGCGCTCCACCCAATTTCGTAACGGCTTTTCATACTTTTTCGGCGCGAGCATTAGCCCGACGGCTAGCCAATACGTTCGTTGACCCACATCAAGCGTTTTTAGCGCAAGCTTTTTCGCGACCATCTCCAGCACGTCCCGCTCACTGCACAACGATGCGAAGGACTTGATGAATCGTGCAAGATCGTAGAGCTGCTCCAGCGAGGCGCGCCGAGGGAAGGCCGTCAGGATGGGGGTCAGCGCCAATTTCGCCGCCGCTGCAAACGCGCTGTCATCAGTCATTTCATAGGCACCGTTCAGCATGCTCTTTCCCGCGTTGAGTGCGGCGGTGGCATAACGCGAAAACGTGTCGGCAACCATTGGGGGGTGCTCGACAGCCAATAATTTTCGAAACGAAGCATCGCTCGTCATCGGTGCAACGTAAGCCGCCATAAGCGCGGTGGACAGCGTGCCTTCGGATAAATCGAAAACCTCAGATGGCGATGACGACATGGCGAGTTGCAAACTGGTAAGCAATGGCCGCACGATCAGCCACTCCTTGCCTTTCAGGTACGACTGGAGCATTTCGTCAGCGGTCGGCAAATCGCTTCGGTTGCACGTCGCTTCGATGGCGGCAAACGCTTTGGCAACAAGAACTTCATCGTGGCCAAGGAAGTTTTGAATGCGCGCAAGCGGATTGTCTCCTCGCCCTTCGTCAAGAAAGCCTGCGTGAACAAGCGCCAAGTAATGCAACGCTTGGACATTAAATTCCGTCGCAGGCTTTTCCGAGAGTGCCTTACGGTACTCTTCGATGCGCCCCTGCTTCTCGCGGCGCTCGTTTGCGCGTTCAATGGTCTGCTCAATTCGCCATTCAGGGATTTCCCAAAATAGAAGCTGCGTGAACGCTTCAGCAAATCGCGGGCGCAACGCGACCCAACTTTCAAGCTGCTCGATTGACAAATCGAAGCGTTTGGTGGCGTCGTAGAGACATTGCCCCGCAGCCCAAAACAGCTCATCGGCAAGTGCTGTACGCGACTCGCTTTCGGCGAGCGCTAACAGAGCATGCCCCATCTGCGGGGGCCATGCAGGGTTGTGCAGTCGATCTAGTGCTTGCCGCAGATGACCATCGACGCCTAGGTGCTTGACGGCAATGCGCAGCAGAGCGACCAATCGCTGGGGCCGTGTTTCGAACCATGTGTAGAGCTGCGTTTTCAGCTCGCCCTCAAGGTGATCGTGGTCATATTCCCCCAACGTAACGCCTAGCCAGCGGTAAAGCTTTTCGTCGTCGATGTCATCGCCAATGTCTTCAAGTGCGCGGATGAGACTGTGGCTGGCAAATCGCCAGTAATATTCGTTACCGCGCTGGTCTTCGAGTGTCGGTCGCGCGGCTAGCAGGTCAAGCAGCTCTGTCAACCGATTCGATGGCGTAACTTGAAGAAAGACAGATTGCCAAAATGCCCTGAAACTCCCAAAGTAGCCTGAAGACTTTGGCGCACGCAGGTGCTCTAGTGCAGCTTCGATTGAGAGTTTTTCCGGATAGAGGTGCCGAAGCAAAGTACCCAGCAATTCATCCTCATCATCAACAACCCGGCCAGCAGCAACATCTTTGAATAATTGCAGCACGGGCGCGTCGGATTCTGCATATAGGCGAAGATAGGTGCGAAGCGCGTACCGCCGCATTCCAGACCATCGCGAAGCGTCACGCGCTACTGCAAGCAGCTCCGGAGCAACACCCTCAATTTTTTCGCCCAACGCGAGGGCTGTGACCACCAAGTCAGCCATCGCTTGATCGGCTCGATCACGCCCCGAGCATCGAAGAATTGCCACGAATTCTTCCGCCATGTCGCGATCAACCAATGCGCCGAGCGCGGGCGAATTCCAGTCATCGGAAATGCGCGAGCGATTTTCTACGAGTGATTGCCGCAGGCAATCTAGCAGATGAGCTTTGTTACTACGTGTGAACGATTTCACATCGCCGTACAACAACACGCCTTGCGGATCAGCCTCAACCAATCGGGCGCGCGCCAATGGCGAGCAGTTGGCCAACCACGCGTTGAATCCGCGCAAACTGGTGACGACGCCCGCGTCAGCGCCGAGTATCAGTGAGGCAACTCGACCGGGAGACAAACCGTCCTTGACAAGCCCAGCAACATACCGAGCTGCCAGAAACTCGGCAACGCTGCGGTGCGCAGGTATCCATGCGTTTTCACCCGCGGTCGTAAACAAATTTGTCTCAACCACGTCTTGCATCGGAAGGGCGTGCGTGTTGACGATTTCTTGCAACACCAGGGCTTTGGCGTCGTTCGCGCCGCTGCGCGCGATGCGTATTTCGGATCGATCTGAGCAGAGAAACAGCGCCGATATTAGCCCCGCTGCATCCAACAGTTTCGGCATGCCAGGCCATGATTTGCGCTTGGCGCTTTGATGCTCGTTGTTCAGCTCCGTAGCGAGTGTGTTGCACGCGAGTTCGTACGTGCTAGCGCGTGAATCCGGCCACTGTTGTTGCTTACCGACCGCTTTCGCGAGCATCTTGAGCGTCTGCGGATTTGCTAGTAACGATTCAATGCCGTTGTGACGAGCATGCTGCAAAAATTGCGGCGCGTCGGCAACGGCAAACGCGTTTGTCAGCAGCATTGTGATGTCGGCATCGCTTAGCGGCTGAAGGCGATATACACGGAGGTTACGTTCGCCGTTAAGCAGGTTGGCAAGTGCTGTTGCATCGCTTTCGCCAAGCCAGTCTGCGGCACGGCACGAGAGACGAAATCTTGGCATGCCTAACGCGATCAGTTTGGCGCGAATCTGATCTAGCACGGATCGGCCGTCTTGAACGCCTGCACGACTTTCGTCTAACGCGTCAATAAATAGCGTCTTATTCGCACAGCTTTCTCGATCAAGCGGGAGCACCGAAAAATCGCGCGCGGTGAAAAAATCGGCGTTGGTCGATTCTGCCTCTTGTTTAAACACCGTCGTCTTGCCAAGCCCCGGATCACCCAGCAACACATAGGCGTAGTCGTCGCGCGTTGCGGTGACGCTGAATGGCGCAGTTGATGAAGACGATTCTGCGCCGTGTTTGGGTGCGTTTGACGCGTCAGTGACTTGTCTATCGACGTGCACCATTGCATCGCTCAGGGATTGATCCAATAGCTGGCAGGTTCGCTCAGAAACTCAGCTACCGAAACATCGCAGCCTGCGGCACCGCCCACAACAAGTCGCCGCGTCACTTTAAACGAGTCGCAAAATGCATCCAATCCGGCAACATGAGTTGAGCGTCGACCGCTTTTCACTTCGATAGCAGTTAATGACCGTGCGCCTTGAAGCACAAAATCCACCTCGTGCGGGCTTTCGCGCCAATAGTGAACACGACAGCTGGCCTCTGCGGTGTTGATGAGATGCGCGCCCACGCAAGCTTCAGTCAGACGCCCCCAGAAATCACGGTCGGCCTGCGCCTGCTGGAAGGTGTAGCCGGAGCCTGCTGTCATTAACGCAGTGTTGTGAACGTTTAGCTTCGGACTGGAGCCCCGCCGCCTGACGACTTCCCCGGCATGTTTACTCAGGCCCGAAATCAAACCGGACTGTTCCAAAAGTTGCAAATAATGCGCGAGAGTCGTTGTGTTTCCGGCCTCTTGCAGTTGGCCCAGCATCTTTGTATACGACAGCATTTGGCCCGAGTACGCGGCCGAAAGCTCGAACAATTGCTTGAGTAACGCAGGCTTCTCGACCCGATGCAGCGCCAACACGTCGCGCTCGATGCTCGGCTGTATCAGTGAAGTGAGCACATAACTTCGCCAACGCTCTTCCTCATGGCGCAGCGGTAAAGCTCCCGGATATCCACCAAAAAAAATGTGTTCTTCAACGGTTAGGTCAAACGCTGCCTGCGTCTCGGTCAGACCCCAATGCCGAACGTTTAACAACTCATACCTTCCTGCAAGGCTTTCGGTCAATCCTCTTTGCACGAGCAGGGGTGACGATCCAAGGAGCACCACATGCATGTTGAGTCGCTCCGCTCGGTCGGCATCCCACAGCCCTTTTACGTGCTCAGACCAGTTGGCAATCTTCTGGATTTCGTCGAACACCAAAACGTAAGGCGATTCATCATCGCGCTCTAAACGCAAAGCCCACTGTCGAGCGCGAATACGCGCAGCCTTCCATCGTTGCGCCAACCATTCTGCGTCGCGAGGTCGCGCTCGATTAACGATGCTGATCTGTGTCGATGAAATGTCCGATTCGTTAGTCGGCTCAAATTGGTCGACGGCCTCGAACATCCACGCAACGTTTTCGTTGCGTCGCTTCGCGGTCAAACGGGCCAGCAAATCGTGAATCAGCGTCGTCTTTCCGACCTGCCGCGGTCCGGCGACAATCTGCATGGCACGAACAGCCGGTTCACTGACTCGAGCGAGAAGCAGCGGTAGGTGAGGACGAGAGTACATTGATATGATTGAGTAAATTTACTCAATCATATCTAAAATCCAGTTTTACTGCTATTGAAACGCCTGAATCCCGGTCTGCGCACGCCCCAGAATCAGCGCGTGAATGTCGTGCGTGCCCTCGTACGTATTCACCACTTCAAGGTTCACCATGTGGCGCATCACGCCGTATTCGTCGCTCACGCCATTACCGCCCAGCATGTCGCGGGCAACGCGGGCAATATCGAGCGCTTTGCCGCAACTGTTCCGCTTCATGATGCTGGTGATTTCAACCGAATCGGTGCCCTCATCCTTCATGCGGCCCAAGCGCAGACAGCCTTGCAGACCCATGGTGATTTCGGTTTGCATGTCGGCGAGCTTCTTCTGGATCAATTGATTCGCCGCGAGCGGACGACCGAATTGATTGCGATCCATCACGTATTGCCGCGCCCGAAACCAGCAGTCCTCCGCCGCGCCAAGCGCGCCCCAGGCGATGCCATAGCGCGCTGAATTCAGGCAGGTGAAGGGGCCTTTGAGTCCCTCCACGTTCGGCAATTCGTTTTCGGCGGGAACGAACACGCCATCCATCACAATCTCGCCCGTCGTCGACGCGCGCAAACCAATCTTGCCCTTGATCGCAGGCGCCGACAAACCCTTCATGCCCTTGTCAAGAATGTAGCCACGAATGCGACCTTCGTCGTTTTTCGCCCACACCACAAACACGTCGGCAAACGGCGAATTCGAGATCCACATCTTCGCGCCCGACACCGAGAAACCACCCGGCACCGACTTCGCGCGTGTGCTCATGCTCGCCGGGTCCGAGCCTGCGTTTGGCTCGGTCAAACCGAAGCAACCGATCCATTCACCAGTCGCGAGTTTCGGCAAATATTTCTGCTTTTGCGCCTCGCTACCGAACGCGTTAATCGGCACCATCACCAGCGAACTCTGCACGCTCATCATCGAGCGATAGCCGGAGTCGACACGCTCAATTTCCCGCGCAATAAGGCCATAGGCGACGTAGTTCAACCCCGCGCCGCCGTACTGCTCCGGGATTGTCGAGCCGAGCAAACCAAGCGCGCCCATCTCGCGAAATATTGCCGGGTCGGTGTACTCATTGCGAAACGCCTCGACCACGCGCGGCAGCAATTTGTCCTGCGCGTACTGCGCCGACGCATCGCGGATCATGCGCTCGTCTTCGGTGAGTTGCTGATCGAGGAGCAGCGGGTCGCTCCAATTGAAAGTGGCTTTGGCGGACTTGGGCACTTGCATGATGGATGGCGCAGACGGAAACGGATGGAAGACTCTTATTTTAGGAACATTCTTCGCGCCGCCTGTCGACCACGCTCCACATATGGAATGCATCAACCCATGCCACCGAGCGCCAAGCGCTATCGCCAAACCGTGAATAACGGTGAACTTAAGGAAAAAGCGTTGCGCAACTCTAGGAATGTTCCCTGCGTTCGGCAGTTTCAGCTAATTCCTACCCCGTTTAAAGCCACTTGAACACAATCCAGCGCCCCATGTTTTGAACGGGAGTACAGAATGCACACGCACGAAATGCAATTGCCACCACTACTGAAATCCAATCAATAGGAACTTCAACATGAGTCACCGGACCACTTTCAACCGAACGCTGTCATTAGCGCTTTTCGGAACCACATTAATCTACGCTGCGCCACTGCTCGCAGCGACTGATCGACACGGCAACGTCGGCTATGCGACCGCCGCTGAATGCGACGCCGCCGTTGCCGCAGGAACCGCCAAGTTCTACGAACCGTTCACCGAACACCCGCCGCTGCAACGCGACGGCGAGACAAGCGTCAAGCAGGGCAAACTGAGCGACGCAGGCGCGCAATACGGTCAGGGCGCGTGTGATGTGGGCGTGGGGCGCTCACAAGGCCGCGACGGCGTTAGCGCACCCTTGATCGGACAATACGTTCCGTACAGCCCGGATATGGCAGTCAATCTGTATTCCAACGCTGCCGGCAAGCTCGTGCGCGTTGCGATGCAGAAATGCGACAACAATTTCAGCGACAACTTTCCGCGCCCAATCTCACTGCTGACCGGCAGCAGTGATTGTTTCGCGAACATCGTCATCGGTCCACGCTTTGAAACAAAGACCGAGCAAGTGGTGAAAGTACCCGCCACCAAGCGCTTCGAAGTGATTCCGGCCACGACACGTACCGTCACCGAGCAGGTGCTGGTGCAACCTGAGACCAAGCGCTACATCCCGATTGCAGCGACGATGAAGACGGTCACCGAGCAAGTGCTCGTGTCGCCTGAAACCAAGCGCCAGATTCCGGTGGCCGCGACTTACAAAACGGTCAGCGAGCAAGTGCTCGTGCAGCCTGAGTCGAAGCGCTTCATCCCGGTGCCAGCCACGTTCAAAACGGTCACTGAGCAAGTTTTGGTGAGCCCAGAGTTCAAGCGTCAAATTCCTGTGAACGCTACCTTCAAGACGGTGAGCGAGACCATCGTGGTCAAGCCCGAGACGTTCCGTGAGGAACCGATTGCGGCCACCTACAAAAATGTCACCGAGCAGGTGTTGGTCAAACCCGAGAGCAAGCGCATTGAAGTCGTGCCGGGTACGTTCAAAACAGCGTCCGAGCAGGTGATGGTGACGCCTGAGCGTAAAGAGCTCAAAGTGATCCCGGCGGTGTACGGCGATGTTGAAGAGACCATCCTCGACAAACCCGCGATGACCCGCACTGAAACGATTGCGCCGACCTTCCGCACCGTGACTGAGAGCGTTCTGGTTACGCCGGAATCGTTGCGCTACGAGCCGATTCAAATTCCACTGCGCACGGTCAGCCAGCAAGTGCAAGCTTCCGCAGCCAGCGCGCGCCTGGAAGTCGTGCCAGCCACCTACAAAACGGTCACCGAGCGCATGGTGGTGCGTGAAGCTAGCAAGCGCCTTGAGACCGTGCCTGCCGTGTTCGAAACCGTGACCGAGCGCGTCAAGGTATCCGACGCGACCCGCGAATGGAAAAAGGGCAGCAGCTGGGTAAGCCGTGCCATCAACGTTCGTCCTGCCAGCGGTTTCACCGTCGGCGCAGACGGCAAAGTCGATGGCGCAAAAGTTGACACCACGAGCAGCAACACAAGCTACGGAACCACCCGCGCAGGCACGACAGCCGCCCAAAGCGCACTGATCGCATCCAATGCGCAAATCGGCGCTGATGACGAGGTGTATTGTCTGGTCGAAATCCCGGAGCAATACCAGACGATTACGCGTCAAGTATTGAAGTCTGCGGCCGCTGTACGCGAAGTCGAGATTCCAGCGCAGTACGCCGAAGTGTCCCGCCAGGTCCTCGACAAAGCGGCCAGCAGCCGCTCAGTCGACATCCCTGGCACCTTCCAGACCGTGACACGTCAGGAAATCGACGTCGACAAGCTTCGTGCGAGTGGTTACAAGTTTGACGACAAGGGTGACCTGGTCGCCATGCCCAACGGTGACCGCATCCTTCGCGCTGCGTCGATTGACGGCTGGCAAGGCTCCGTGTCTGCGGGCGCGGCTTTGGGTGCTGCGGGCTCGCGTGCGGCAACGACAGGCTCCGCTTCGCGCGGTGCCGCTGCGGGTGTTTCAGCAGCAACGGCCAAAAACACTGCGGGCGCAGCGTCCGGCATTGAAGGCTACGTTCGTGAAGTAAAGGTCGCAGCGGTCTATAAAACGGAAACTCGCCAAGCGGTTGATCGTCCAGCGACGGTTCGTACGTTCGAAGTGCCAGCCACGTTCAAAACAGTGAAGACACGCGTTGTGACGACGCCTGCCCGCACGGAGGAGATGGTGATTCCGGCGACCTTCAAAACCGTGACCCGTGAAGTGATTGACCGCGCACCCACCTCGCGCGATATTTCAATTCCGGCTGAATACCGCACGGTCACACGCCGCGTCGAAGACACACCAGCTTCAACCCGTCGCATCGCTGTTCCTGCGGTCATGCAGCAGGTGTCCAAGCAAGTGGTTGATACGCCAGCATCGTTCCGCGAAGAGTTGGTTCCAGCGGTGTACAAGACCGAGTCGCGTCAAGTGGTGGACAAGCCTGCATCGTTCCGCGACGAAGCGATTCCAGCCGTGTACAAAACCGTAGCGCGCCAAGTGGTTGATAAACCCGCGTCATTCCGCGAAGAAACGATTGCTGCGGTCTACAAGACCGAAGCTCGCCAAATCGTCGATACCCCCGCCTCAGTCCGTGAAGAGCCGGTTCCTGCGGTGTTCAAATCCGAAGCTCGTCAGGTGGTTGATCGCGCAGCAGCAACGCGCGAAATCGAGGTGCCAGCTGTCTTCGAGACCATCTCGACACAAGTCAAGGTGGCCGATGGTCGCGTTGAGCGTCGTGCCGTTTTGTGCGAATCGAACGCGACAGCCACCAAGATTCGCCAACTGCAAACCGCGCTCAAAACCGCTGGTTTTGATCCGGGCGCACTTGATGGCCGCATCAAAGCATCGATGATGACCGCAGTGGCCGCGTACCAAACGTCCAAGCGTCTGCCGGTCGATGATGGTCGCGTGATCAACATCGAAACGGTCAAATCACTGGGTGTGTCACCGAACTAATCTCTCGCTTATCGAAAGTAAAAAGAGCCGCATTGCGGCTCTTTTTTTGTCCGACTTTTCTGCGAATTATCGAACGGAAGAAGTCAAACGTTCAACGTATCGCGCGATGGTGTCAATTTCGATATTCACGCGGTGGCCTTGCGCCAATTCAAAGAAATTGGTGACCTGATAGGTGTGTGGAATCACGTTGACCTGAAAGCGTGTGCCGGTTGCAACGTCTTCAACGGAGTTAACAGTGAGGCTCACGCCATTGACCGTGATCGAGCCTTTTTGCGCGATGAATTTACCGAGATGTGCGGGCACTTCGACTTCGAGCAGCCAGCTCTCGGCAAGATTTTTCCATTGCGTAACAACGCCTGTGGCATCGATGTGACCAGTCACCAGATGGCCGCCGAGTTTGTCGGCGAGTGTCAGCGACTTTTCGAGATTTACGAGAGCCCCGACCTCGAGTCCTGCAACGATGTTCAGTGAATGCGCCGACACGTCCGAGCGCAAGAGTCCCGCGCCTTTTTCGACAATCGTCAAGCAGCAGCCCGAATGCGCAATCGAGTCTCCAATCGCGATATCGTCGAGCTTCCAGTCGCCGCAAGCCACCGTGATGCGCTGTCCGTCGCCAATCGGTTCGTGCGCCGTGACACGCCCAAGGCCAGTGATGATTCCGGTAAACACGCTAGTTCTTCCTCACGAAAATTATTTCGCCCGCATCATTATGCGCACGTCATCGCCCAGTCGCGTGACGTCGTGCAAATCAAACTGCATCGCATCGTCAAGCTTGTTGGGCGCGGCAAACGAGAACATCTCCCTCGCGTCACGCCCCAGCAATTTTGGCGCGAGATACACGAGCAGTTCGTCGACGAGTCCCGCCTCAATGATCGGCCCCATGAGTCGGGCACCTGCCTCAACATGCAACTCGTTCACGCCGCGAGCGCCGAGGTCTTGCAGGGCCGCAGCGGAATCAATCTTGTTGCCTTTTTGGCTGTCGGGCAGCCGCACGACTTCAACGTTATCGGGCAGACCCACCGGCATCTGATCGGAACAATAAACAAGCGCGCCGCCTTGCAACACTTTGGCCGTTGGGCTCAACTCGCCGAGATGATCGAACACGACGCGCAATGGCTGACGCAGCGGCAGGACCGTGGTGACACCCCGCACCGTCATCGCCGGATTGTCATGGCGAACAGTGCCACTGCCAGTGAGTACGGCACAGGCTCTTGCACGCCAGCGGTGGCCATCGCGACGCGCCTCGTCGCCGGTGATCCATTGCGATTCGCCACTCGCGAGTCCGGTGCGTCCGTCCATGGACGCCGCGACTTTGCAGCGTACCCACGGCAGCCCAGTCGTCATTCGTTTTACAAAACCAATATTGAGTTCGAGCGCGTCATGCGACAGCAACCCGACACGCACATCGAGGCCGGCATCGCGCAGCCGCGTGTGCCCGGTGCCGCCGACCATCGGGTTCGGGTCCTCCATAGCGGTCACCACGCGCTTGATGCCCGCGCCGATCAAAGCCTCGGTGCACGGAGGCGTCTTGCCAAAATGATTGCAGGGCTCAAGCGTCACGTAGGCTGTCGCCCCATTCAGATCCGAGCCTTTCGCGCGCGCGTTCTTGATCGCATGTGCCTCGGCGTGCGGTTCGCCCGGACGCTGCGTAAAGCCCTCAGCGATCACATGTCCGTCGCGCACGATCACGCACCCTACGCGCGGATTCGGCGTCGCATGATTCATCGCCATCGCCGCAAGCTCCAGCGCGCGACGCATGAAAGTTTCGTCTTCCGCGCTAAACATTTTTAGGCGGTTGTTTCAGGTTTTTAGCGACGGGCTTTTTGACGATCTTGGCTGCCGTCGGGCGCTCGACCTCGTGCAGCGCGGAGCGGAAATCCTCAACGTCCTGAAATGACTTGTAGACCGAAGCAAAGCGGATATAGGCCACTTTGTCTAGCTTGTAGAGCTCCGACATGACCATTTCGCCAATGCTGCGCGACGGGATTTCGCGCTCACCGAGGCTGTGAATATTCGCGGTGATACGCGCAATCGCCTGATCGACGAATTCGGTCGGTACGAAGCGCTTGTGCAGCGCGCGATTGAAGCCAGTGCGAATTTTTTCCACATTGAAATCGATGCGTGTGCCGTTACCCTTGATGACTTGCGGCATACGCATTTCAACGGTCTCGAACGTCGTGAAACGTTTGTCGCAGGCGAGGCATTTACGGCGACGACGAATCGCGTCGCCAGTCTCTGAGACGCGCGAGTCGATTACCTGTGTTTCAAGGGAGCCGCAGAAGGGGCACTTCATAGTGGAGTGACGAATGAGCCGTGAACAACAGGCAGTTTATAGCGGACGCTGCTCAAGTTTGGCCAGTTCACCGAGCACGAAATTCACACTCTGCTCGCGCACGGCGCTGCGGTCGCCTGAGAAATGATGCATAAACGAACGCACACCATCGGCGGTCGCAAAACCGAAGCAAACCATTCCGACGGGTTTCGTCGCCGTCCCACCCGTTGGTCCCGCCACGCCAGTCACTGAGTAGGCCATGGTCGCCCGACTGTTTCTCAAAGCGCCGGTTGCCATCTCGCGGGCGGTTTCTTCGCTCACAGCGCCAAATGCGGCGAGCGTTGCTGAGGCAACACCCAACATCTCCATTTTCGCTTCGTTGCTGTAGGTGACGAAGCCGCGATCTACCCACGCCGATGAACCGCTGACGCTCGTAAGCACGGCAGCGATCAGGCCGCCCGTGCAGCTCTCACCGCCAGCGATGATGCGCTTCTCCGCGACGCACACTTTGCCAATGTGCTCTGCGAGTCTGATCCATTCATCGAACAGCGCGTTCATAGCACACGAATCCAAAGCGCCACAATAAACAACGTCATTGCCGCCGCGATCAGGTCGTCCAGCATCACGCCAAACGCACCTTTGACGTTGCGATCCGCCCAGCCAATTGGGCCCGGTTTGCGAATATCCAGCAAGCGAAAAAGCAAGAATGCCCACGCCTGTTTCCACATCGCGCCGGGCAGCAAAGCCGTAATCAGCGCCATCGCGATGACCTCATCCCACACAATCGATCCATGGTCGCTTGCGCCCAGCGCGCGTCCCGTGACACCTGCGGCCCAAGTGCCAATGATGAGCCCAAATACAAGGCCGATGAAGAACACCTCGTCGCCCATCATCGGCTGCAACCAGCGTGTCGCAAACCAGCCCAGCAGCGTGCCGAACGTGCCCGGTGCAAACGGCGCAAGCCCGCTGCCGAAGCCAAGCGAAATCACATGCGCCGGATGCGACAGCATGAAGCGCAGCGTGGGCTTTTGCGAGCGGGTCGAAGGCAGGGCAACGTCACTCATGCGAAATGATCCCAGCCTTTGACTTGAATGTCCATGACGCGTGCTTGCGCGTCGAGGACGCGGACGTGGTTTTCAGCATCGGCTGACGTGACGCGTCCGATGCATGCGCCGGGTAGGTTTTCGCGCGCGAGGATCGCGGCAACGGCTTCGTGTTGATCGGGCGGCGCGGTGAATAGCAGCTCGTAGGCGTCGCCCGTCGCGAGTACACAGCTCTGCGCGAGCTGGGCAACAATTAGCGCGTTGCGTTCCGCGTCACTTGTCGCTGCGTTGAGTCGCTTGGCCGCTGTCCGCTGATCGCTGCGATCAATCGTCTCGATTCCGGTGGGGATCGCTTCGATGTCGATATCGATGCTCACTCCAGACGCCGTTGCCAGGTGCCTCGCCTCGCTTAGCAAGCCGTCGGAAATGTCGATGCAGCTTGTAGCGATGCCGCGCAACGAAAGGCCGAGCGCCACTCGCGCGGTGGGAGATTCGTATTTTTCGATCTGAGCCGCGGTCGCCTCAATGGCAAATCCGCCGTCGCCGCTGCGATCACGGATCAGGCTCGTCAACGCCCAGCCCGCATCTCCGAGCGGGCCGCTGACCCACAGCTCGTCGCCTGCCCGTGCTCCCGAGCGTTTGAGCGCGCCGTCGGGCGGCAATTCGCCAAACGCGGTCATGGCAATCGCGAGCGGCCCTTTGGTGGTGTTGCCGCCGATGAGTTCAACGTCGTATTGGTCGAGAGCCGTCCACAACCCATCGCTAAATCGCGAAACCCATTCTTCGTCAATTTGCGGCAACGTCAGCGAAAGCATGGCGTAGCGCGGCGAGGCTCCCATTGCGGCCAGATCGCTGAAGTTCACATTGACCACGCGGCGGCCAAGCTTGAACGGATCAAGCGTTGGCAGGAAGTGGCGACCAACGATTAACGTGTCCGTGGTCACCGCAAACGCATTGCCAGTGGTCGGTGCGACGATGGCGCAGTCGTCGCCGTTGCCAAGCATCGCCGAACGATTGGGCCGCGTGAAATAGCGCGCGATGAGTTCGAATTCAGTCACGCGGACGCTCGCATCCGAGAGAACAATTGCTCATCGGCTTTTTGATAGAACGCCCATTCCATGTGGGCTTAACCACGAATTTCGCCATAAGTCGACAATTGGCTCAACGTCTGTCTAGCCCACATATAGCGGTTATTTCAAAAGAAAAGCTGTTGCTCGTTTCAAGGCTCAAAACAGCAGCTAATTGGCTGGTTTCGGCCGCGAACGCGGCCCTGCTGCAATTTCGTCGGCCCGCAGCAAAGGCGCAACCTTGTCGAGCACACCGTTTACCCACTTGTGGCCGTCGGTGCCGCCGAAGCTCTTGGCGAGCTCGACCGATTCGTTGATCGCGACCCGATACGGAATGTCGAGCCGAGATTTCAGCTCCCATGTGCCGATCAAAATAATGCCGCGCTCAATCGGGCTGATCTGCGCGAACGGACGATCAACGTGCGGCTGCGCGATTGCGACCAGCGATTCGATATCGTCGGTCATGCCTTTCCACATTTCGCGAAAAAAAGCCTTGTCGCAGCGCTTGAAATCTTCGTCGCCCTCGGCGCGATGGCGGATCGAGACGGCATCATGTTCGGCCACATAAAACTCGTAGAGCCCTTGCAGCGCGAACTCACGCGCCCAGCGGCGTGCGGACTTTGGTTTGGGTTTGGTTTGCGGTGCGCCAGAAGGTTGCGACGGTGCGGATGCAGCCATGATCAGGATTCGCCAAACTTCGAATGGGTCCACTCTTGCAAGAGCGCCATTTCAACGGCCGCCTGCGCCGCCTCAAAGCCCTTCTGCTCGGCGCGAATCGAGGCCTGCTCATCGGTGTAGGTCGTGAGCACGCCGTTGCCAATTGCCACGTCAAGCTCTAGTCCGACGCGCGTAATGCCAGCGGCCGATTCGTTACAGACAATTTCGAAATGGTAGGTGTCACCCTTGATCACGCAACCAAGCGCAATCAGTGCATCGAACTCTTCGGTGCTCGCGAAGGCCTGCAGCGCGAACGCAATTTCCAGCGCGCCGGGCACGGTGACCTCAGCGATATCGCCAGGTTCAACGCCCATTTCGGCGAGCGCTTTTTTGGCACCTGCGAGCAGTTTTTCGCAAATCGGTGCGTTGAAACGCGCGGTGACAATACCGATGCGCAAGCCGGAGCCGCGAAGTTTCATGAGGGGTTGCAGGGACATGGTTGTGCTTTCTTCTTTTCGCTATCTTTTGTCTATTGTTCGTCGTAGGCCACGACTTCAAGGTCAAACCCCGTCATCGACGGCATGCGGCGTGGCCGCGCCAGCACCCGCATCTTGCCGACGTTCAACGCCCGCAAAATTTGCGCGCCAATGCCGTACGTGCGCAAATCCATCTTGTGCGCATTAAGCGGTTTCACATTCAGCGCACGGTCACGCAGGTCGTCTGCCGTTTCGCTTTGATGCAGCAAAACAAGCACACCGGCATCAGCGGTCTGCAATCTTGCGAGCGCATTCGGAATGCTCCACGAATGCACCGCACTATCGGCATCCAGCGTGTCAATCACCGACAACGGCTCATGCACACGCACGACCGTTTCGCGCGCATGGGTTGGCGTGCCTTTGACGATGGCGAGATGGGTCGCGGCAGTCAATTTCTCGCGGAAAACTTTGAGTGTGAATGAGCCCTGAGCGGTTTGCAATGGGCGTTCGCCCACGCATTCCACGAGGTTTTCCTGCGCTGCACGGTACTGAATCAGATCGGTGATCGCACCAATTTTCAAGCCGTGTTCTTTGGCGAAAATCAGCAGGTCCGGCAGGCGCGCCATCGTGCCGTCGTCTTTCATGACTTCACAAATCACCGACGCTGGCGTGAGCCCCGCCATGCGCGTAAGGTCGCAGCCCGCTTCAGTATGGCCCGCGCGCATCAGCACACCGCCCGGTTGCGCCATGACCGGAAAAATGTGGCCCGGCTGCACGATGTCGGATGGTTTTGCATTGAACGCAACCGCCGCCTTGACGGTACGCGCACGGTCCGCCGCCGAGATTCCGCTCGACACGCCTTCTGCGGCTTCGATCGACAGCGTGAAGTTTGTCCCGAATCCCGAGCGATTTGACGACGTCATCAGCGGCAGATTGAGCTGCGCACAGCGCTCCTGCGTCAGCGTCAAACAAATAAGGCCACGCGCATGCTTGGCCATGAAATTGATCGCCTCGGGCGTCACGAACTCGGCGGCGAGCACGAGATCACCTTCGTTTTCGCGGTCCTCTTCGTCGACCAGAATGACCATGCGACCAGCTTTTAAATCGGCGATGATTTCCGGGACGGTGGACAGTACAGACGCCACCGGGGCTGCGGGAGCCGCGACGGCGGACAGGAGGGGTTTGGAAACGGAAGCGGAATTAGCCATGGCAAAGAGCAACTCTCTGGAGGAGAAGCAGCCATTTTATGCGGGCGGCGCGGTTGCACCTGAGCCGGCGCGCTGTTCGCTTCGCTGATTGGAGACAATAACGGGCTTCGAGTAAACCATTTGGCTAGCGACGCCCATTCATGTCCGACCTCCTGATTTCAGAACAACACGGTTTCCGTACGCTGCACTTTGGTTCGGAATGGGTGCAGGGCCGCATGCGCATTAGTCGCCCTGCCGACCTCGCGCTTGGCTACGCGCAGGACATGTGTGCGGCGTTGTTGTTTACGCCACCTCCCAAGCATGTTTACGTCGCGGGGCTGGGCGTGGGCTCGTTGCCGCGCTGGGCGCTGGCGCATTGGGAAGAGTCGCTTAAACGTATGGAAGTCGTTGAGTTGCGCGCTGATGTGATGGCTTTGACGCGGTCGGCGTTTCCGTTGCCTGCGGACGATCCACGCGTTGTGCTCACGCTGGGCGACGCGGCAAAAGTGATCACTGAGCGCCCGGCGTCAAGCGTCGACTGGATCTGGGTCGATTGCTATGACGGTCGTGGTCGCGTGGGCACGCTGGAGTCAGCAGACTTTTATGCGGCAGCACACACTGCGCTGAAAGCCCGTGGCGTGTTTGTCGCAAACATGTGGAGCAGCGTCACGCGCTACCGTGGCGGGCTGCGCAGATTGCGTGCCGTTTTTGGTGCGGACAACATCGTCTTGCTTCCGGCAATCGCGACTGAAAACGTCACCGTGATCGCCACCAAATCGCCGTTGCCTGCGCTCGACAACCGCGCAATTCAGGCGCGTGCCCGAGCGCTGCAGGCGGAGTACAAATTGCCGTTCGAGCGCTGGCAGAAGGCCTTAGCGCCCGTCGCGACTGCTCTGTAAGGCCAGTCAGTGGGAGCGGTTCCACCGCGATTCGTGACGTGCCGGTGGATTCATCGCGGTGGAACCGCTCCCACAATGACTACTGGTACCGAACCCTAAAAAGAAAAAAGCCCGCGGGCGCAACCTGTAACGGTGAACGCGGCGCGGGCTGAAGGGTTCCCTCCTCCTCGAGGAAATCAAGACGGATTATAGAGTCCTGTATAAGACTTGCAAGCCTTTTTTGGGCGTTACTCACTCTTTTGGTGCAGGGAAAACCCTAGACCCTTCCGTCGTCGGGCTGCGCCTCAAGCAGCCCTTCATGCGTACGACTAGTCGTTTTGGCCAACGGCTAATTTCAAAGCTGGCTTCTTCTCATCAAAGAATTGCTCATCTTCGGTCGAACCGTGCAGTGCCGTCGTCGAGCTTTGGCCACCCTGGATCACTTGCGTCACAGCGTCAAAGTAACCGGTGCCGACTTCGCGCTGATGTTTCACAGCGGTGAAGCCATGCGCAGCCGCCGCGAATTCAGCTTCCTGCAACTCAACGAACGCCGTCATGTTGTTGCGCGCGTAACCGTGGGCCAAGTTGAACATCGAGTAGTTCAAGCTGTGGAAGCCAGCGAGCGTGATGAACTGGAATTTGTAGCCCATCGCGCCGAGCTCGCGCTGGAATTTGGCAATCGTCGATTCGTCGAGATTTTTCTTCCAGTTGAACGATGGCGAGCAGTTGTACGCCAGCATCTTGCCGGGGAATTTCTTCTGAATACCTTCAGCAAAATCACGCGCAAATTTAAGATCAGGCTTGCCGGTTTCACACCAGATCAAGTCGGCAACGGCGGCATACGCCAGACCGCGCGATAGCGCCTGATCAAAGCCCGGACGCGTCTTGTAGAAGCCTTCCATCGTGCGCTCGCCGGTGCAGAACGGACGATCATTTTCATCAACGTCGCTGGTCAGCAAATCGGCTGCTTCAGCATCGGTGCGAGCGAGGAGCACTGTCGGCGTACCCATCACGTCCGCCGCAAATCGAGCCGCATAGAGCTTCTCCACGGCTTCGCGTGTTGGCACGAGCACCTTGCCGCCCATGTGGCCGCATTTCTTCACGCTGGCCAATTGGTCTTCGAAGTGAACGCCCGCCGCACCCGCGTCGATCATCGATTTCATGAGTTCGAACGCATTCAACACGCCGCCGAAACCGGCCTCAGCATCAGCAACGATGGGCTGCATGTAGTCGATGTCGTCCTTACCTTCCATCCACTGAATCTGATCAGCGCGCATCAAAGTGTTGTTGATGCGTTTGACCACGGACGGCACCGAGTTGACTGGATACAACGACTGGTCGGGATACATTTCACCGGCCAGATTCGCATCACCCGCAACCTGCCAACCCGACAGATAAATCGCCTTTAATCCGGCTTTGACTTGCTGCATCGCCTGATTGCCGGTCAACGCGCCGAGCGAGTTAACGAATGGCTCAGTGTTGATCGAATTCCACAACTTTTCTGCGCCGTTTTTGGCGAGCGTGTGTTCGATACCGGTCGTGCCACGCAGGCGCACGACGTCAGCCGCGCTGTAGTTGCGCTTGACGCCTTTCCAGCGCGGATTGGTCGCCCAGTCTTTTTCGAGGGCGGTGGTCGCGGCGGCCATTTGGGCCAGAACTTTTGCAGATTGCGTCATGATGATTACCTATACCTTTGCAGATGAGTCGAGACAAAACTGTCTCTGAAAAACGTTCCTCACTTTTTCAGGCCTCCGTTTGCGTGTTGCTGCGGTGGAAGCGTCAAAGCATCTTGTTGTTGCTTCGCAGCATAGGCGATTTCAATGGAAAGCGCAAAACAATTCCAAAAAAAGCTCATTAAAACAATGGTTTGCAAGCCGTTTTCATTCCATTGATTTTTCCGCTTTGTGAAATTCGCTTTTACGTCGTGCATTGCAACATTTGGAATAGCGTTTCATGAAATGCATGATTTTGCAAAAACTTCCATGTTTTCAATTGATTCGGCAGAGGACTTGATGTGGTCGATTGGGTGATCCGCGCAACCTGAAGCGGGTTGGTTCGACGCGGGCGGGGCCGATGCACCAAAACAAACCGCTCACGCGAAGCGTCAACGTCGTACGAGGCTTGATGCCGCTGTCGCATAGGCACAACAAAAAAGCCCGTCACTTTCGTGAACGGGCTTTTGAGCGCGGTCGAGCGCCAGCTTACGTGAGCATGTCCGCCCAGATGTTCTTCGCCCAGCTATTTGCATACACGCCTTCGAGCGCGTTTTGCTCGGCGGAGAGCCCGCCAGCGCCCGCTACCGTGACCATCGTTTTCTGTGCCACGTCGTAGCGATGCACAGACGACACATGCACAACATTTTTGTCATCGATGAAGCTGTAGCAGGTGTTGGCGACCATCGGGGTTGCGTTGACGACATCACCAGTCAGCAGGGCGACGACAGCGGCGGCGCAGACCTTGCCGTGCTGGTTCGCCATGTGGCCGGACTTGGGCATGGCGGGCGCGATCTGCAGTGCGTCGCCGAGGATATGCACGTTCGGCACGGCGGTTGATTCGTAGGTCAGCCAGTCGATCTGGCACCAGCGATTGTTGGCGTTATTAAGGCCATTTTGCGTAGCAATATTGCCTGCGCGCATCGGGGGCAACACGTTGAGTACGTCGGCTTTGAAATCTTCGCCGAAGGTCATTTTGAGCGTGTTGGTGTTGGCGTCGACGTCCTGAATTTCCTGATTGTTTCGATACTCGACCAAGCCCTTGAACTGACCGTTCCACGCTTTGGTGAAGAGACCTTTTTTCGAGGTCACATCTTCGTTGGCGTCGAGGATGATGACCTTCGATTTTGGTTTGGCCTGCTGGAAATACCACGCGACCTGACAAGCGCGTTCGTACGGCCCCGGTGGGCAGCGATACGGCGCTTTAGGGATGTGAATGGCGTAAACGCCGCCGTCTTTCATCGCGACCAGTTGGTTGCGCAACGCGACCGTTTCCGGGCCGGCTTTCCATGCGGCAAGCACTTTGTTGCGCGCTGCCGCACTGGCAAGTCCGGGCAGGGATTCGAGCATGAAATCAATGCCCGGCGACAAGATCAAACGGTCATAGGCGAGCGTTGTGCCGTCAGCGAGCGACAGCGTTTTTTTCGTCGCGTCGAAACCCGTCGCCTCACCCTTGATTTGCTTGACGCCGTATTTGGCGAGGCCACCGTAAGCCACCGAAATATCGCCGATGGATTTGGAGCCACCGAGCACGAGATTTGACAACGGGCAGGACACGAATTGCGCGTCACGCTCGACCAGTGTGACGTCGATTTTTCCTTCGCTCCACATCGCGATGTATTTGGCTGCGGTCGCGCCGCCATAGCCACCGCCGACGACGACAACCTTTGGTTTTGCCGCGCCGCCGATGCTGGCGCAGCCGGTGATTCCTGCCGCGCTAACGAGCGACAAAGCGCCGACGGATTTTGCGAAATCACGACGATTAATTGTGTTCATCTTCATCCCTCCTTATTTCGGTTGCCGGGAAAAATAATCAGCCATCAGCGCCATCTGCTCGTCGCTGTAGCCCTTGGCGAGCTGATGCATGATGCTCGCGGGCAATTTGCCGTCGCGATAGTCCTTCATCTTTTGCACGAGCAGGCTCGCCGGTTGGCCCGCGAGCGACGGCACTTCAGCGACGCTTTTGCCATTGGTGCCGTGGCAATTCGCGCACTGCGCCGCCAGGTTGCGCGCGAGATGCGGACTTGCGGGCGCTTGTGAAAACGCAAAATTTGCCAGCGCAGATGCTACGGCGATCGCAACGAAGCGGGATGTTCGAATGGGCATGAATGGCTCTCCTCCGAGTGAAATTTCCGGATCAACAGGTGATCCGTTTGTTCGCCGATTCTAGGACGAGCGACGCAAAAAAAGCCGCTTGTCAACAGCCAAGTTTTTGCTATCCATATTCGGAAGAACCACACTGCTGCGCAAAGCACTTGTGTTGGGATTTGGCAGCGGAGTGCGTTTACAGCATTCTCTTAAAAAGACCGCCACAATTGGGATGATGTTGCGTTTCGATAGAAGTCGACTTATGGATAAATATCGCTCTATCCCCAATGCAATAGGGACTACATCAAAAAGCTGCTTCGTCACTACTCAGCGTAACGCTTCGCCAATTGCGCCGCCAGCCCCGTGTAGCGAGCCGGCGTCAGCGCCGCCAATTGCGCCCGGGCTTCAGATGGAATTTGTAGCGTAGCGATGAACTCGGCCATCGCTTCCGGCGTGATGCGCTGACCACGCGTCAGCGCTTTCAATTGCTCGTATGCGCCGGAAACACCGTAGCGACGCATGACCGTCTGGATCGGCTCGGCCAGTACTTCCCAGTTTGCGTTCAGGTCAGCGAGCATGGCGTCGGCATTCACCTCAAGTTTGCCAACACCCTGCATCGCCGAACTCACACCGAGCAGGCTGTAGCCAACGGCCACACCCATGTTTCGCAGCACCGTCGAATCGGTCAAGTCACGCTGCCAGCGCGAGATCGGCAGCTTCTCGGCGAGATGACGGAGCAGCGCATTCGCGAGACCGAAATTGCCTTCCGCATTTTCAAAATCAATGGGGTTGACTTTGTGCGGCATGGTGCTCGATCCGACTTCGCCGTCCTTCAGTCGCTGCTTGAAGAAACCGAGCGAAATGTAGCCCCACGTATCGCGGCAAAAATCGATCAGGATGGTGTTCACGCGCGCCATTGCATCGAACAACTCCGCCATGTAATCGTGCGGCTCGATCTGCGCGCTCATTGGCTGCCACGTCAGGCCGAGCGATTCAATCGTCTGCTTCGAAATCGCTGGCCAGTCGACGTTGGGATACGCCGACAGATGCGCGTTGTAATTGCCGACAGCACCATTCATTTTGGCGCGCAGCGGCACATCAGTTATCTTGGTGCGGGCATGACGCAAACGATCCACGAACAGCGCCATTTCCTTGCCCATCGTTGTTGGCGTCGCGGCCTGCCCGTGCGTTCGCGAGAGCATCGGCATTTCGGCGGTATTGATCGCGACTTTGACGAGCGCAGCGATCAACGCATCCAGCTGCGGCAGCAACACGCCGTGCACGCCGCTGCGCAGCATCAACGCATGTGAAACATTATTGATGTCCTCAGACGTGCATGCGAAGTGCACAAACTCACCGTGCGGAGCGAGCTCTGGCAATGCCTTAAATTTGTCTTTGATCCAGTACTCGACCGCCTTGACGTCGTGATTGGTGGTCGCTTCAATCGCTTTCACCGCAGCGGCGTCATCGACTGAAAATTTCGACAGCAGCCCGTCTAAAAAATCAACGGCCGACGTAGAAAGCGGCGGCAATTCGTCTATGCCGGGATGCATCGCGAGCGACTTCAACCACGCGAATTCCACCCGTACGCGCTCGCGGGTGAGCGCGTACTCGCTAAACGCGTCGGACAGCGCGGCCATCTTCCGTTGATAGCGACCGTCAAGTGGGGAAATGGCAGTGAGGCTGTCGAAAGTTGGCATGCGTATCGGATTAATCGGGTAAGGAAAAGAAGGAAAAATTGGGCGGAAGCAGCGGCGAGATTTCGCTCAGATTGCGGCGAAAAAGTGCAAGCTTCGGCCGGTATTATCAACGCTGGTCGGTTTTCGTTTGCCGGGTGGCGCGAACGTGCTAGATTCACTTTAGAAAATTAGAAGACGCGCCATGAAACTCCTTCATTCCCCCACCAGCCCCTTCGCCCGCAAGGTGCGCATCGTCGCCGCAGAGAAAAAGCTTGAGCTGGAGCTTGAATTTGCTGATCCGTGGAAACCCAATCCTGATCTCGCCAAAGCCAATCCGCTCGGAAAAGTGCCTGCGCTGATCATGGACGACGGCACGAGCGTGTTCGATTCGCGAGTGATTGTTGAATATCTGGACGGCCTGTCGCCCGTGCATCGTTTGATTCCCGACACCTCGCGTGACCGGATTGCCGTCAAGCGTTGGGAGGCGATTGCCGATGGCTTGTGCGACGCCGCCATCATCGCGCGACTGGAAGCGGTTCGGCCAGACCAAAACGAATCCAGCGCCAAACAGATTGCGCGTCAACGCGAGAAAGTCGGTGCCTGCATCGACGAGATGGCGCGCGAATTGGGTGATCGTGAATTTTGCGTTGGTAATGCGTTGAGCCTCGCGGATATCGCTGCCGGCTGCGCGTTGGGCTACCTTAAATTTCGCTACCCAGACATCACGTGGGAAACTGCGCACCCAAGCCTTGCGCGGCTTTACAAAAAGCTCTCGGCGCGGCCATCATTCAAGGCGACGGACCCAGCGTCAGCGTAGCCGACGGCGCGCTATAACGAATTCGTATCCAGCGTGTCGCCTTTGATACGCGGGTAGCGCACATGCTCAACCAACGCCTGAACAGCCCGTTTCGGCGCTGGTGTGATCAGGCTGACCAAGATGATGATGACGAAGCCGAGCGGAACGCCAAACACGCCCGCTGAAATTGGCAAAATGTCCCACCACATGCACTCAGCAATCGGGCGCTTCACGCCAAATAATCCGCGCAACCACGGATACGTCGTGACCATGTAATAGAACGTCGTCGCCACGCCAGCCACCATGCCGAGCACAGCTGCGATGCCTGTTGTCCGCTTCCAGAAAATGCCCAGCACCAGCGCCGGGAAGAATCCGGCTGCGGCTAGCGAGAACGCGGCCGACACTAAAAACAGAATGTCCGCTGATTTTTGCGCAGCGACATAGGCCGCAAACAGCGCGACGGCCAGCAACAAGCCCTTCGACACGCTGATTCGGGTGGATGTTGATGCATTCGGATTGATCATTTTGTAGTACAGATCATGCGACACCGCGTTGGCAATCGTGAGCAACAATCCGTCCGCGGTTGACAACGCCGCTGCCAGCCCACCCGCCGCCACCAGCCCCGAAATCACATACGGCAAGCCAGCGATCTCGGGTGTCGCCAGCACCACAATATCGGTGCCGATGGAAATCTCTGCCAACTGCACAATGCCATCCTTGTTGACGTCAATGATCGAGAGCAGCATTGGGTCAACCCGCTGCCAGGAATTAACCCAGGCCGGCAATTTCGAGAACTCACTGCCCACCAGCAGCGTGTAGATGTCGAACTTCACCAGCACCGCCAACGCGGGTGCTGTGAAATAAAGCAGAAAGATGAAAAAGAGCGACCAGAACACCGAGTTGCGCGCCTCGCGAACGCTGGGCGTGGTGTAGTAGCGCATCAAAATGTGCGGCAGTGCGGCGGTGCCGACCATCAGACAAAAGATGAGCGCCAAAAAATTCTTGCGCGCGATATCACGGCTCTTCTCGTCGTCTGCCGGGAAGGCCTCGCCATGCCGAAGCGGTGGCGCGGCACGGTTTTTAAGGCCGGTCTCCTTCGTCCACGCGATTTTGGCGGCGTTGGCATCCTTTGGATAGGTATCGACGGCGCGCTGTGCGGTCGTGACTTGCTCATACGAGCCGCTTCCCGCCTTCGCTTCATCGAGCGCTTTTTGCGCCTCGGCTTTGCCGCTGACAAACGAGCCGGGCAGGCCTTTGAGCTTGACCTCGGCACTCGCGGCGCGGTCAGCGAATATTTTGCGAACTTCGATCTCTTTCGGATCGTTCAACAACTGCTCTTCGCGCGCCGTGACTTTCTCGAGCACGCTGCCGTAAACCAGTTGAGGCACTGGGATATGAGTGTGCTTGATCGACAACCACACCACCGGAATCATATAGGCCACGATCAGCACAATGTACTGCGCCACTTGTGTCCAGGTGACCGCGCGCATGCCCCCTAAAAACGAGCACACCAAAATGCCCGCCAAACCGACAAACACACCGACTTCAAACGAGAGGTTCGTGAGTCGTGCCGTAATCAATCCCACGCCATAAATCTGCGCAACTACATATACAAACGAACACAAAATTGCGATTGCAACACCCACGAAGCGCGGCACGTTGCCGCCGTAGCGTGCACCCAGGAAATCAGGGATCGTGAACTGCCCGAATTTGCGCAGGTAGGGCGCAAGAAAAAGCGCCACGAGCACATAGCCGCCGGTCCACCCGAGGATGAAAGCAAGCCCCGAATAGCCCTGCTGATAAAGCGTACCCGCCAGACCAATGAAGGACGCCGCTGACATCCAGTCAGCCCCAGTCGCCATGCCGTTGAACACAGCAGGAACGCGACGACCAGCCACGTAATATTCTGCCGCGTCCGAGGTTCGACTGAGCACGCCGATACCCGCGTAGAGCACCACCGTCGCCAGCAAAAAAATGTAGCCGATCCATGTGCGCGGCATACCCACTTGCTCCAACAGCGCAAGCACCGCGACGAAGCACAAAAAGCCGATCGTATACCAGACGTAAACCGTTTTGAGCTGCGCAGTGAACGCTTTCTGCGTCGAAACGT
This sequence comes from Burkholderiales bacterium, assembly GCA_025352105.1. Lineage (GTDB taxonomy): Bacteria > Pseudomonadota > Gammaproteobacteria > Burkholderiales > Casimicrobiaceae > Casimicrobium. The sequence continues at coordinate 11,018 of JANXUB010000220.1, read as the reverse complement.
ACCCCATTATTCTTCGGCCTCGTCAACGCCGTATTCGTGATCGAGACGATTCATGGTGCGTGCGTAATACCAGATGAGCACGCAGTACACGATCAACGCGCCCTGCGCCGCCATCCAGAACGAGAACGGCCAGCCAAAAAAAATAAAGGTGGAAAGTTCGCGCGCAAAGTAGGCCACGACGAACGTGACGACAAACCAGATCAGCAACAAAACGGCCGTGATACGGAGATTTCGCCGCCAATATTCACGGTGCCCGTCGGTCAATTGCATGCGTCTTACCCCTGATGTTCTGCGCCCCGCTACTTCGCGCCTTGTACATCGCCGGTCAGTCAAATTCGAAACTGACGGAATGCTTACGTTTGTCGGATGGAGCGTAACCGACTTTGTTGATTAGTCAATGGGAGTTGCATCCTCCACAACAGTCGTGTGGAGATGGGCTAGGGAGACGCTGAATAAGGCGACACGATGCAGCGCGCCTTGATCTGGGATGAAGCGCGAGACGAAAAGCGCAGCAATAGCGGGCTATTGCGAGCATTTTCGGCGAAGCGATTCGCCCCAATCAAGGATGCGATGCGCGTGGCGATTTGTTCAGCGTTTCCCTAGCGTTGCCACCAGCGATCAACGCCAATCCTGATGCCGGTTTCGTCTTCGAGTACCGCCGCATTTTTGGGGTCAAAGGCCGCTAGCTTGCGCATCTCATTTTTGCAGTGATCAGGTTGGCCCAACGTGAAATAGGTTCTCGCTAATGCCATGAGGCCGAACGGGTTCATCGGCTGAAGCTCCGCGCTTTTTTGAAGCGGCACAATGGCGTCCCCGTAACGGCCCAAAGCGATCAGCGACAAGCCTTTGCCGTACCAGGCGCGGTCATGACGCGCGTTGATTTGGGTGGCATGATCGAACGCCTCGATTGCGATCATGTGATCACCGTTTTCCTGATGCAAAAAGCCCAAGTTGAACCAGCTATTGGCATCTTGTGCGTTGATTGCGAGCACATGATCGAAGCCGGCAATCGCGCGCGCGCGGTTCCCGGCCTCAGCATGCAAAAAGGCCATACGCGACAGCGTCTGCACATGCTGAGGCTGTCGCGTCAGAATCCTTTTGTAGTTGTTCAGTGCAATTTCACGCTTTTTGAACAGCAGCGCGCAGGTCGCAACTTGCGTGAAACACCATGCATGACAGGCATTGATGACTTGCATTCGCGGAGCGACCGTGATGGCCTACTACTGAAAAAGCTCAGGGCGCCTGGCGTACAAGCGAAGCGCAATCAGCGCGATATATATCCAGAACAACAACCCGAAGGCAACCACCGGCACATACTTGTCGGAAACGGCCGCTGGCGTCACGGCGCGAACGGCGCGGGTCACCGGCGACGTGAGAAAGCGCAGCAAGCGATAGATCACGTTTGTATCACGGGCCGACCAATTAAAAGCACCCACCAGCAACTGAACGACGTACAGGATACCAATCAGCTTCACCATATTGTGCGCGACGAAAACGAACGCTTCCATGATTGACGTCAGAACTCGGAAGCGATGAAGTATGCATGAGCGGCACGGTCGCGGAAACCGCGAACGCGCCGCATCGTGAGCCCTCTACAGGCTCTGCTTCAACTGCTCAAGAATCGCGGGATTTTCCAGCGTAGACACGTCCTGCGTAATCTCATCGCCCTTGGCGATGGAGCGCAGCAGTCGGCGCATGATTTTTCCTGATCGCGTTTTCGGCAGGTTGTCGCCAAAGCGGATGTCTTTCGGTTTGGCAATCGGGCCGATTTCCTTTCCAACCCAGTCGCGCAATTCTTTCGCCAGTTTTTGCGCGGCAGCGGCATCAACCGGACGTGCGCCCTTGAGCACGACGAATGCAGAGACCGCTTCGCCCGTTGTGTCGTCAGGACGACCGACGACGGCAGCTTCGGCCACCAGCGGGTTGGAGACCAGCGCCGACTCAATCTCCATCGTACCGAGGCGATGTCCGGACACGTTGAGCACGTCGTCGATGCGGCCCGTGATGCGGAAATTGCCGGTCACTGCGTCACGCACCGCGCCGTCACCCGCGAGGTAATAGCCTTTGAGTTCGGGCGGAAAATACGCCGATTTGAAGCGCTCCGGATCGTTCCAGATGGTGCGGATCATCGACGGCCACGGCTTCTTGACGACCAGAATGCCGCCCTGACCGTTCGCAACATCTGCGCCTGCTTCGTCAACGATGGCCGCCTCAATCCCCGGCAACGGCAGCGTGCAGGAGCCCGGCACCAGCGGGGTGACGCCGGGCAGCGGCGTGATCATGTGGCCGCCGGTTTCGGTTTGCCAGAAGGTGTCAACAATCGGGCAGCGCTCGCCGCCGATATTCTTGTAGTACCACATCCATGCTTCGGGATTGATCGGTTCTCCGACCGAGCCGAGCAAACGCAGCGAGGTCAAATCGTATTTGCCCGGAGCGAAATCTGGCGCGGTTTCTGCGGCTTTAACGAGCGAACGAATCGCCGTGGGCGCGGTATAAAAAATGCTGCATTTGTGCTTCTGGATCATGCTCCAGAAGCGTCCGGCGTTGGGGAACGTCGGCACGCCCTCGAAAATAATTTGCGTTGCGCCAACCGCGAGCGGCCCGTAAGCGACGTAGGTGTGTCCGGTCACCCAGCCAACGTCTGCCGTACACCAGAAAACGTCCGCCGGCTTGATGTCAAACACCCATTTCATCGTGAGCATCGCGTGCAACAAATAGCCACCGGTCGAGTGCTGAACGCCTTTCGGTTTGCCCGTGGAACCGGAGGTATAAAGCACAAACAGCGGATGCTCGGCGTCGACCAGCACCGGGGCGCATTCGTCTGACGAGCCGCCCTCAACCTTCGCCCAATCGATGTCACGCGCGCCGTAAGCGACGTTCCCACCGGTGCGCTTGTAGACGATGACGTGGCGCACGGCTTCACAGCCGCCCATCACGAATGCCTCATCGACAGCGGGTTTCAGCGCGATGGCTTTGCCGCCGCGCAGCTGCTCATCGGCCGCGATCACGAGCGACGCACCAATGTCGACAATGCGTTCCTGCAAACTCTTGGCCGAGAAACCGCCAAACACCACGGAATGAATGATGCCAAGACGCGCGCAGGCCTGCATCGCGATTACGGCCTCAATCGACATCGGCATGTAGATGATCGAGCGGTCACCCTTTTTGTAGCCGAGCATTTTCAGTCCGCTGGCAAAGCGACAGACGCGAGCGTAGAGATCGCCGTAAGTGATCTCGGTGACTTTGCCGTCGTCGGCCTCAAAAATGATCGCGACTTTGTCTTCGGTCGGTGTGCTGATGTGGCGGTCGAGGCAGTTGTATGAGGCGTTTAATTCGCCGTCAGCGAACCATTTGAAAAACGGCGCATTGCTCTCGTCCAGCGCCTGAGTAAAAGGCTTCGCCCAGATCAGATGCTCGCTGGCCAGATCCCCCCAAAATCCCGCGTGATCAGCAGCCGCTTTGGCCAGCATCGCTGCTGCATCGGCAGGCTTAACATTGGCTTGCGCGGTGAACGCAGCCGGTGGCGGGAACACGCGGTTCTCGACCAATACGGATTCGATTGCAGATGATGGTGCAGACATGGGCTTCCTCCTGTGACGAAAAATTAATGTATCACCCAACTGACGCCGGGTAATACCTCCTCATTAGTGCTAGGGAAACGCTGAACAAATCGCCACGCGCATCGTGTCGCTTTGTTCAGCGTCTCCATAGACGTTAGCCCCATTGATTGACGCCAGACTGACGAATTTGATCTCGTCAGCTTTGAGTCAGGATAACGGCTGAATATGGGCATGGCCCAATTTATCGCTTAAGTCGACTTTCTGCATAATGCTCGTCCAGCCCCTTTTCAGCATGGCTATTACCAAACAAGCTGATAACCTGAGCAACGTGTCAAATCCATCATTCGCGCAGGCCGCTAAACGTCTGGCCAGTGCTAGACTGGTCAAAATATCGAAGCTGTTGACAAGCCTCCTACCGCCCAGATTTGACATCCAGCCCGCCTACCGGATCAACTTCACCGACGCGCTCACTCTTCCGCGCCCATAATCACGGGCTGGATCGACTTGACCGCCCTACTCAGCTTCTCGCGCACATGAATACGACTTCCACCATCATTCGCTACGCTGATTTCGTTGAATCCGTCGCCGCTGCCCTGCAATTCATCAGCTTCTACCACCCGCAGGATTTCATCGAGCATCTCGCGCGCGCCTACGAGGCCGAAGCCTCGCCCGCAGCAAAGGACGCCATCGCGCAAATCCTGACCAACTCTAAGATGTGCGCGATAGGTCATCGCCCGATTTGTCAGGACACCGGCATCGTCAATGTTTTCCTGAAAATCGGCATGAACGTGCGCTTTAGCGATTTTCCGGGCTCGGTGAAGGACGCCGTTAACGTCGGCGTCGCCCGTGCCTACAACGACCCGGATAACAAGCTGCGCGGCTCTATCGTGGCCGATCCGCTGTTCGCGCGCAAGAACACCAATGACAACACGCCCGCTGTCGTTCACATGGAGCTGGTGACCGGCAACACGGTGGATGTCAACGTTGCGGCCAAAGGCGGCGGCAGCGAAAACAAGAGCAAGCTGGTGATGATGAATCCGTCGGATTCGCTGGTTGACTGGGTGCTGAAAACGGTACCAACGATGGGCGCGGGCTGGTGCCCACCCGGCATGCTTGGCATCGGGATCGGCGGCACCGCCGAGAAGGCCGTGCTGATGGCCAAAGAAGTGTTGATGGAGCCGATCAACATGTACGAACTTCTAAAGCGCGGCCCGCAGGACAAGACTGAGGAATTGCGCATCGAACTCTACCAAAAGGTCAACGCACTCGGAATCGGCGCGCAGGGCCTCGGCGGCTTGTCCACCGTGCTCGACATCAAAATCGCGATGTATCCGACGCACGCAGCGGGCAAGCCGGTCGCGATGATTCCGAACTGCGCAGCGACGCGCCATGCGCATTTCGTGCTCGACGGCTCCGGCCCGACCTTCTGTGAGCCGCCCTCGCTCGATATTTGGCCCGAAGTGCATTGGGCACCGGATGTGAAACTCAGCAAACGGGTTGACCTGAACACGCTGACCAAAGCCGAGGTCGCCAGCTGGAAACCCGGTCAAACATTGCTGCTCAACGGCAAAATGCTTACGGGTCGCGACGCCGCACACAAGCGCATCGGCGACATGCTGGCGAAGAATGAGCCACTCCCCGTCGATTTCACCAATCGCGTGATTTACTACGTCGGCCCGGTCGATCCGGTACGCGACGAAGTGGTTGGACCGGCTGGCCCGACGACGGCTACGCGCATGGACAAATTCACCGAGATGATGCTTGCCCAGACCGGCCTCATTTCGATGATCGGAAAAGCAGAGCGCGGTCCGATGGGCATTGAGGCGATCAAGAACCACAAGGCCGCGTATCTGATGGCCGTCAGCGGCGCAGCGTATCTGGTGTCGAAAGCGATCAAGAGCGCGAAAGTTGTTGCCTTCGCGGATCTCGGCATGGAAGCGATTTACGAATTCGACGTGACCGATATGCCGGTGACGGTAGCGGTTGACTCGCTCGGCACCAGCGTTCACGAAACCGGCCCGCGCGAATGGCAGTCACGTATCGGCAAGATACCTGTCGCTGTCATCTAGGGCGACTATTTTTTCCTTCTCAACCATGCTCCAGCATTTCACGTCGATCAACGGTGTGATCGTGGCTGTTGCCGTGCTCGCCGTTATCGTTGTGGGAGTGGTGGTCTCGCGGCGCACACGGCGCACGCTGCATGCGCTGACTGATGCGGCACGCTCGCTTTCGCAGGGCGATTTTCAGGTAGAAGTGCCCATTCGCTCGCGCGGGCCTGCGGGAGAATTAGCACGCGCCTTTAACGAAATGGCGCATCAATTGTCCGCGAGCCGCGCGCAGATTACGAACTACCAACGCTCGCTGGAAATTCGCGTTCGCGAGCGCACCAAGGAGCTGCACACAGCCACCGTTCGCGCGGTGCAAATCGCCCAGACCGATCCACTGACCGGCCTGCCCAATCGCTTGCTGTTTCGCAGCAAGCTGGAAGACGCCATCAAAACAGCCGCATCCGACAAGAGCCGCGTTGCCGTGCTGTTTGTCGATCTCGATTTCTTCAAAACATTTAACGACAGCCTCGGTCATGATGCTGGCGACGCAGTGCTGAGAATTGCCGCAGCGCGCCTGAAAGACGCGATTCGTCAGGACGATCTGGTGGCGCGTTTTGGTGGCGACGAATTTGTGGTGTTGATCACCCGACTGGAGGCGCAGCATGCGGAGCACGTCGCGCTGCTGGTGGCGGAGGGCATTCTGGAAGCGCTGGTCAAACCGTTTGATGTCGGCACCAGTCGCCTCAACATGCCCGCCTCGATTGGTGTCGCAATGTTTCCCCATGACGGGGCCGATGCCAGCGCGCTGCTGAAGAACGCAGACACTGCGATGTATGCCGCGAAGCAGGCGGGCCGTAACCGTATCGAGCATTTTTCTGGCGGATCGAGTCGACAGCAGGCGCAGCGCTCGCAATACGAAACCGATATGCGACGCGGTATTGCCGACAACGAATTTTTCCTGATGTTTCAACCGCAGGTTGACGCCGCGACGGGCTCGCCCACCGGACTGGAAGCGCTTTTGCGCTGGCGTCACCAGACGCGCGGACTCGTCCAGCCGGGTGACTTCATCACGGTGGCGGAAGAAAGCGGCATCATCAACCCACTAGGACAGCGGGCGCTCGAGCTGGCGTGCCAGCAATTCAAGGTGTGGCAGGAGCAGGATATTCATCCGCGCATTTCGGTCAACGTATCGGCCAAACAGCTAGAAGATCCGAACTGGCTCAGGACCGTTGATCAAACGATCCAGAACACGGGCATTCCGCCGCAGTATCTTGATCTGGAAATCACCGAGTCGATGCTCGTGGGGAATCCACAAAACGTGATCGACACGTTAAACACACTCGGGCAGATGGGCGTCACGCTCACGCTGGACGACTTCGGCACGGGCTATTCAAGTCTGTCGTACTTGACGCGGCTGCCGTTTCACACCATCAAGATTGACCGCAGTTTTATTCAGCACATCGACGACAAGCCGCGTCGTGGCATCGTACAAGCGATTGTCGCCATCGCGCATAGTCTGGACATGCGCGTTATCGCCGAGGGTGTAGAAACGCCACTTCAGCTCTCCATCGTTCGCGATCTCGGTTGCGAAGAAATTCAGGGCTTCTATCTGTCCAAACCCCTCGAAGCGCAAGCGATTGCAGGGTGGTGGAATACGCAGTTGCGCAACGTCGGCGTGATGGCGCTTTAAGCTCGCGCTAAGCTCTCGGCAGGGTCACGCCGCTCTGGCCCTGATATTTGCCGCCGCGATCTTTGTACGACGTGCCGCACACTTCATCGCTTTCGAAAAACAGCACCTGCGCACAACCTTCACCCGCGTAAATTTTTGCCGGTAGCGGCGTGGTATTCGAGAACTCCAGCGTGACGTAGCCTTCCCACTCTGGCTCAAACGGCGTCACATTGACAATGATGCCGCAGCGGGCATAGGTGCTCTTGCCAACGCAAATGGTCAGCACGCTGCGCGGAATGCGGAAATACTCAACCGTGCGTGCCAATGCGAACGAATTTGGCGGGATGATGCAAACGTCTCCCTTGAAATCCACGAATGACTTTTCGTCAAACGCCTTCGGGTCAACAATGGTTGAGTTGATGTTGGTGAAAATCTTGAATTCATTGGCGCAGCGAATGTCGTAGCCGTAGCTCGACGTGCCATAGGACACGATCTTTTGCCCATCAACAAAGCGTACCTGCCCGGGTTCGAAGGGCTCGATCATTTGAGTCGTTTCCGCCATGCGGCGAATCCAGTGGTCGGACTTGATAGACATAAGCAGCTGACGGGCAAAATGTGAGGTAGGCCGCTATTGTAAGAAGCGGCCCAGAGGAAGCGATCCCATGCCACTTACCGCCGCGCCGCGAAACACTGGAGAAGTCCACCTCACGCTGGCTCAGGCCCGCGCGCTTCAACTCGCCGCGATGGGCCTGTTGACGCCGCCAAAGCGACGCGCGAGGAAAGCCGACGTTCTGGCATCAATCCGCAGCATGAACGTCCTCCAGATTGACACCATTCAGATCGTCGCACGCAGCCCGTATCTGGTGCTGTGGAGCCGTTTGGGTGACTATGCGCCGCGTTGGCTGGATGAATTGTTGACCGAAGGCGCGCTTTTTGAATACTGGTCGCACGCAGCGTGCTTTTTGCCGATAGAGGACTATCCGCACTACCGGCGGCAGATGCTGCATCTGGAGGCGGCAGGCTCGGAGCGCAGCGCACTCCGTCTGGCCAACGATCCGCATGAGCATCTGGAACTCGTTCACCATGTGCGCGAACATGGCCCCGTGCGTGCCGCGGATTTTGATCATGTTGACGGTCGGAAAGGCAATGGCTGGTGGGACTGGAAGCCTGACAAAGTGCGGCTGGAAACGTTATTCACTGCCGGTGAAATCATGGTCAAACGTCGGGAGAACTTTCATCGCGTTTACGACGTACGCGAGCGAGTCTTGCCGCCGCACCTCCATGATGACGATTCGGTGCCAAGTCGCGAAGCCGTTGATGTCGCGTGGACGTTGGCAGCGGTGAAGGCAATGGGGCTTGCACCTGCGCGCTGGATTGGTGACTACTTTCGTCATGCCGGAAAAGCGCCTCGCCCGCATCCGGATTCATTGGTTGAAACCGGAGCGTTGCTGCGCGTGCGGGTCGCGGATTGGCCGTGGCCAGCATACGTCCATCCTGATAACGCTGACCTATTGAACACGGCGCAAAAAGATAGGTTACGCGCGACTCATTGCACCCTGCTCTCGCCTTTTGATCCGCTGGTCTGGGATCGCGAACGGGCGCTCAGGATGTTCAATTTCGACTATCGCATTGAGTGCTACACGCCAGAAGAAAAGCGCAAGTTTGGTTATTTCACGCTGCCGATCCTTGTGCGTGGCGAACTGGTCGGGCGGGTCGATGCCAAGGCGCATCGTGCTGATGAAATATTCGAGGTGCGCGCGCTGCATCTTGAGGTCGGCGTGGCGCCAACGAAGCTGTTGGCAGCCGACATCGCCGGCGCACTGCATCGCTGTGCAGCATGGCATCAAACGCCGACCGTTCGGGTGCTGCGAACAGCGCCCGCGAAATTTTTGCCGTTGCTGCGAAAGGCAGTGCTCGCTTGCTAATCGAAGCGCTTGGCGAGCCGTTGATGTGTCTACCTGAACACGCCCTGTTCTGGCCGACTGAGCGCACGTTGTTCGTCGCCGATGTGCATCTGGGCAAAGCCGCCAGTTTTCGCGCAGCAGGCGTTCCGGTGCCCAGCGGTCACTCTAGTTTTGATCTGGTTCGCCTTTCACAATTGTTAATTTCACATCAGGCGACTCGCTTTGTCATTCTGGGCGATTTGGTACACACTGAAACCAGCTACACCGAGGCGCTAGATCACAATTTCAGAACCTTCCGAGCACGGCACAGCGACGTTGAAATGGTGCTAGTACGCGGCAATCATGATCGGCACGCCGGTGAAGCGCCCCCGGAATGGGGCCTGGACGCGGTCGCGGAGCCGTATGCGCTAGGTCCGCTTCAGTGCTGCCACGAGCCCAGTGCTGCGCGAGGCGCAGGCTTCGAATTAGCGGGTCATCTACATCCCGCACTGCGCTTACAGACCGCGCGCGAAGCGGTGACTTTGCCATGTTTCTGGCAGCATGCGAGCGGTCTGGTGCTGCCAGCATTTGGCAGCCTGACAGGCAAATTTAGCGTGCGTTTGAAACCAGGCGAAAGTGCGGTCGTTGTCGCCGGGCAACAACTTTTCCGTCGACGATATCAAGAATAAGTCTGTGGAAAACTCCGGCAAAAGCAGCTCAAAGCTGTGGGTGTTTTTGTGGACCCCGCGTCCGAGCCTTATTCCACAAGGCATACGGCAATTCACCCCCGATTGGGGTGTGATTTAGCGGCATCAACCCCAATATGTTGTGGTTAAGAAGTCGCTTGACCACTAGATATTGTTGGTCGTATCCTTCATGCCTTCCATCAATTTATCGATTTGTGTTGCCCATTTCCACGCTTCACGCGGCTGTCGTGACGCATAAAGCAGCGATGTGAACGAGATTGAGCGAGCGCTTTGGCAGGTACGGCGAATGTGGAAATAGCGTCAAGCGCCCCACACGCGTCAGGCAAGACAAGACACAGGGTTGGGAGACCCAGCGGAGGATATTGAACATGGGGGAGTGCACCGCGATGCAACAAATGACGAGCCGCTTCATTCGCGGCCCGCTGTTGCGCTGATCACGTCGTTCGCCCCCCTTCACCGCCGCCGTAGACACACAGAATAGTTAGAACAGTTTTTTGGAGATGCATACATGCTCGAGTCCGTATCCGCCCAGACCGGTGGCCCCATTTTGAATCCTTCCGTGCTCGGCTTGGTTGCCGGAAGTTCAGCCGCCACCCCTGAGTCGGGTCGAGCCACGCTCTATAAAGTGATTCGTCGCAATGGCTCGGTGGTCGGCTTTGAGCCGTCGAAGATCACTGTGGCGATGACGAAAGCGTATCTCGCCGCCCACGGCAACCAGAGCGCTGCCTCGGCCCGTGCCCGTGAGTTGACGCAACAATTAACCGACGCAGTGATGGGCGCACTGATGCGCGTCAAGCCCGAAGGCGGCGCGATCCATATTGAAGAAATTCAGGATCAGGTCGAGCTCGCCCTGATGCGCTCTGGCGAACACGAAGTCGCGCGCGCCTATGTGCTGTACCGCGAAAAGCGCACTCAGGAACGCGCCGCTCAGGCCAAGACCAAAGAAGCCGATCAGGAATCGATTCTGCACGTGGTCGAAGACGGCGTACGCAAGCCGCTTGATCTACTGCGCCTGCGTGAACTGATCATGTCGTCATGCGACGGCCTGCACGGCGCGGCCGACGCAGACTTGATTCTGAAAGCGACGCTCAAAGATTTGTATGACGGCGTCTCAGCGAAAGAAGTACGCAAGTGCGTGGTGCTCGCCGCAC
>JANXUB010000160.1 GCA_025352105.1 Burkholderiales bacterium | reverse complement strand
CATGTTTGGACATGCTCGTGGCGATCGGCATCAAGATTGAAAACATCTGGGTCTCGGACATCAAAGGCGTGGTCTGGCAGGGTCGCGTTGAGGAGATGGACGACAACAAGGCGCGCTATGCCAAGGTGACCGATCTGCGCACCGTTGATCAATTGCTCGACGGCGCCGACGTGTTCCTCGGTCTCTCTGCCGCCCGCGTGTTGAAGCCGGAGTGGCTGGTAAAGATGGCGAAGAGCCCGCTGATTCTGGCGCTGGCCAACCCTGAGCCGGAAATCATGCCAGACATCGCGAAGGCCGCGCGGCCGGATGCGATCATCGCCACAGGTCGCAGCGACTATCCGAATCAGGTGAACAACGTTCTCTGCTTTCCATTCATCTTTCGTGGCGCGCTTGACGTCGGCGCGACGACGGTCAACGAAGCGATGAAAGTCGCGGCAGTCAAAGCGATTGCCGACCTTGCCATGGCCGAGCAAAACGATCAAGTGGCAGCGGCTTACGGCGATAGCGGTTCGCTCTCGTTTGGCCCCGAATATTTGATTCCGAAACCGTTCGATCCGCGCCTCATCGTGCGTATCGCGCCGGCGGTGGCCAAGGCCGCGATGGATTCCGGCGTTGCCACGCGTCCGATTAAGGATTTTGACGCATACAAACAGCAGCTCGCGCAGTTCGTCTATCACTCTGGCGCAGTGATGAAACCGATCTTTGACTCTGCCCGCGCGTCGCCGCGTCGCGTCGTGTTTGCCGAAGGCGAGGATGAGCGTGTGATGCGCGCTGTTCAGGTGGTGGTGGATGAAGGCATTGCCAAACCAATCCTGATTGCGCGACCGGCAGTCTTTGAAAAACGACTGGAGAAATTCGGCCTGCGCATGAAGCCTGGCGTCGATATCGAGCTCATCAATCCGGAACAGGACGATCGTTTTCACGCCTACTGGCAGGAATATCACCAGCTGACGCAGCGCAGTGGTGTGAACGCTCAGCTGGCGAAGATCGAGATGCGACGCCGCCTGTCGCTCATCGGCGCGATGATGGTTCGCAAAGGCGACGCCGATGCGATGATTTGCGGAACCTATGGCACTCACGATATTCACTTGCACTACATCGATCAGGTGCTCGGCCTGCGCAAAGGCGCGCACGAATATGCGGCCATGAACGGTCTCATGCTGCCCGGTCGCCTGCTGTTTTTGGTCGACACACACGTCAACTACGATCCAACGGCTGAGCAGCTGGCCGAGATCACCATCATGGCCTCGGAAGAGTTGCAGCGCTTCGGCATTACGCCGAAAGTGGCGCTGTTGTCGCACTCGAATTTCGGTACCGCGAACACACCGTCAGCCATCAAAATGCGCGAGGCGCTGAAGCTCATTCGTTCTCGTGCTCCGCAGCTTGAAGTGGATGGCGAAATGCACGGCGATTCGGCGCTGGATGAAGATTCACGCAAAGGCGTGGGCGATTCACCGCTCTCGGGCTCGGCCAATTTGTTGGTATTCCCGAACATTGACGCCGCGAATATTTCGTACAACCTTTTAAAAACTGCGGCTGGCAATAACGTGGCTGTTGGACCGATCCTTTTGGGGTGCGCGAAGCCGGTTCACATCCTGACGCCGAGCGCAACGGTGCGACGCATTGTCAATATGACAGCGCTGGCTGTGGTCGACGCGAACAACGCTCGGTAGCAGATTTTTTTGGATCGGTGCCGGGGGTAAGTCGCTGCGGGTTTGAGGAAAACTGTGCACTCACAAGATGTACCGAGCGCTTGGTTCATTCGCCACGCTCCACTCATAAAACGCTTCGCAACCGTGCTCGACGTAGCTTGTGGTCACGGACGTCATGCGCGCTTTTTCGCTCAGCGCGGAGCTCACATCACCGCCGTTGATCGTGATGCGGCTGCGCTGCAATACGTCGCGGCAATACCGAATGTCGCCACAGAATGTCGCGATCTCGAAGGCGATGCGTGGCCCTATGCTGCAATGTCTTTCGACGCAATCCTCGTCTGCAATTATCTCTGGCGCCCGACGTTTGACGACCTGCTGGCAACGCTTAAGCCCGGTGGCGTGCTGCTGTATGAAACGTTCATGGATGGCAACGAACAGCACGGTAAGCCGTCACGGTCGGATTTTTTGCTGCGATCAAACGAGCTACTGGCCCGCACCCGTCAAGTGTTCCGCGTTGTGGCGTTTGAAGAGGGCAGTGAAATCAACGGTAACGGCGAAATCTTCGCCGTAAAGCAAAAAATCGCCGCCGTAAAACTGTAGTCATGTGAGGGCAGACGGAAACCGCCAGCCCCGAAAACCCCGTTCCTCAACGCGTGCTATGTTGATCGCAGAAATGCGCCATCTACACGAATTTTTCCAGCGCGAACGGCTTCGCCAACGAGCCAATCGGCGTAGGCTTCATCGCTCATCTTGAAGAACTGTGCGTTGTAGTCGCGATGTACGCCGATCCGTGCGAGGTAAGCGGGCACATCGGCGAGCGCTATTTCGCCGCGCCACATCATTGAATAGATGAACATGCCTTTGACGACGCTCTTCGCGATTTTCAGGTCGTCTTCCGCGAAAGCCTCGAGCTTGGCGCTGGCTCGTGCGAGCGCCCCGGAGAAATCGGTAAACATCGGGCCGTGACCGGGAATCACCAGCGCGACATCCAGCTCGGCGAGGCGCTTGAACGTCGCACGCTGTGCTGCCAGAGGCTTCGGATCAACTGCTTGCGGAGGCACGAATCCAGAGCTGTGTTCCCACAGCGCGTCCGCAGAAATGAGGATGCGCAAATTTGGCGAATAAAACACCAGCGAGCCCATGTCGTGCCCCGGTGTGGCAATCGAATGCCACGCCTCACCACCGAGCTGAATTTGTTGCCCCGGCTCAATGACATCGTCCCATGCAAATCGCTCGCATTCCTGATCGGCGTAGGAGAGCATTTGCTCAGGCGAATCCCAATTCACGAGGGCGGGTTGCTCGTCAACGGGCACCGCGATGGAGCAGCCGGGATGTGCTCGTTGCAGCTCAGCATTGCCGCCGATGTGGTCGCTGTGAATGTGCGTGTTGATGATGCGGTCGAGCGATGGGCCGTCCCAAGATTCGAGAGCCGATTCGACTTTGCCCAGCGTGACATCGTTGAAGCGACCGTAGCCGCTGTCGATGAGCGTCGCGGACTCATTATCACGAAACATGACGTGATTCGCCGATAACCAGTCTCGTTCGATGAACGAAATATTCAGCGGCAACGTCACTCGGCAACACCCAGCAAATGCGCCACAAATCCCTGTTGTTGAAGCTCCGCGAGTAAGAGCGTGACATGCGGTCGATCACGCGTTTCGAGCGTCAATTCCACTTCAGTCGATTTCACGCTGAACACCCCGAACAAACGCTGATGCTCCACGTCCACCACGTTGGCGCCGACATCGGCCACCACTTTCGTGAGCTTCGCGAGCGCACCAGCAACATCGGGTAATTTCACGCGAACGCGGATCAAACGCCCTTCGCGAACAAGGTTGCGCATCAGGATGCTCGCCAGAATGCGCGAATCAATATTGCCGCCGCAAAGCACGACGCCGACTTTCTTGCCAACGAAGCGCTCCGGATACTGCAGCAGTGCGGCAATACCGGTCGCGCCCGCGCCTTCGGTGACTGTCTTCTCAATCTCAATCAACAGCGCAATGGCCTCTTCAATGGTCGACTCGTCGACCAGCAACATGTCCTTCACCAGCGCACGAATAATCGTCAGCGGAAGCTCGCCAATGTCGCGCACCGCGAGGCCTTCGGCGATGGTTTCCGTACCGACGCTGACCGGCTCACCGCGTAGTCGTTGCGCCATCGCGGAGAATGTTTTTGACTCGACACCGTAAATCTCAATTTCAGGCTTCACCGCACGCGCCGCCACCGCGCATCCAGCAAGCAAGCCGCCACCCCCCACCGGTATCACCAACGTGTCCAGTTGCGGCGCAGTTTCCAGCATTTCCAGCGCCAGCGTGCCCTGTCCGGCGACGATGTAGGGATCATCAAACGGATGCACAAACGTGTACTGATGTTGCGCAGCAAGCTCCCGCGCATGAGACGACGCTTCGGCCAACGTGTCACCAATCAGCACTACCTTCGCGCCGTGACCCTCAGTGTTCCGCACCTTCACAAACGGTGTGTATGCGGGCATCACAATCGTCGCTGGAATTCCCAAACGACCCGCGTGATACGCGACACCCTGCGCATGATTGCCCGCGCTCATCGCAATCACGCCGCGCGACTTTTCCTCAGCTGTCAGCGAGAGCAATTTATTCAGCGCGCCACGCTCCTTGAAGCTCGCCGTGAACTGCAAATTTTCAAACTTGAGCCACACCTCGCAATTGAAAATCCGGGAGAGCGTTTTTGAATGCAGACACGGTGTGTTCTCGACAGCCCCCGCGATTTTGGCGCGGGCGGATTGGATATCGGCGAGGGTGACGGGAAGGTAGTTTGCGAGGCTCATGCGCTCGATTGTATGGGGCATCTGTTAGCGACTCCACGTACCTTTATTTCGCGGATATTTCAGCGTTTGTTGGTTCTTCAGCAGAGCTTGACACGCTTCATCGTCGCTGAACATCGCTGCCAATTTCGTGTCTTGGTTGCTGCATGACATCCGTCGAGCTTTCTGTCTCTTCGGGGAGACGGGGCAAGACGGCGGGCATGCTAATCCCATCCTGCGTTCCTCCGAACTCAGGGGTTTGATTTGTAGCAACATTTCGGCAAAGTCGATGACCGAAATCAAAGGGAACGTGTGCGACACATGGGATCCTCGAACCCATTGTCTCTTTCTCATTTGCCGGAGCACCCCATGGCACACGAATGCTTACGCATCATTCGCGAAGAACACGCCGCGCTAGCCGCCATGCCGCGCTCGCTCACGCTGATGATTGAGCGTGGGCCGAAGCGCGACACCGAGACGTTCTTCACGGTGCTCCGCGCCATGCTTTTTTATGTCGACGAGTTTCCGGAGCGCTTGCATCATCCGAAAGAAACCGAGCTTTTGTTTCCGAAACTCAGGCGTCATTCACCGGAGATATGCGCCGATCTCGACCGACTTGATCGCGAACATGCAAAGGGGGAGGCCAGTATTCGCGAATTGCAGCATCTGCTGCTGGCTTGGGAGTTCATCGGCAAAACGCGTCGCGGTGCGTTCGAAGGCGCGTGCCTGCGCTACGTGAATTTTTATCTCGATCACATGCAGCTTGAGGAGACCCTGATTCTGCCAGCCGCCGAGCGAAGCTTGAGTGCGGAGGAATGGCTCGAATTAGACGTTGCCTTCGCCAGTAACCGCGATCCGCTGACACGGCAGTTCGCTCCCGATCCGGCCTATGAGCGCCTGTTTGCGACGATCTTGCTGAAAGCCCCGGCTCCCATCGGAGTTGGTCCGGACTGCTGAAAGTGTTTACAGCTTTTTCGATCAAAGACCGATTTCATATGGGCTGACGGCGTATAAAGACATAAGTCGACTTTACATATTTTTTGCATCTAGCCCACATGCTTAGGGGAAAAATTGAAAAAGCTGCTCAATGAAGTCTAGCGTTTTGACGTTCGCAACAAGCTCACTGCAAGCCCGCCAAGGACGATGACTGCGAGGCCTAAAACGCCCCACAGCACAAACGATTTTTGCGTCGCTATGCCAAATATTTCGGCAGCCGCGCCGGGCTTTGTCGCAGGTTGATTCACGCTCACAACGGCCGTCAATACCGGCAGCGCGAATTCGCCGCCGCTCAGATAATTCGGCATGAGCGTGGTGACGGGGACGGCGGTGGACTGTGCGCTGGCATTGCCGGTGGCAATCGTGAACGGGCCTTCACCGGTGGCGATGAACAACACGTTTAGCGGCGCGTGTTCGAGCGCAAGCGTGACCGGCACACCCGTCAAGCTGTAGCCGCGCAGCGCTTCGACGCGGACGAGTGACTCCAGTGGCGAGCCGAGCGGCACCGATGGGTTGATCGTCTGTGCGCCGTTGTTTGCGGCGAGGCGATACACGACGGTGTTGGCCACGGTGCGCCACGGGTCGCCGCTCCTTCCGCGCGTTAGCACACGGACCGGCATCAGCGCGTTGGCCGCGCTCGTCTGCAAACGAATCGCGTTCGCACGCAGGCCCGCTGCGATTGTCCATTCGGCATAGCCTTCCGCCGCACTTTGTGGCGCGCCGAATTCGATGACGACCGGTTCAGCTCGGGTGGCGCTGATCTTTCCAACCGTTCGCAGCGCCGTGACAGCAATGCTAGGCGTGTCTGACCACGTGAGTCGCAAATACTGGCCTTCAAGCGATTGCCCAGACGGCAAATCGATACGCCGATTGCTCGGCCCGTCGCTGCCGAAATCAAATACCGGCGACTGAGATGCCACGGTTCGCCAGCTCCTTAAATCGGCGCTGATATCGAGCGTGACCTTCACGATCAGGGACGGCGGCAACGTAGCTTCCAGCTCGACCGCGCGCAGCTCATTTTTGAGACCGCGTGTGTCGAACAGCAGGCCGCGAACGGAGGTGGCATCGCGCTTTTGCTCAGCTCCAGTGGTAGTCGCGCCCACTTCGATCACGCGCCGGTTGGGGCCTTCGATGATGCGCAAAGCGGGCGCACCAGCGGTGGTTCCAGTTCCGACGGTGGCCGTGTAAATCGGCAGCGCGATGATGCGCTCGCCCGCGACGTCCTGAGCGGCGGGCGCTTGTCGTGAAGCGTCAATGACCGCGTGTGGCAACGACAACCCCGCCGCGTTGAAGACGCGCAGGTCGCCGCCGTTGGCGCTGCGCAACGCCGCGATTGACGGGCCCGGCAGCGCGACCCGCGCGGTGCTCGTGCCGTTGGGTACAACGACGGTCGCTTGCGTTGAGAAATCACTGACCGGCTGCGCGCTGACAGCGTGTCCGAGCAGAAATGCCGCGAGCATGATTCCGCCTCGGCGCTTTACGGTGTGCGCATTCATGTGTTTTCTCCTACGACAGCAGTTGCGTTCGTTTCTTTGTTGTCTTTTGATGGAGCAGGCGGAAGTGGCGCGAAATACCCAACCGCCACCATCAAAATGCCGACGCCAATGAATGCCACAATCCGCTCGCCGCCGCCCGAGTTGGCGAGATCAACGACCAGGAGTTTCACCACCGTCAACGCCAGCAATGCCGCCCCCGCTTGCCAAATGACCCGCGTGCCTTTTCGATGTCCAACAAACATCGCGGCGACGCCAAGCAGCGTCCACAGCACGGAATAGCCGGCCTGCACAAAGAACGAAGACGACAGCGCATCGCTGTTCCACGGGATGCCACGGAAATGGTGCGCGAAGCGCAGCCACACGGTGTTCACCACAATGAACGCTGCGAACGCGAGTACGCCGAAGGTTACGGCACTGCGCAGCGGTGATGTTGTGCTCACAAGTGTCGATTCGCGCAGTCGTTTCAGCCAGAGCGCCACGCTTCCAATCGCAATGAACGAAAGCAAATCCACAGGATTCAGCAGCGGAATGTAGGGCAGCGGTTCGACATTGCCGCCTGCCGTGCAGGCCATGACAAGAGCACCCAGCGTGGTCAATATGGCAACACCTGAGCCTGCATGCACGGCGTATTCGCGCTGAAAGCGATCCAGCGGCCAGCGCGCGGGTTGCGCCGCCCACACGTGCCGGGACGCCAGCGCCAGCATGATGAATGTGCTCGCCACGATGAGAATCGCTGCGGCCCAGTCGGTCGCGTACAAGTTTCCGGCGCTGATCGCGCGGTCAAGCACGCTGCCGACGAGAAGGATCAAAAGCAACGTGTTGCCAACGTGAACGGCGCGCCACCAACGCATTGGCGACAGCGCATCAACGCCGCGCAACATGACGAAATGCATTGCAAGCATCGCCATCCAGAGCAGGGCGTCGAGCCACAACGTCAGATGCGGCGTGACGATCAGATGCACGATGGCCGCGACAAGCAAAAACGGTAGGACAGCCACCACTGGCAAGCGAGCGCTCGACCAGCCCGTCCGCTGCCACGCCTGAAACGCAATGAACGACAAGGCGACGAACGCAAAGCTCAGCCACATAAAGCGCGCAGCGTCGCTAGCGGTAATGCGGGACGAGAGCACTTCGCTCCACACGCCAAACAACAACCAGCCGAAGCCCGTGAGGAAGAAGAGCGTGCTCACAGCGTCGGGTAATGTCGTATTGGCTTTGCCATCGCCCGCGCCCTCCTGCAGAAATGCAAGCTGCGCGGCGCGTGACTCCCCATACGCCCACCGCGATATCGCGAGGCTGCCGATGGCGAGCATCAGCGTGCCGATGAAGTGGCTATTGGCGAAGGCGTGGATCGCAGGAATTGGATCACCTTCGAACGAGGCCACGAAGGCCAGCGCCGCCAACAGCTGCATCAATGCGCCAAACGCCTGGCCCATCCAGCGCTTTTGTTTCGTCGCCAGCCAATAAACGCCGGCACCCTCAATCGCCCACACCGCAGCAGTCAGTCGTCCGTCAACTGCCAGCGGAACGGCGAGCGTCGCGAATACCAGCGCCAGCGCGGCGTAACTCAGCGTGAGCCAGCGTGCCATTGCAGGCTTGCGATCATTCGTCGCAGGCTTGCGATCATTCGCCGCGGCTTCGCGACTGCGCAGCGCAAACGCCAGAATCAAGTAGATTGCACTTGCGATCACCGCTGAAATCGCAGCGCCATATTCAATGTGCGAAACCAGTTGCGTTTGCAACGCGAAGGCAACAATCGGCGTTCCGAAAATCAGCATGCCATCGAGCGTGTGACCTTTTACGTCTGAATCTGAAGGCGAGTGCCGCAAAGCGTAGAACAAACCAATCAACACATAGATCGCGAAGAACGCAATCAGGAATGGCTGTGTGGTCGCATACTGCTCTGG
This sequence comes from Burkholderiales bacterium, assembly GCA_025352105.1. Taxonomy (GTDB): domain Bacteria; phylum Pseudomonadota; class Gammaproteobacteria; order Burkholderiales; family Casimicrobiaceae; genus Casimicrobium. Next base: position 3,481 of record JANXUB010000160.1, on the reverse strand, counting down.
CACGTACTTGAGCGCGCCCCACGTAGTTGCCACGATGAACGTGGACAGGAAGCCGAGCAGGTTCAGCGCGCGCCACGCCCGCAGCCACGCGACCACGCCAATGGCTAAGTTCAGCAACAGGTAATAACTAAACAGCGAAACGTGGCTGCCTTGACCGGTGGACAGCAAAATCGGCGTCGCGAAGGCGCCCGCAAAACCGACTAACGCTAGCGTCTGCGTATTGGCCAAAATCGCAAGCAACGTGGACAACGTACACACCAGCGCCATTAAAGCAAACGCAGCCAATGGCGGAATCATCGCGTACAGTTTGTAGGCCGCAAACACGGTCAAATAAAGCACGGCGACCCCGGCGCCCTGCAACAACAAAGCGTAGTTTGAGCGAGTGGCGTTGTCAGAATGTGCGCGCGCAAGCCGAAAGCCCTGCACCAGCAACGCGATGCCGACGATGCCGATTGCAGCAAGCCTAAATTCAGGCGGAAAGAGTGCGTTGTCTGCGGCCCATTTCGCAAGGAACGACAATCCGATGAACAACACGACCGTGCCCACGCGCGCCACCGTGTTACCGCCAAGGAGCCAGTCTTTGCCGCGCGCGACGAGCGCCTCAATGACATTAGGAGTGGCGGGCGCCTTCGGCTCCGGCGCAGGCTCGGCAACGGCTCCGGCAGAAGCGCTGGCGGGATGGGGTTGGGCCGCCGGGTTAATGACCGCTGCCGCCGCCGGCTGCGCGGCGTCGGTCGCGGCCCCCGTTAATGACAGCGACGCGTCAGCGGTTCGCGGTGTAGCGATAACCGGTGGCGCAATTACTGCGGCTAAATCGGTGTCGACCGGTGTGGTTGACAGATCCGCCGGTACATACAACGTCTGCTGCTGCGCGCGGGCAATTTCGCTGCGCACCGCCTTGCGCAATGTCCACCCCGCCAGCGCGCCCAAGATCGCACCAACAATCCACTCCAATTCCCCCCAACGCGAAACAAACACGCTGAGGATTGCCCCCCAAATTGCGCCCCAAATAATCACGATATTCCCCGCGACTCAGCCTGAGTCTTTGATGTCAACACGGTGACGATAACTGCCCGCCCCAACAAACACGAGACTAACAGCAAAGGTCGCAGTTTTTGATACCGAAAGTCAGCGGGCGGCGAGCAGTCCGCGCCTTTTTGGCAGGCACCACGGATGGCTTCTGGGTTGGTTATGAGGCGCGACGTTGCGGCTGCGAGCTAGCGCCAGGTTCCACAAACGCTGACTTTCACAAAATGCGGTGCTACTATTTGTTGAAAGAACACGCGCAAAACTTGCGCAATATCAACGAGGCCAACGTACGAACGAGGCCAACGAGGGGACTATGAAGCTGATGCAATATTTTGTGCCGATGGGGAACGGGCCGGCGCGTGTGTCGCTGTCGTTTGGTTTGGCTGGTTTGTCGTCGATCATGATGAGTGCGACCGTCATTGCAGCGGGGTTGAACGACACGGGGTTCACCACGTGTGCGGACGCGGCGGGGGCGACGGTGAGCTGCACTGCGCCGTCTGCGGTACCCGGTCAGGATGCGCGCTATGGTCGCGACGCGGCGGCGGCCACCAGTGCGCTGACCAAAGTGGGCGGTGGGGCGAACGGGTTCGACTTCACCAAAATCAGCAATGCCGGTGCCGTGTTGCCCGCCACCGCGCCGCTGGGCCCAGCTGCGGGCGAATGGGGCTGCACCTATGACAACACGACGGGGTTGATGTGGGAGGTGAAGACGGCGACGGCGGGTTTGCGGTACGGAGCGTATAGCTACTCTTGGTACAGCAGCAACTCTGCAACTAACGGCGGGGGCTTTGGCGTAGCTAGCGCTGGCGCCAACTGCTTTGCGGCAGGGCGCTGCGACACTGAAAAATTTACGCAGGACGTAAATGCGGCGGGTATGTGCGGTCGCAACGATTGGCGCATGCCAACTGTCCGTGAGCTACAAAGCCTTTTGCGTTTGGGATCGTCCCCGGCGATTGACATTGGCTACTTTCCCAATACGTACAGCATATTCTGGTCGGCTTCGCCAAATGCAGCGAGGTCCAACGAATCGTGGCTTGTGGTTTTCAATGGTGAGTATCCAGTGATCACAAGTAAGTCAAACACACTATACGTACGGCTCGTGCGCAGCGCGCAGTGATTAGTCGGGTAGGGTGGGCAGCCTCTGCCCACCCAACGTTGCACTGCCCGGCCGACTCGTTACGCGCTGTGTTGGTGGGCACGGGGTGCCCACCCTACGCGTGACGGACTGAATCCGCCCGATCACGCTTATCCATTCACCCTCATCCAAACTCACTACGATGCAACAATTTTCAACGGGGCGAGCGGCGATGGCGGGACGGGTGTGGCTGAGGCTGGCGCTATGTGTATCGGTTTTGACGGCAGGCGGCGCGCTGGCGCAAACCTGCAACCCGAACGCGGCAAGCAGCTTCACGGCATGGAGCGGCAGCGGCGACACCGTGACCGACAGCAGCACCGGGCTTATCTGGCAGCGCTGCGCGGCGGGCCAAAGCTTTAACGGCGGCACCTGCATTGGCACCGCCAACACGGCCACGTGGGCGGCGGCGGTCACGGGGGCGGCGCTGGGCTGGCGATTGCCGAATGTGAAAGAGCTGGAGTCCATCGTGGAGCGGCGCTGCGCGACCCCGGCGATGAATACGGCGACGTTTCCAGCTTCGCCATCGGTGAACTTTTGGTCGTCCACGCCGGGCTGGGCGGTGAGCTTTAACGATGGCTCAGCGTTGTCCGGGCAGATGGCGAGCACGGGCATGGCGGTGCGCTATGTGCAGGGCGGCAATGCGTTTGCCGCGTTTGACGCTGGGCCGGGGGCGGCCACCAATTGCTCGCCGAACGTGCCGCAAGACCGCACGCCAGCGCAACTGGTGGTGAACGCCGATGACACGGTGACCGATCAGACCACGGGGCTGACGTGGCGGCGCTGCGCGGAGGGCATGATTTACGCCGGTGGCCGCTGTTCAAGCATAAGCACGTACAACACGTACTCGTGGTCGCAGGCGCTGGCGGTGCCGGAGCTGTTGGGCAACGCGGGCTGGCGGGTGCCCAACGTGAAGGAGCTGGAGAGCCTGGTGGATCGCAGTTGCGCCAACCCCGCGATCAGTGGCGGAAGCTTTCCCGATCAGCCGGCGGTGGACTTTTGGTCGTCCACGCCTGGATGGGCCGTGAGCTTCAACGACGGGTCGGTGTTGTCCGGGCAAACGTATTCAGCGGCCAAGGCGGTTCGGCTGGTTAAGGACGGCGCAAGCGCCGCCGAGTCGTTCACCACCGGCGCAGGTGGCGCGGGGCTTTGCACGACGCAGGCACCCAGCGATTTTGTTTCCTGATTAGTTACGTGCCTCAGACAAGCGCTTAGCGTATACTGTATGCATATTCAGTAACGCGGCATGCCGCATGCAGACTGGGGCTTCAACATGGCGATGAATCGCGTTCAATTCCAACACGGCCTGTCTCTGGCCGA
>JANXUB010000158.1 GCA_025352105.1 Burkholderiales bacterium | reverse complement strand
GTTGGAGCAGCTTGGGCTGTGGAAGTAGTCAGTCACCGAAGGGTGACACCAAAAGTTGGGGCCGCGTGAGCGACCCCGTTTAGCCGCTTTGAGCGGCTCACAGTATTGAAAGCCCCCGGCTTTGCCGGGGGATGGTTACTCAGCGATCCAGCGCACGAATCACCGCGTCGGCGCAGGCCTGCGGCTTTTCAAGTGGAATCAAATGACCGTGCGGCAGGCGCTGGAATCGTTGTCCAAACAGGCGTTCGTTCGACGCTATGCCCGCCATCCGCAACTCGGCTGAATGCTCGCCCGCAATGAAGCTCACGCGGACATTGTGCTTTCGCAATTTGCGCACGGCGGCGAGCGCTTTGCGATGCGCCACGTTGGCGTAAATGTCACGCTCGGTCTTGCGCGGAATGCGCAGCTTCACGCCACCATCGGCTATGTCGACCAGTGCGTGATCGATGAAGTCGCCTAACACCCCAGGGGCCCAGCGTTGAACAAACGGTTTGCCCGCAAAGAACTCGTGCGCCGCACTGCGTGATGTCCACGTGTCACGTCGGTGCGCAGCAACAGGTGCGGGCCCGCCCTTGTAGGCGAGGCCGGTGATCTGCGCGAAACTCAGCACCGCTGATTGCCAACCGGTGGGAATGGGCGACTCGATGAGGACAACCTGGCTTATGCCCTCTGGATGCTTTGCTGCCGCTTGAAGCGCAAGATAACCACCCATCGAGTGACCGACCAGAATGCGTTGCTGACCCGGTTCATGCGCCGACGTTCGGATGGATGCAATTGCGTGATCCAGCATCAGCGGCCAACGATGATGAGGGGCGGAGTCCGGCGCTGTTTCGAGGATCGCAGGCGCGTCCACGGTCGCATGCGCCGTGAGCGCGGCGAGAAACTGCCGATACACGCCGGTCGGATAGCCGTTGGCGTGGAGAAATGTGATGTGGAACGAGTGACGCATACAGCTATACATGAGGCCGAAACAAGAAAAAACCCGCCAAAGTTGCCCGTGGCGGGTTTTTCCCAGCGCTAAAGCCGAAAAAGATTACTCTTTTTCAGCAACGATCACGACTTTGATCTCAGAGGATACATCGGTGTGCAACTGAAGCTTGACCGTCGATTCACCGATGGCCTTGATCGGGCCAGTGGGCATCTGCACCATCGCCTTGGTGATTTCGTAGCCTTGGGCGCGCAGTGCTTCGGCGATGTCAATGTTTGAAACCGAACCGAACAAGCGACCATCAACACCGGCTTTTTGAGCCATTTTGAGTTCGACGCCGTTGAGCTTTTCACCGAGCGCAGCTTGAACGGCGAGTTTGTCGCCAGCGGCTTTTTCGAGCTCGGCACGACGACTAGCGAGGTCGGCAATGTTTTTTTCGGTCGCGCGCTTGGCTTTGCCTTGCGGGATCAAAAAGTTACGTGCGTAGCCGTCTTTGACTTTAACGATGTCGCCGAGGACGCCAACGTTAACAACTTTTTCCATGAGGATAATTTGCATTTTTTAATCTTTTCCTGACGACTATTCGTGCTGATCGCAGTACATCACGAGCGCCAGAAAGCGCGCGCGATTGATAGCGACTGTCAGTTGGCGCTGGTACTTGGCTTTGGTGCCAGTGACGCGGCCCGGCATGATCTTGCCGTTCTCTTGAATGAAATCTTTCAGCGTATCGATGTCTTTGTAATCGATCTCTTTCACGCCTGCGGCGGTGAAGCGGCAGAATTTTTTGCGTTTGAAGAGGCTGGGTTGACGATCACGTTTTGGGCGTGCGCCGAATTTAGGTTTGCCGAATGCCATATTCGTTCTCCTTAAGCGGCCACAGGCGCGTCAGCACCTTCGGACATGTTGAGGTTCTTGGCTTTTTCGCCCGTCATCATTGGCGACGGAGCGACTTCTGCGCCGTCTTTCTTGACGGTCAGATGACGCAACACGGCATCGTTGAATTTGAACGCGGTTTCGAGCTCAACCAGCGTATCGCGGTCGATTTCGATGTTCATACAAACGTAGTGGGCTTTGTAGATTTTGTTGATTGGGTAGGCCAATTGACGGCGGCCCCAATCTTCCAGGCGATGAATCTTTCCGCCTTTGCCAGTGACGAGGGAGCGATAACGCTCAACCATCGTAGGCACTTGCTCGCTTTGGTCCGGATGGACGATAAAAACAATCTCGTAATGACGCATGTCATTTTCCTTTGCGATCTATGGACAGATAACGTGTATCCCGCAAAATGCAAAACACACACTTAACTGACTCCCGACGTTTGTTGGTGGCGCGCTGTTGATGACTTGGCTCGGTGAGGAGTATTGTCAACGCAGTGCGTATGTGTCGTGGAGCAGAGCCACAGATTATAGCCCGTAAATGAGGGATTTTGTGGTGTTCCACTGGTCGGGAGCAACGCGGCTCGCAAGCAGCAATGACTTTCTGCCGAGACCCTCAATTTAATGGGGCGAAATGCACTTTTAACCGATAGTCGACAAATGCTATTTTGGGTGATTAGCCCCCGTTTAATAAGCCTTTCTGCGCAAAGTCACTGGGCGCCGGCGGCAAGCCGTGTCGCCCAACAGCTTTTCGATACAAGCACCACTGCATAGGGATTAGCGCAGATAATGGCAATTTATCGATTATTAAAAAATACCCGCGTTTGCCCACGTCAAACAAGCGTTTCACCAAAAAGCTGTACGCTACAAATTAGCCAATACAGCGGCGCGATTCGGCGCTCCGATGCGCCCGCCGAACACCGCGCACTTCAGGCTCGCCGCGACACAGGCGAAGCGCGCAGCCTCTGTTGCTGACATGCGCTCAGCCAGACCCAAGGCGTACGCGCCATGAAAAACGTCGCCTGCGCCAAGCGTGTCGACCGCGTTCACCGCGATGCCGGTCGCGTGTTCAACGCGTCCCGCGTCGAGCCAAAAAAAGCCGTCCGCGCCGCGCGTTACGCCTAAAAACTGCGTCGGCAACACCGCCTGAGCGCGCATGAGTTGGTCTCCCACCGCGGCGGCGCCCACGTGCGCCGCGAGCCCGGTTTCGCTGTACAGCACATGGGTTGCTTTTGCTGCGAGAAATTCCATCGCGCCCGGCGCGCCGATTTCGGCATCCAAGATCGCGGGGATACCTGCTTCGCGGGCCGCGTCGAGCACTGCCGCTGCGCCTTCGGGCCAGCGCACTTCGGTCAATACGGCCGAAAATTCGCCATTACGAATTCGCGCTAACGGCAGCCAATCGGTGTCGTTGGGCAGCGCCGGATCGTGACGTGGAATGACAATGCGCTCACCATCGCCGTCGATCACGACCGTGCAAAACGAACCCTTCACGTCGGGTACGAATTGCACGTGGTCGCAGTTAAGCCCCGCTCCGACGAGCGAGGCAATCGCCGCACGACCGTTGGCATCGTCGCCGACACGGGCCCAAAACTCAGCGCGACCGCCCAGCGCCACCACGGCACACGCAGCCGACGCGCTCATGCCATCGCCAATTTGAATCGCGTCATCGGGGATGATTTTTGCGGAGCCGCGCGGCAAGTGGCCCACGCGAAAAATCGTTGTCCACGCGCAAGCACCGACGCAGAGGATGGGCTGGCTGGCGGGGGTCATTGCGCGCTGCGTCTGCGCCATGTTTTCCAGATCAAACTTACCCAGATCACCACCGTAATCGCCGCGAGCGTTGCCGCAATCGGGCGCTCAAAAAACGCCATCAATCGCCCGTCACTTTGCATCATGCCAGTGAGAAATTTTTTCTCCAGCATGTCGCCAAGCACGATGCCGAGGATGGCCGGTGCTATGGGAATATCGTTCGCCTCCATGAACCACGCGACGATCCCCATCACAAGCATCACCCAAATCGCGAACGCATTGTTGTTAATGGCAAAGCTGCCCACCACGCAGAACAACAAGATCAACGGCAGCAGCACCGCGCGCTGGATTACCAACACTTTGGCCGCGACGCGGATGGCGGCGATACCGAGCGGAATCATGATGATGTTGGCGAGGATGAAGGCGATGAAGAGTGCGGTCATTTCCACTGGTTTTTCAGTGAAGATGTCCGGTCCCGGCTGAATGTTTTTCATCTGCAACATACCGATCACCACGGCGGTCACACTGTCGCCCGGAATGCCAAACACCAGCGCGGGCACCCACGCACCGGCAATTGCCGAGTTGTTGGCCGCGCCCGCGTCAACCAAACCTTCCTCAGATCCCTTGCCGAACTGCTCCGGATTTTTTGAGAATTTTTTACCGACTGAATAGCTGATCCACGCCGCGATATCTGCGCCGGCACCCGGCAAAATTCCGATGGCGGTGCCGATGATGTTGCCGCGCCAAATGTTGAACTGATACTTGCGCAGCACCGGCCACAGACCGCTGAAAAAACTCTTGAATTGGGTCTGCGCAAAGTCCGCTTCGCCCTCGGTTTCAGTCACGCGACGCATCAGCTCCGACACGGCGAACATGCCGACCATTGCTGGAATGAAATCAACGCCGGATAGCAGCTCCTTCACCTCAAATGTGTAGCGCGGAAATCCCGCCGTCACGTCTTGCCCCACGCAGGCCACCGCCAAGCCGATCAGCAGGCCGATCAAGCCTCGCAGTAAATCGTTGCCGGTCACAAACACTGCGCAGGTGAGCCCGAGCGCGACCAGCCAGAAGTATTCAAACATCGAAAACTTGAGCGCGAAATCAGCGAGCGGTGGCGCGAGCAAAATCAGGATAACGGTGCCAAAAATTCCACCGATGGCAGAGGTCACGAGGCAGATGCCCAGCGCCAGCTCACCCTTGCCCTGCTTGGTGAGCAAATACGCATCATCGGCATACGCCGCGCTCGCGGGCGTGCCCGGAATTCGCAGCAGCGCTCCGGGAATATCGCCCGCAAAAATCGCCATCGATGTGCTCATCACAATCGCGACCAAAGCGGGCACGGGTGGAATGAAAAACGTCACCGGAATCAACAGTGCCACAGCCATGGTTGCCGTGAGCCCCGGCATCGCGCCGACGAACAGACCAAACACGGTGGCCACCAGCGCCACGCCCAGCGTGTACGGATCGAAAACCAGTGCCAGCGCTTGCGGAAATGCATCGAACAGTGCACCCATCGCTCAGCTCCACAACCCGGCCAGTATGCCGCGCGGCAGCGGCACGCGCAGCCACTGCGCAAACATCAAATACGTCAGTGTCGTGCCCGCCACTGATGCGAACAGCGTCGCCCGCCAGGACGCGCCCAGCCGCTTCATCAACAGCGCCAACAGCGCAAAGGTCGTGAGCACAAAGCCAGCGCGCTCCACAAGCAGGGTGTACGCCACGATGCTGCCAAGCAGAATGAGCAAATTGCCCTGCCGCCCCGCCTCGTTCCACCACTCGGGGCGCACCATGCGAATCGAAAAGTCGCCGGACTTGCGTGCTCGCATGATGAGCGCCACCGCGCAGAGCGCGAGCCCGGCCGCGACGATATTAGGAAAAAGCTTGGGCCCAAACGCCTGTCCCGGCATGGGCGGAAAACTCAACGCCGTAATCGACATCGCAGCCGCAAGCGCGAGCAGCAGCAACGCTAAAGTGAAGTCAGACAGCTTCAAATGTGTTCCCCCTTGTTGTGTCACAACTGTAACTGAATCAAGCTCGCCAGCTTGGCCGCCGGTTTGGAAAACGCAACAGCGGATCGACGCACAAGCTCCACCCTGCACGGCTGGTAGACTGCCATGGAGGGCGCTATCTCAGCGCAACAAGGAGGAAAAACGTGCAACATTTAATTCGTCGCGTGGTCGCGCTCGGTGCAACGGCGCTCGTCGCCATGACCGCATTCGCGCAGTACCCCAATCGCCCAGTCACCATCCTCGTGCCATGGGGTGCGGGCGGCGGCACCGACTATCACGCGCGCACCATCGCCGCGTTGCTTGAAAAAGAGTTGAAACAACCTTTCACCGTCGTCAACCGCACCGGCGGCTCCGGCGTGGTCGGCCACAGCGCCATTGCTGAGGCTGCGCCCGACGGCTACACCATCGGCACCGTCACCGTTGAAATCAACATGATGCACTGGACCGGGTTGACCAAGCTCACCCATGCGGATTACACACCGATTGGCTTGCTCAACTTTGTGCCTGCCGGTGTCGAAGTCGCTGGCGACAGCAAGTACAAAACACTGAAAGACCTGCTGGACGACGCCAAAGCGAACCCGAACAAACTCAAAGCATCGGGCACAGGCCAAGGCGGCATTTGGCATCTCGCGCTCGCCGGCATGCTGATGAAAGCGGGTATGAAACCGGACCAGATTGGGTGGGTGCCGTCCGACGGCGCGGCGTCGGGATTGAAGGAGCTGGTCGCGGGCTCCATTCAGGTGTCAACCGTGGCCCCGGCTGAGGCCTCGACGCTCATCAAGAGCGGCAAGGTGAGGCTGCTCGCGGCCATGACGCCGCAGCGCATTCCGGCGTTCGCCGATGCGCCAACGCTTAAAGAGCAGGGCCTCGACTGGGAGCTGCAATCGTTTCTCTCTTTGATGGGCCCGAAAGGCATGCCGAAAGAGGCTGTCGCCACGCTCGAAGCCGCAATGAAAAAAATTCAAGCCTCCACAGAATGGAAAACAGCCCTCGATGCGCGCGGTTTCGGGCTCAACACCATGAGCGCCGCCGAGCTTGGCAAATTTGCGGAGCAGTCAAACAAAGACTTGGGCGGTGTGATGAAGGCCATTGGGCTGGCGAAATAACCGGGCCGCGCGCACGGCGTGCGTAGCGGAGTCGACGGCGTCAACCCGTAGCCTCGATGAAGCTACAGCGGAATCGAGGAAACTGCTCAACAATGATCGGCGCCAGGCCCCGCGATTGCGCTGTAGCTTCATCGCTGCTACGAGGTCACGTTGCGACGCCCCCTTGCAATATTCGGCAAATGACTAGAATAACAAATACTGAACGCAATTGATGCGCTCACCAACGATTACCGGGCCCGACCTGGTTTCGACGGGAGTTCTGAGGTGCGATTGGGGCATGTCGAGGGGTAGCTCCTCGTAAATCCGCTGCAACGCAATCTAATTGCAAACGATAGCTTCTACGGCGAAAGCCGTCTCGCAGCCTAATTAAACACTAGGTTCGAGTGTTGCAGCAGGGGACGTGGACCCTGCGCCGAGCCGGGCAACTGGTAGAGCAGCAACATCATCTTCCCACGGGTAGGGCGCGCGGATGTCTGCGACGAGCGCCCGAAATCTAGCGGACTGGTTGGCGGTAAGGGGGCTCACGCTCGTGCCGTCGGCGAGATCAAATCAGAGAGATAAACATGTAGTCCTGACCATTGATGACTTTCGGACGCGGGTTCAATTCCCGCCGGGTCCACCACAGTGAAAATCCAGCCGGTTCTCCGGCTGGATTTTTTTTGTCCGAATCGCACGCGCTTTTCGCTTCGCGTTTTCCAGATTCGCTTGGCTGAGACCGCCACTCACCAGCTGACCAAGTGCTTCCCTGAACACCGCCCGGTACAATGAAGTTGTCATTGGGGAGTAGCCGCTCTTCATCTGGAAGAGGCTTTCGTCAACATACTTGACCGATTGGTCATGGCGTAAGCGGTTTTTTTTTGAGCCTGGCAAGACCTTTGATCACTTCGCCTCCGCATGGCCGGGGAAGCGCTGTGATCAATCGTCTTCAAACCGGCCCTGGATCTATTGATGGAATCTCTCCTCGTCTCTACGGGCGTCGTTGCCCTCGCCGAAATTGGCGACAAAACACAACTCCTCGCCTTCATCCTCGCCGCGCGATTTAAAAAACCGCTGCCGATCATTGCGGGCATTCTCTGCGCGACTATCGTCAACCACGGCCTGGCTGGCGCATTGGGCGCGTGGATCACCTCGGCCTTGAGCCCCGAAATCCTTCGCTGGGTTCTTGGCGCGTCATTTATTGGCATGGCGATCTGGACTCTTATTCCGGACAAGATCGAGGAGGAGGAAACACGCGTCGCAACCAGGTTCGGCGTGTTTGGCGCGACGCTGATCACGTTCTTTCTCGCCGAGATGGGTGACAAGACCCAGATCGCCACCGTTGCCATGGCAGCGCACTATCCCAGCGCCGTGCTCGTAGTCATTGGCACAACCCTCGGCATGTTGCTGGCTGACGTTCCCGCCGTGTTCGCGGGCGACAAACTCGCCAACAAGATACCGATGAAACTGGTGCACTCGATTGCCGCTGGTGTTTTCGCAGTGCTGGGTGTTGCGACGCTCCTTGGGGCCGGGGCGAAGCTGGGGTTTTGAACGCATGTGTCGAGACTCCGGGGACAGAGGTGCAATTTGCGACGGCAACGCTATCCTTGATGCTCATTTGTTTTGCGGGTTGCTGACATGACCTATCTCATCGCGGGTTTGATCATTTTTCTCGGTGTGCACATGACGCGTGTGGTGGCCGACAACTGGCGGGCGGCGACTATTGCCCGTATCGGCGACGGTGGATGGAAGGGCGCGTATTCGTTGCTTTCGGCCGTTGGGCTGGGGCTGATTGTGTGGGGCTTTGGCGTGGCACGGCAAACGCCGGAGGTGCTGTGGACACCACCGTCTTGGGGGCGCGGTGCCGCGGCAGCGTTGATGCTGGTGAGCTTTGTGCTTCTGGCGGGCTACCACTCGCGGCAGAGCCATGTGAGCGTTGCCGTGCGCCACCCAATGCTCGCGGGCGTGATCGTGTTTTCGGTGGCGCATCTGCTCGCCAACAACACGCTCGCAGACGTGGTGCTGTTCGGCTCGTTTCTGCTGTGGTCAGCGCTCAATTATTTGAGCTGCCTGGCGCGCGACCGCCGCGAAGGAAAACGCTATCCACAGCCCGTGTGGAAAAAAACGATCATCGCGATTGTGATTGGCGTGGTGCTGTGGTTTGTGTTCGCGAAATGGTTGCACCTGTGGCTGATCGGCGTTTCGCCGATGCGCTAGGAAAACGCCGAACACATCAGTTCCCGTAGCATTAGCCGCAATGATTTCGGCAGTCCATTTAGCAAATCCGTCTGCTAACGACGGACGCGCGCTCGATCACGCCACGCTAGTTATGCTGCGCGGCCAGCATCCCGCGTGGCGCATGCTGGCGGCAGATTCAGCGCCGCTCGTTGCCAGTTTTCTACATCGATTATTCGTGCTGCCAAACACTCGGGTGATCGCGCAGACGAAACTGGCCGATGCGCTCGACGACTATCTGCATTTTCTTCGGCAGGACATCGGGGAATCGATGTATCCAAAATCGGCGCTTGAATACCTGAACGATTGGGCGGCTAATGATCGTGGGTGGCTGCGTCGCCACTATCCGCCGGATTCCGATGAACCCCACTTTGACTTGACGCCTGCTGCGGAACGAGCGATTACCTGGCTAACCGGACTGGCAGAGCGTAGTTTTGTTGGCACCGAATCTCGGCTACTGACGCTGGTGGACTTGCTTCGGCAGATCAGCCGGGGCAGCGAAACGGATCCCGAGATTAGGCTCGCGGAGTTGCATGCGCAGCGAGATGCCGTTGACGCCGAGATAGCCCGGGTGGTTGCCGGCGACATTGCGGTACTTGACGACACGGCAGTGAAGGATCGTTTCCAGCAGTTCAGCGCACTCGCCCGCGAATTGCTGTCTGATTTTCGTGAGGTTGAGCAAAATTTCAGGAAACTGGATCGCAGTTCACGAGAGCGCATAGCGGCGTCTGATGGTGCGCGGGGCGAGCTGCTCGCTGACATCATGTCCGAGCGCGACCTCATCGTGGATTCCGATCAGGGTAAAAGCTTCCGCGCGTTCTGGGACTTTCTGATGTCCAGCCGCAGGCAGGATGAGCTGACAGACATGCTGGATCGCATCCTGCAGCTCGCACCCGTGCAGTCGCTGAACCCGGACGCACGCATGCGGCGCGTTCATTACGACTGGTTGACCGCCGCCGATCATACGCAGCGCACGGTGGCGATGCTGTCGCAACAGTTGCGGCGCTTTCTCGATGACAAGGCGCGACTGGAGAATCGTCGCATCATGGAAATTTTGCGCGGTATCGAGACGAAGGCGCTGGCCTGCCGCGAGCTTCCGCCGGTTGATCTCACGATGAAAGTGGCCGGAACCTCGGCAAGCATTGAACTCCCGATGGAGCGACCGCTTTACTCTCCACCCGTGCGAACGAAAATCAGCGCCCTGAAGCTCGATGATGCTGAATCGGACGTTGACGTCGCGGCGCTGTTCGCCCACGTTGCCGTGGACAAGGCGCTGCTGCGTCGTCACGTGCAACACGCTCTGCAATCGCGTTCGCAGATCGCGCTCGCGGAGCTTATTGACGAATACCCGTTGCAGCACGGTCTTGCCGAACTAGTCGCCTATCTGCAAATGGCTGAGACAGACGGACAGGCAAGTGTTGATGAAACTCGAACCGATATCGTTCGCTGGAAGCAGGCAGACGGACTTGGGTGGCGAACAGCGACGGTGGCAAGGGTGATTTTTTCTCGATGAACACAAATGAATTCCTGATTAGTTACGTGCCTCAGACAAGCGCTTAGCGTATACTGTATGCATATTCAGTAACGCGGCATGCCGCATGCAGACTGGGGCTTCAACATGGCGATGAATCGCGTTCAATTCCAACACGGCCTGTCTCTGGCCGA
>JANXUB010000123.1 GCA_025352105.1 Burkholderiales bacterium | reverse complement strand
TGCGCTACTCCGGGAGTAAAGCGCGTAGCGTGCACCCAAGCACTTTCGTCGTTCAAGTCGGAGACACCCCCAGTCGCGTGCAAATGCTCATGCATAGGCGCTTCCAGCTCGGTACCCGCAGTTTTAACCGGACACTAGTGCCGATTACCTGCTTTACCCCCGATGCATCCGTGTTTTCACGAAAAAGCTGTTGGTCAGATGACCAACCGCGGACGGCGAGCGACTAAAACATCGTGTTTGTATTGGCGGCTTTTTCCGGGATCGGTTGCATGACATCCCAATGCTCAACAATCTTGCCGTTTTCAACGCGGAAGATATCGATGATGGCGCTGCCGCGATCTTCCGGGTTTGGCTTTGAATGCACATGCAACATCACCAGATCACCATCTGCCATGACGCGTTTGATCTCGCTCGTGCGGTTTGGGTATTTTTCCTTCAAAAACTTGATGAAACCCCTGAACCCCTCAATCCCGTCTGGCGCGGTCGGGTTGTGCTGGATGTACTTCGGGCCGAGCAATTTCACAGCCGCGTCTACATCGAGCTTCATCAGCCCGGCGGTGTAGAACTCAACAACGATCTTTTTGTTAGCTTCGCCTAGCGCGTCGGCTGCAAAGCTCGCACTGGACGAAGCAATCAACAAAGCGGCAGCGATGATTTTTAGGGACTTCATGAACGGGGCTCCTTGGGTAAGTGTTTGATTGAAAGAATTGATGTGAGGCCTACTCGGCGGTCAGCGAAATGGTCTTTGCCAACCGGCTCCAGCGCTCGCGCTCAGCTCGAAGGAATGCATCGAAGCCGCCGTCGGGCACATTGACCTCAGCGATTGAGCCGAGACTCAAAAGTCGGGCAACCACTTCGGGTTGTTTAAGCAACTGATCGACATCGCGGGCTACCCTGGCGGTGACGTCCGCCGGTGTTCCGGCGGGCGCGAACAACGCATTCCAGCCCGTGAATTCAAAGCCTGCGAACGTGTCCGCAAGCGACGCTACATTCGGCAATGCGGGTGAGCGCTGCGACGTACTCACTGCGAGTGCGCGCACTTGCCCGGATTTGATAAAAGGCAACAGCGCAGCCTCGGGAAGGCAGATGAGCGCAACCCGCCCACCGATGACATCTTGAATAGCGTCGCCCGCCCTGCTGTAGGGCACATGATTGAGCTTGATACCCGCCATCCCGGCTACCGAATCAGCCAGCATGCCGGACAGCGTTTTAGGGCCTTCAGTCGCGATGGTGATTGTGCCGGTGGATGCCTTCGCCTTTGTGACGATGTCTGCGATTGACGCGCCATCAAAGCCGCTGCCCGCAGCAATCACAAACGGGCTGCGGCCAATCAGGCGAACCGGGATGAAGTCTTTTTCAGGTTGATACGGAAGGGACTTAAAGGTGAAGGTGTTGGTGATGATCGCGGCGGTGGTGGCGTAGTAGAAGGTGTAGCCGTCCGGCGCTGAACGTGCCGCAGCTTGCGCACCAATCACGTTCTGCCCACCAGGTCGATTGTCGATGACGACCGGTTGCCCCCACAGTTTGGCCAGCGATTCGCCAACGTAGCGCGCCAGAATGTCAGGCCCCGAGCCTGCGGGCTGCGAAAGGATCCACTTCACGGGGCGGTTGGGCCACGCGTCAACTCCGCTCTGCGCCGCTGCCTGCGCAGTCAGGGCGCAAGCTGCAATGGCAATGACCCCGGCGAAGGCCAATGTGAATGCTCTTCGTTGCATGTTGAAGCTCCTTCTAAATGACTGCTTGGCCGCGATCAAAAAAATTTTGCCGCCGATTCGACAAGCTCCGGAACACCGGCCATGGTCTCGACGACACCATACACGTAGTGGTCAGGCCGCACCAGCGCGGCAACGGCGCCTGCGCGTGCGAACCAGTTCGTCAGCACGTTATCGGCTTCTCGCAACCCGTCGGTCGAAGCGCTCATCGTAACGACAGACAGCGCCAGTTGACGCATCGCTAACTCGGGCATGGCTACGTCGCTTTCGTGTTCCGATGCGTCAATCACCAGTCGCCAGCCGCAACCGGTCAACGCGTCCAGGCGGATCCGATCATTGCCCCGGACAATCCAGGGTTGAGGGAACAAAGTACCGACAAGCGGCGACTTGGATGAAGCGAGCACACCGGTCTCCAATCGAGGCAGCATGTTTTGCCTCGGCATCGACTGCACCACGCCGCCGCACGCTTCGAGCAAGTGTGCGTCCCGTCTGCGCGCCTTTTCAGCATCGCGCTCACAAATCACCGCACCAATCTCTTTAATTTTTGTAGTGAGCTGACGCACATGCAGACCACGCTCCGCGCCGTACGTGTCCAGCAAACAATCGGGCGCAGCCAACTTCAACACCGCGTGTAGCTTCCACGCAAGGTTTGACGCGTCGCGAGCGCCCTGACACATACCCTGTCCCAAAAACGGCGGCTGTTGATGCGCTGCATCACCCGCAACAAACACGCGGCCCGCACGCCAGTCTTTGGCGACCAGCGCGTGGAAACGATAGGTCGCACGTCGCCACAGTGTCGCGTCGTCAGGCGTGATCCAGCGCGACAGCAATTTCCAGACGTTTGCCTCGCTCGCAATTTCAGCGGGGTCTTCACCTGCGTTGAGAGAAATTTCCCAACGGCGATGATGACCGGTGCCGATCAAAAAGGTGCAGGGGCGCTGCGGCTCACAATACTGCACGCTGGTTTTAGGCAGTTTGGCTGCGCCCTGCTCGTTGACCTTAACGTCGACCACCATCCAGGGTTCATCGAAGCCCAAATCCTCAAGCGCAAGGCCCACCAGCGTACGCACTTTGCTTGATGCGCCGTCGCAGCCAATGACGTAGCGGGCACGAACCTCACGCTTAACGCCGTCATCCCGATTGAGTGCTAGCGTGACACTGTCCGCGTCCTGCGTGAGTCCAACCACTTCAACGCCCAACGCGATTTCAATGTTGTCAACGCTCGCCAGGTGAGCCCGTAAAACCCGCTCCGCCTCGGGTTGATTGAACACGACGGACGGAACATAGCCCTGCGGATACGGCGGATCAACCGTGGTGAGGCGTTTGATCATCTGACCGTCCACACCGAAGTATTCCGACGGCGTGAACGGCTCTGTCCACGGCAACACTTGATCGACCGCGCCAATTTGCTGGAATATCCGCAAGATTTCGTGATCGATCGCGAAGGCGCGCGGCAATGCGTAAACATCGCGCGCGCGGTCACAAACAAAGACGCTCAAGCCACGCTCGGCGAGCAAACCCGCCGCAATCGCGCCGCTCGGACCGCAGCCGACGACAGCGACATCAAACATATCGGTCATGTCGAAACTAGCGCACTTCGTTCTGGATCGGATTGGTCAGCACGCCAATGTCCTGAATATCAATCTCCACGACGTCGCCGTGCTTCATCCACACCGGTGGCGTGCGCGCCTGACCGACGCCCGCGGGTGTGCCCATGGCGATCACGTCACCCGGTTCTAGCGTCAAACATTCGGTCAACAGCGCGATGGTCTCGGCGACGCCCCAGATCATGTCGGTCGTGTTCGCGTCCTGCAGGGTTTGCCCGTTCAGACGACATTGAATGCGCAGATCGACGGCCCCCGGCCTCAATTGATCAGTGGTGACGAGCGTCGGGCCCAACGGACCGGTCGCGTCAAAGTTTTTGCCAATCGTCCACTGCGGTGTTTTTTTCTGATAGTCGCGCACCGACATGTCATTGAAGCAGGTATAGCCAAACACGCAATCCAGCGCGTTTTCCTGCGTCAGGTGTTTCGCCTTTTTACCGATGACCACGGCGAGTTCGGCCTCGTAGTCAAAGCGTTCGGACACGATGGGACGCAGACCCGCGTCGCCGTCTGCAATCAGGGAGCTCGCGCCGCGAAAGAAGAACCACGGGTATTCAGGCTTGGCTCGACCGCCCTCCTTTGCGTGATCAAAATAGTTGAGTCCGAGGCAAATTATTTTGCCCGGACGGGGGATCAGTGGCGCAAGCTTGAGCGTTGCGCGTTTCAGGCGCGGCGCGCTGGAATTAATTGCGGCGTGCGCGGCTGCGATAACGTCGACGCCTGCGAGCAATGCGTCTCTCAAGTCAGGCGGGACGTGCGGTTGGGCGTGGTTTAAGTCAATCGCGTTGTCACCGTCGACGACGGCGACACGAGGGCCAGTGTCACTAAGATAAGTTAAAAAATTCATAGGGCAGTCTTGGTTGAATCAGCGGGTTGTCACAAAATTAATAGCGCGTTGCGCTTCTTTGATGCGTGCAGTCGGTGGCGGCGAAATGCCCCATTGATCGACGCGCCCCGGTGGCCACGTCCAGTCCTCGGGCTTGCCCGCCTCATATTGATCGTTTACCTGTTCAACCTCGGCGGTGTACTCGATAACAAAGCCTGCGGGGCCAACAAAATAGTTGAATGCGTTGTCGCCGGGACCATGGCGACCAGGGCCCCATTCAATCGCGAATCCGGCATCACGCATACGACCGCCGCCCCGCATCACCGACTCAAGCGTCGGCATCACGAATGCGATGTGGTTAACGCAGTTATTGTCCGCGTCAGCCAGTGCAATGCTGTGGTGATCGCCCGGCTTGCCGTGAGGCTGCGGAATACGAATGAAAGCCATCATGCGCGTTCGATCACTCAATTTGAAGCCGAGCACGTTTTCATAAAACGGTTGCGCCATCGCCACGTTTACGCTGTTCAAAACGACGTGTGCAAGACGAATCGGCTGATCCCGATGATCGGGCAAGACTGGGTGCTGGACGTCACCGCACACGACACGAATGATGCGTCCTTGTGGGTCACGCAACACCACCGCTTCGCCACCACCCGGCTCGTCGACCGGCGTGCGTGCGCTCAATACCGTGCCGCCGTGTTGCGGCGTGCGGCGCACAATTTCGTCCAGCGCAGCGCTAGATTTGCAACGCAATGTGACCATCCGCATCTCGGCAACTGTCGCTACGTGCAGCGACAACACGTGGTGATCCGCTCCGGTAGCGCGAAGATAAACCGACGATGCCGTGCGCGCGGCGATGCTCAAACCCCACACTGAGGTGTAGAACGCTTCGGCTTCAGCCAGATTCGGCACGCCGATTTCGGCACTTCTCAGGGAGGAAACTATAGGTTCGTTCATCGTGTTGATTAAGCTGGAAGAGCGAGAAAGCGCTGCGCGTTTTGAAACAGCAACAAGTCGCGCGTTGCCGCGTCAAATTGAGCCGCATCGATGCTCGCCACCGGCGTTTTGTCGTGAAAATTAAAGGGGTAATCGGTACCAATCATGAGCTGCGTCTTTCCGAATTGCGCGACCAGATGCTTGAGCGTTGGCGTGTCAAAAACCAGCGTGTCATAGAAGAGCTTTTTCGCCTGTTCAACAGGTGAGACAGTCACCTGCTCCTTAAGCGCCGGAAACGTCTGCCACCCCTGTTGCAAGCGGGGTAAAAGGCTTGCGAGCGTGCCGCCGCCGTGACTGAAAGCGATGCGCAAATTCGGCAGCGCTTCGAGCAAATTCGTCGTGATGACCGATGCTGCGGCGAGCCCCACATCGCTTGGGTAACCCAGCACTTGTTGCAAGGGCGGCGGGCCTATCAGTCGATCCATCCCGCAGGGTCGAATCGCATGCACGAACACAGCGGCACCGAGCGATTCAGCCGCTCTAAAAAATGGCAAAAATTCAGGCGCACCGACCGGGCGACCATTGATATTGCTGCCGATTTCAACACCCGCGAGACCTAGCGTTTTCACGACGTAGTGCAGCTCATCAATGGCAGCATCTACATCTTGCAGTGGCACCGCGCCGAGCCCGAGCAAGCGCCCACCCGAATGCGACACCATTTCGGCAGTCTGATCATTGAGATAACGCAGCAGCACCTTCGCCGGATTGATATCCATCCAGTAGGAGAGCAACTCGGGCATCGGCGACACCACCTGCAGGGCGAGGCCCATCGTGTTCATGTCGGCGATTCGCTTCGGAACATCCCAACAACGATCAGACACCGTACGATAGTTCTTTCCTGCGATCATCACGTTTTTGTGACAGGCATTGACGAGCGCCATTGACGGCCAGTCCGGCGGAATGTTTGCGCCGATATAAGCTGGAAATTCCGCCGGAATCACATGGGCGTGCACATCGATGCCGCACAGGCACTGATACTGTTTGTCGCCCGAAGCGAGCGCTGAAGCCAAGCCCACGTTATCGCTTTCGTTACCGTTTCCCTAACCGCTGATCAAGCCCGCAGCGGCGATGCCGTGCATGCAAATGGCTTCGTCCTCGTCGCCAGTGCCGCCGCTGGCACCCGCCGCGCCCAGAATCGCGCCGCTCGCATCCTTGATGAGGACAGCGCCGGTTTGCGGCAAAAACTTGCCCTGTGCGGTGGACGCCAGCGAGAGATAAAAATTCGGGTTGTCTTTGGCGCGTTGC
>JANXUB010000095.1 GCA_025352105.1 Burkholderiales bacterium | reverse complement strand
GGCTTTCGATTCTGTCCATCCAGTTCTTCCTTTCATGTGCTTGGCGGCTCACGATTGGTAGTTTCTGCGATGGACACCCCCGTATACGTCAAACTCCTACTGCCTCCCCGGCAAAGCCGGGGGGTCTCCTATTGGACTAGCTGCGCGTGAAATTGCCCAGACATCGCAATTTGCATGGTGTTCGTTTGGATATAGGCGTTTCAAATTAGTCTGGATTTCCAACGCTCGCGCATGAGTCGCAATCAACCCTTTTGAGGACAGCTCACTCACCGAAAAAGCCTTTGGAAAACCGCCACAATTTGTAAGTGCGCTGTTGCCGCCATTTACGTCTATCAAATCGTAGCCCAGCATTTCAAACAAAATCTCACAGTCATAGGACTCTGGTTCAAACAGTGGATTACGATAAACGCACAACAAATTCAAATTGATGATCCCCGATATCTGTGACCGCAGAAATTTGAGATCAACGAAGTAATTGAGCATGTAATCTTCGTTAACTACGTACGGCCAGTATTCATCCTTGAAATCGGCGAGGATCGGCGTACACAGCGAGCGGTCAAGCGACACGATTTCGTCGGCTTGATGAAGTTTCGACCACTCAACGTAGGCGAGCCAGCCGTCCCCGTCCTGCGGCCCAAATTTTTCTGTCGCAATGAACCAAGGTTCCACTTTCAGTCCTCGATACCTGATCGCAAGTGCTCGGTCTGTGTGGGCTGAATGCTCGCATCCAGGCTGCATTCAACTTTTTCTTGAAACGCACATTCAATGTGGGCTAAGTCAGCAAAAAGGCTTAAAGTCGATAAATAGGCATTTACCGCTTTATGCCTACAAGAAATAAGGCTTTCACCAAAAAGCTGTTTCTCAACCAATCGCCGCTTCAGCCCGCGCCGAGGAGCGGAACAACGAGCGGTCGTAGATGCGTCGTCGGCACACACTGTGCGTAGCGTCAGCGCAGCTTTAGGGTGCCGTTGACGCGTCCCGCCCGTTGCGAGCACCGGAGGGAGAAGCGGGGTGCAGGGGCAAGCCTTTTTGCCTACTTTTAGGGCAATGCCAAAAAGTAGGTCGCCGTCAGGCGAAATGGAGCCGTAGCAAAAGCAACTGCCGGTTCGACCAGGCCCTTCGACAAGCTCAGCGCGAACGGTGGGGTGCGACGCGATTCGCCTCATTCCACGAACCCCCTCACCCTAGCCCTCTCCCGCGAGGGGAGAGGGGGCAAGACGGCGCTTCGCGTGGGTCACGTACTGGATCCCCGCTTTCGCGAGGATGGCGGCAGAGAGTGCAGACAGGTTCACCACTAAACTCGGCTACTGATTCACCGGCGATTCCGGATCGAGCAGCAGCGCCATCACATCCTTGATCTGCGCTTCAGTCAATATGCCCGCATCGCCGAACCTCGGCATGTTGGCGCAGGCGTTGAACGAATGGCTGTTCCAGATTCGCGCCCAGGTGTATTTCACGATGGGTTCGGTTTGGCCGCGCAATTTTCCGTACCCGGTCAATGACGGGCCAATGTTGCCGTGCGCAATTTCTTTCTTGTCGATCTGATGGCAGGCGTAGCAGTTGCCGCCCGCTACGTCGCCGACCTTGTCGGTGTATTGCAGGCCACGTCCGTTTTGCGCGATGGCTTTGCCGCGTTTCCAGTCGCCGAGGTACTTGCCGTCGGCTGGATATTTGACCGACGCGAGGGCGGCTGCCTGCAATCCGTCGCGCAGTTTTTCGTCAAGCGGCTTACCACTGCGCGAAGCTTCGGTGCAGGCCATTTGCAGTGGCGTTTGATCGAGGCGATCAAGTTTGGCGGACGGCGAATCCTTGAATGACGCCTTCAGCAGGGCGACGATTTCGGCATCGGTGGGGGCTTTTGCACCGGGCGGGAATCGCCGTGCTAGCGACTCGACTTCACGCGACGTGTCGACCGCGGTCGGGCCAGGCTGCATCGTGGCGCATCCGCCTGTGAATAAAACGAACGCGACCGCTGCGAAAGGTAAAAATTTGATTTTCATCGTCATTCCTTAGCGCTTGATCGCGGGCGCGTCCATCGTGCCGTCTTTGCCCTTGACGCCCATGTAGGTGATGAGATCAATAGATGCGGGCGAAAGGAACTCCATCTCGGGCAGGCGCTGTTGACGAAAGCAGTCGAGCAGGCGCCACTGCATCGTGCGCATCGCGCCCTGGCTCACGCGATAGGCGGGCCAGGTGGTGAAGGCGCGCTGCGCGTTGTCCGCTTTCTGGAAATTCGGCAGGTCCTGCAGACGAATGCGTTGGCCGTCGACGCCGTGGCAGGTTGCGCAGGCGAAGTCGTACGGGCCGCCTTTGAAGAAGAACATTTTTTCGCCGCGAAGGAAGGATTCGCGCTCTTTCGGATGGCTCTGCGGCAGATTCACTTTGGCACCGCGCGACTGGCCTACGACATAGGCAGTCAAGGCTTCGTGATCAGTCTGCCGTTCGCTCTGGTTCAACGAGTGCGGACGCTTGGTCAGCTCCGCCATCGTGAAGCCCTGCAACGTCACTTCGCAGTGCACGATGCGCGATTCGAGATCCATCACACGATCCACGTCGGCGAAATAGCGTGGCAGCACGGCGTTGACACCCGCCACTTTTCCTGCACCGAGGCCGAGATCACAGGCTTCCATCGATGCGTTTTTCGGGCCACGCTTTTGTTTCCACAAATCTTCACCACGCATTTCGAGCAGCTCGGCGGGGTTGCCATCGGCGAGCAATTCGCGGTAGCGGTCGATTTGCTTTTGGACGTCTTGGGCGGTGAGGGGGAATGCGAGCGAGGCTAGGATCGCTGCAACAAATATCTTTTTCACGAATCTTCCTCGTCTGGCCCCCTCTCCCCTTGCGGGAGAGGGTGGGGGTGAGGGGTTGGTTGCTTCGAAGATTGCACGTTTCTGCACGTCCAACGCCCCCTCACCCTAGCCTCTCCGCAAGGGGAGAGGGACAAAAAACCAACGCCGCTTCCCGCTGACTGGAGGCGGCTATCAGTGATTACGAAATAACCGCTTCGTCCGTCCGCGTGTCGCCCTTGTTGTCCGTCCAGGTGACGATCACTTTTTCGCCCTTCGCGCCGCCTTTGAACGTGAAATTCATCACTGGGTTTTGCGATACGGCTGGGCCGAAATTGGCCGACAGAACAGGCTTGCCATTCCACGTCGCCGTTACCGTTTGAATGTGGTGCGCGGGCACGATGTTGCCTGCGCTGTCTTTGCGCTGGCCGGTTTCCATGATGTGCGCCATGAGCACACGCACTTCGGTTACGTCGCCTTTTTGTTGCGCGCGAATGCGCATCGGATCTGCCATGATTAACCTCCACACCCACCGAGGGTGACTTTAATTTCTTTCGTGGCGACGTAGTACTTGCCGCCTGCTTTGACAACCGCGTGGACGTTTGAGCTTTGGCCCATCTTGACGCGTGTGCCGACGTTCGGCTCGGTGCCGGGAAGAATGTCAAATTCTGCGGCGAGGCTCGATGGGTTCTTCTCAACCAGAATCGAGATCGATTGCGTGCCTGCGATCTTGCTGGCAACGGCAACCGGAACGACTGCGCCGTTCTCGGCGATGTCCGGCGCGGTGATGACGATGTCCGCTGATTTTTCAGCGCTCGCGCCACCCAAGGCCTTCAAAACATCGGCCATGTTTTTTGCCTCGAACGCGGCCTTGTTCCAGTCGGCAAATGCGCTCGTCGGCAACACGCCCGCGCTGATGGCTGCGGCGACCAAGGCAAGGCTTGAGCCCGCTTTGATCGTCTGTCTACGTTTGATATTCATCGAACATCCTCCTGATTGCGTTGATAAGTGTAAGTTTAGGTTCGCTCGGCGCAAACCCAAGGTGGTAATCCCGAATATCCATACTGCGGATTGGTTAAAACTTTCCCGCAGCAAGCCACTCCGCCATCGCGCGAATCTCTGCATCCGACACATGAGCCTGCGCAGGCATCGGCACGCTGCCCCACACGCCGCTGCCGCCCGCCTTGATTTTGGCAGCTAATGCTGCCGCTGAATCAGGGCCGTATTTCTTGTGGATGTCTGTAAACGACGGCCCCAATATTTTGGTTTTCACGCCGTGGCAGGCTGTGCAGGCGTGCTTTTGGGCGAGCGTTGATGCTTCGGCGGTGACGGGCATCGTCGCTGGTCTTGCGGGAGCGGTTTCACCGCGATTCGCCCTGGCACTGCTCGTCGCGGTGGAACCGCTCCCACAGGGCGCGTCCGGGCTTGACGCACAGGCTCGTGTGTCCGCACCGCGCACCGCACCGACGATGCGATTTTGCTCGGCGAGATTGCCATGCGCGTTGCGTGCGTAATCTGGCAGGCGGCTGGTGATTCTGACTTCGCGCGCGCAGTTCGTAACGCAGTTCACGCCCTGCGTATCGGGCTTGTCCTTGACATTCCACATCGCATGCGCCGTCGTCGTGCCGTTACGGTTCGGCAGCTTTTTCTGCGTCTCGGCAATGTTTTTGTCGGACAGCACGAAGTCTGCGGGAACGATGTTGCCGAGGTTTAGGATGTACGCCGTGACCGCGTAAACCTCGTCCGTACTCAAGCTTTTAGGCACATTCCACGGCATCGCGCGGTTGATGTAATCCCACAACGTGGAGAGCTGCGAAAGCTTCATCAGGCTCGTGCGCTGCGGCACGGTTTCGGCGCGCAGGGCTGCGACTCGGCCCGTCACCATGTCGCCGGGTTTGGTGTGGCCAACGATTGGGGTGAAGTACTCGTTTGATTCGCCAAATGCGCCGTGGCAGCTTTCGCATTTGGCTTCCCAGACGTCTTGCCCTCTGCTGACCGAACCAGAGCCTGCGGGCAAGCCCTTGAAGTCGGGACGAACGTCAATGTCCCAGGCGCGAATTTCGGCGGCGGTGGCGGGGCGACCTAGGTTTTGGAATTTAGGTTGAGCAATGGCGCTAGTCGTCAGCGACAACAACGTTAGCGAGACCAATGTTCTGCCCCCTCTCCCGCAGCGCGGGAGAGGGTTGGGGTGAGGGCGGTTGGTAAGCAAACTCCAACGTGACTCCGCTTGTGTGCGGCCCTCACCCTCCGCCCTCTCCCGCGCTGCGGGAGAGGGAACTTGCAAGCGTTTTCCACGAAGAAAATCAAGCGACTTGAACATTGCTGACCTCCCCATTCGGCGAGACCAGCCAACTCTGAATCGCGTTGTTGTGATAAATCGAACGCGTTCCCCGAACCTTGCGCATCGCGCTAATTGACGCCTGCACCTGTCCCGTCGAATCGGTCGCGCGCGACATCAAAATCGCGTCCTTGCCATCCCACGTCCAGTCAACGTTGAATCGCGTCAAGCACTTGTCCAGCACTGGTGTTTCCAGTCGCGCAGCCTTCCAGTTCTTGCCGCCGTCCACCGATACGTCGACCCCGCGAATCTTGCCGCGACCACTCCAGGCGATGCCGGTGACGTTGAAAAATCCTTTGTCGAGCAGCACTTGTCCCCCTGATGGCGAGGTGATCACGCTCTTCACTTCCTGAATGCTCGAATACTGGCGATGCTGGCCGTCGGGCATCAGATCGATGTAGTGCAGCGTCTCGTCTTTTGTCGCATACGGCATGTCGCCGACTTCGATGCGGCGTAGATACTTGACCCACGACACGCCCTGTACGCCGGGCACCACGAGGCGCAGCGGATAGCCGTTTTCGGGCCGCAGCATTTCGCCATTCATGCCGTACGCGACTATCGCGTCGTCGAGCGCGTTCGACAGATTGATGGTGCGCGTCATGCTGCTGCCGTCGGCCCCTTCGGCGAGGATGAACTTCGCTTTTTTCAAATCGATACCGCAGTCGTCCAGCAGCCACTTAAGCGGCACGCCGGTGAACTCGCAGCACGAGAGCATGCCGTGCGTGTACTGCACCGTCGGCACGGCCACATTGCCCCATTCCATGCCGGTGTTCGCGCCGCATTCGAGGAAATGCATGCGCGAAACGCTGGGCATGCGCATCAGGTCGTCCATCGTGTAGACCTTCGGGTTCGCCACCAGTCCGTTGATCATGAAACGATGCTGCGTTGGGTCAATGTCCCACCAGCCCTGATGATGCCGCTCGAAGTGCAACCCGCTCGGCGTGATGATGCCGAAGAAGCCCTGCAGCGGCGCGAAGCTCACGCTCGCCGCGCCGACGCGCGTGAGGCCGGGGCTCTCGCGGCGTTGCAGGTTTTCTTCATACTTTGACGGAAGACCGTATGGGCGGGCGGCGACGGGCTGGCCGAGACCTTTGCTGTGTGCGGGCAGATTGAGGATCGCGGGGTCGCCCGCGCTGGTCGCGGAGCTCGACTGGGCGAAAGCTCGCGGCGCGGCGGCAACGACCGAGGCGGCGCTCGCAGCAGCAAACGCTTTGCGCAGAAAGGCACGGCGATCATCGCGCGGCAGGGTCAACGCGTCTCGCGTGATAAAAAATTCCGGCGCTTTTTGTAGGCGGCCCAGGCGCGTCGAACTCATCGCTGCGCTCCGGCGTGCGCCTCAGTTGCGATTGATTTGTATTCGGGAACGCTCGTCTCTGTCGGCATGAATTGCGCCACCTGCGCCTGCAACGCGCTCGCCGCCATGAGCTCATCACTCTCACGTGAAACGAGGCTCACGCAGGCCGTGCGGCAGATGTCGGTGAGTGTGCGGTCGGTGATTTGGTAGAGCGCCTGAGCGCCGACTTTGCGGCGCGACGCCACGGACGACAAATGCAGGTTAGAAAGGTGGCGCGAGACAGCGCTTTGCGTCAACCCGGTGGCGCTCATCACGTCGGTGACCGAGCGCTCCTGATTGCAGATCGCATGAATGACCTTCAGCCGCGATGAATCCGACAGCAGCGAAAAGTAGCGAGCCACCTTGTCGAAGACGGGTTCGAGTTCTTGCACCGTGACGCTCCTCCTGTATTTTTCGCAATTATGCGCATAAACGCATATTTGCAAATACGGGTTTTCCCGATCACGCTACGACGAGCAACATTGTGGCAACAACACCGCTACATTAGGGCTACAGCGTCAAATCGATTAAAGTCGACTTTCTGCCCGCCAATAAAAAAACCCGGCTGTAACCGGGCTTTCAGGGCGAAACGATTAAAAGCTGTTACTGGTACTTGACGCTACAACCGTACGGCTGGGCCGTCGCAACGGTCACCGGCTTGCCTGCGAGCGTTTCATCCAGTGCGGCCCGGACGAAGTTTTTCGCGGTTTTCACGTCAGCCGGATTGGCGCTACGTTTGTCGTCGATGCCGCCGGCGTAAACCAGTTTGCCCGCCGGATCGATCACATACATGTGCGGCGTGGTTTTCGCCGAGTACGCCTGTCCGGTCTTGCCGCTCTCATCCATCAGCACGTAGCTTGCCGCGCCCTTCCACTCGCCGTTCATCTTGGCGTTGAGCATGGCCGGCGCTAGGTAATCCGAGTGATTTTTCTCGGTGCTGTTGATCGACAACCAGACCACGCCTTTGGCTTTGGCATCAGCCTGCAGCGACTGCATGTTGTTCGAGCCGTAATGCTTGACGACGAACGGGCAACCGGGATTGGTCCATTCCAGCACCACGTTTTTGCCCTTGAAATCGGACAGTTTCACGGTTTTGCCGTTGACATCAGTCAGCGAAAAATCAGGCGCGGCTTGACCGACATTGACGGCGTGCGCGGCGGCCATGGCGGTGGTTACGAGAAGGGTGGCGAGGGTGCGGATCATGGGGACTCCTTGGGTGTTAGACAACTAGAAAAATAAGCCTGACCATGCCATACCGGCGGAGGCCGGTATCCACGCCCGAGGGTCCGACGTGGGCTCTCCGGGCGTGGGCCCGGGCCTACGACGGGGTGGCGATAAATCGTTGCGAGTTCGTCAATTAAGCGCAACTAACGCGTCCCTGACGATACCCGTCGTCAACAGTTCCGGCAACAGCTGTGGCGCCTTGCCCGGTGCATGCAAAACGTACACCGGCACGCCGGAACGGTTCATGGCGGCGAGCGCCTGCGTGATGCGTTCATCGCGATTGGTCCAGTCAGCGCGCATCAGCGTCACCTGCTTTTTCTCAAACAGGTTCTCGATTTCAGCGCGAGTGAGCACTAACCGTTTGTTCGCCTGACAACTCACGCACCAGGCGGCGGTGAAGTCTACGAACACCGGTTTGCCATCCGCGTTGAGCTTGGCAACGGCGGCGGGATCCCAAGGTTGCCAGTTGGCTTTGCTGGTTTTTGACGCGGTTGTTGCCGCCTGCGCGGGCTCGCTCGCTGGCCACGCCAGCGCCATCGCGATCACCGCCGCAGCGACGCCCGCCCAACGCACACCGGATTTCATCGAGCCAATCAGCCAAGCTGCAAAAGCGAGCCCAACGAGGCCCAGCAAGCCAATCGCGGCACCGTCCGCACCCGCCTGCAAGGAAATCACCCACACCAGCCACACGACGGTCAAAAACATCGGAAACGCCAGCAACTGCTTGAACGTAATCATCCATTGCCCCGGACGCGGCAACTTGTCCAGCCACTTCGGAAACCACGCGAGCAGCACATACGGCAGCGCCATTCCGATGCCGAGCGCCGCAAACACGGCCAGCGCCGCAGCCGCGCTCTGCGTCAACGCGAACCCGAGCGCTGCGCCCATGAACGGCGCGGTACACGGGCTCGCGGCAATCACCGCCAGCACTCCGGAAAAGAACGCATCCACACCGGGATGTTTCGCCTGCATCGACAGCAATGACGATGGCGCGAGTTGGCCCACCTCAAACGCGCCCATCAGGTTGAGCCCGATCAGGAAAAAGATCACCGCCAGCACCCACACCACGCCGGGGTTCTGCAGCTGGAATCCCCAGCCAACGGCGCCGCCAGCGCTTTTCAGTGCGAGCATCACGCCTGCGAGCGCGAGGAACGAAAGGACGACGCCGATGGCGTAGTACACGCCGTGTTGGCGCATGGCAATGATTTTGGCTCTAGCGCTGTCCTGTCCCCTCTCCCCTCGCGGGAGAGGGTTAGGGTGAGGGGGTACGTGGCTAGTAGCACCACCAACATTGTTCTGCGCGCCACCGTCACCCTCTCCCCCGCCCTCTCCCCTCAAGGGAGAGGGGGCCGAACCGCGCGCGCCGCCGCCATACTTCGCAAACGAAAGAATCTTCAACGACAACACCGGGAACACACAGGGCATGAGGTTCAAAACCATGCCGCCGAGGAAGGCGAGCAACATTGCTGACCAGAACGTGAGCGCGTTGGATGATGAGTCCGCCTTGGTAGCAGGGCCAATCAGTGCAGTCGCTCCGACGGGCAACACAAACGCCGTATCGCTCACGGTCGCCAGCGTGCTACCAGCAATTTCGCCTTTCGCGCCGACGGGGCCAGTCGCGGCAAGGACAATGGGCATGCGCTCCGGCAGCTTGACCCCGTCCACCAGTTTCAACTTGACGGCATAACCCTGCGCCGTGCGATAAACCTGCTGCACAGACGGGTCGTTAACTTGTTCCGGTATCGGGAACACATCTAGCGCGGTGAGCACTGTGGCGCCGTTTGGCGCTACCAGATCAAGCCACGCGTCACGCGCCGGGTTCGCGGCTGCGTACAGCGTTGCCATCCGGTTATGGCGTCGGTGAAT
>JANXUB010000082.1 GCA_025352105.1 Burkholderiales bacterium | reverse complement strand
TCGCCACCTCGTGAATATTTACTAAACCCTGTTCTGACGGCTGTGCTCACTCAAAACATCTTTCTGATCGGACTGATGGGGTCTGGCAAGACCACTATTGGGCAATTGCTTGCGAAGCGACTGGGGCGTCCGTTCTTCGATTCGGATCACGAACTCGAAGGGCGCACGGGCGTCAGTGTTGCAACGATTTTCGAGATTGAAGGCGAGCCGGCGTTTCGCACGCGTGAGGCGCACATCATTGATGAACTCACGAAAACCACGCCAATCATCTTGGGTACGGGCGGTGGCGCAATCCTGAATGCGGAAACCCGCGACGTGTTGCGCGCGCGCGGCATAGTGATCTACCTTCACTCCACCCCAGAAACGTCGTACGAACGCGTCCGGCGCAATCGTGACCGCCCGTTACTGATGGTCACCGACCCGCTGGCCCGGCTGCGTCAGCTGTATGAGCTGCGACACCCGCTCTATTCCGAGACGGCTCACTTTATCGTCGAGTCCTATCGCGATAGACCTAGCGCGGTGGTCGCCGAGATTGCCGAGCGAATTCAAGTTGCTAGCGTTACGGAGCCTGCGACTGTTGCACCTAACCGCTAGACCGACAGGTAGGTTTGTCTGCCTAGACTGGTCAGCGTCAATGCAATTTCTGCGGGGTCGGAATTTTTTGCCTTAAACCGCCATTCATCGCGGCGGTCGCGACAGACAAACTTTAAACCGGTCGCGAGCAACTCGTAAGCGCGTGGTTGCTCATCTTGGCAAGCCTGAGAACTTGATGGTGTCACCTCATTCTTAGGCCAAGTAAAAAAGCGCATCTCAAACAATGAGCGATGCGCAATGGCGAAAACGTTTGAGGGATCGAAACGGCAGAACCACATAAGGGGCAGGAAATGGCCCCGCCTTAGACGCTGCCTACTCTTCCGTAGTCCGAAACGGCCTCACGGCTCAGTCCACTCACGTGGCCCCCCGGCCACAGCCGGGGGATACCAATTAGCTATCGACTATTGGCACGTAGCAGTTGCGACTCCTATTCGGCCGGTAGCGGAGTCGACGGCGGTGATACCGATGATCTTCCCTTTTGCAACGCTGGTGGCGCTGGTAGGCGTCACAACAATTACCCCCGTGCCCGTAGCGGCAAACGCGGCAGTCGCAACTGCGGACGACACGTCGATGGATACCGTAAATGGCCCTGCCCCGCCGCTGACAACGATCGGCGGGAAGGGCGTCGCATCACAGAAACCACCAACCGCCGTTTTTGCCACGCTCGGTGGCGTCATAGTCAACTGGAAAACCGGCGTCGGTGTAGGAATGCAGGAAATGACTGCAGATGCAGTTTTGCTCTTCGCGTCTGCAATTGCAACATTGATCGTAGTGCCGGCTGCCAAATCCTTTGTGAGCGTAATGTTCGAGCCGTTGACCGTTGTTTCCGAGGGTCGATCAGTTGCAACGATATAAGGCGAAGTGCCGCCAGAAATTGTGAACGCGACGGTCGTGCCTTTAGCGCAAACAATGTTCGTAATGGCCGGTGTCACGATCAAATCGTTCGGAGCGGGAGCTACCGGCAGCGGAACCGTGCCAGCAATGTTGTCGAATGTCGCGGTTATGACGCGCCCCGTTGCATCGGTAATAGTCAGTCGGGTTGTCGTAGTGCCGGCACAAGCACTGCCCGATGCGACTACGCTGAACGCACCGCCAGAAACGGGTACGACAACCGTCTGACCTCGGGTCGTAGCAGCTTCCAAAGCGATACCTTGAATGTTGTTGGCAAACACCGTGTAGGGCGCTGTACCGCCGTAAATAACGTAACTGACGGCGGCACCGCCACACGTATTAACGTAATAGCCTGTGATGCTTGCATTTGCCGGACTCACACTAAACGCTGGCGTCCCGCTGGTCGATTGCAGAATAGTGAACGAAGCATCAACTCGATTGCCGCTCGTGATGTCGGTTCCGCGAATGAGCGAAACCTGCGTAGGCACGCCTGCGTCGGAGCGTATCGCCACTATCGCTTGACCATTTTGGTCGGTCGTCACCGTAATGGTCTTGGCAAAGACCGTTGCGTCGCGATCCAGCGCAAAGCTGTAAGGCCCAAGGATCACGTCGAAACGCACTTGACGATTGGCAATCGGTAACGTGTTAGCACCCTTGAGTGTCAGCGATGCTGACGCTGTTTCACCGGAACAAATAGCCACGGTTCCAATCGGAATGCCAAGCGCACCACAAAGCGACGCATTCGCCGGTGTCACCGTCATAGCTCCGATCAGGGGGGTCGCTTTCACGGTTACGGCCACCGTTTTAGATTGTCCGGCCGCATCGCGCACGGTTAACGTTACGACACGATCTGAGTCGACATTGCTTGGCACAAGTGTGATCGCAGCACCGGGCACCACCTGCGTCACCGGAAGTACTGTCGCGTCAGACGTAAAGACCTGAAAAGGCCCAACACCGCTACTGATCGTAACGACCACAGGGATGCCAGCATAAGCATTGAGTGCGCTTGGGTTGATGACCAACGCCGGTGGCGCGGGCACTACAACCGGGCAACTGTTGGTGTCCGCGCAGCTCGGCGTGACGGCACCGCCGCCGCCGCAACCTGCGAGCAGCGAGAGCGCTGCGAGAGCCGCCACTGAGAGCAGCGACTTAATTGACGATCTGGATGTAACCACGGTGGGGCCTTTCAAACTCTGGAATACGCGCGTCCGACAGACAAAACCGGCGCGCAATCAATACGTTATACGCAATTTCTAGATTTAACCGCAAGACAATGGCATAGCGCAAGGGGTACGCCTTGCAACGTTTCATCAACGGAGCGGCAAAACAACATTTGTCGCGTTGCAGCAAGGCGCAATATTCGCTAAACTATGTGGCCCGTGAATAAAACTATACCGTTTCTGCATTGATTGAGTTTATCGGGGTGCCTTGATGGCACAGTCAATGCAACGCTCTGGAGAGTGCCTTACCGTGGATACAGACATGCAGCAAGCCGCCGTTACTGACTTGGACTACAAGCCCGCCGCACAAGGTCTGTATGACCCCAAGCATGAGCACGACGCCTGCGGCATGGGTTTCGTGGCGAACATTAAAGGTCGCAAGAGCCACGACATTGTCGAGAAAGGCTTGAAAGTTCTGGAGAACCTGACCCATCGCGGCGCCGTCGGTGCGGACAAATTGCAGGGCGACGGTGCGGGCATCATGATTCAGGTGCCGGACACGTTTTTCCGGCGCGAATGCGGCAAACTGAAAATTACGCTGCCCGCCGTAGGTCAGTATGGCGTCGGCATGGTTTTCCTGCCGCAGGAACCAGCGTCCCGCATGGCTTGCGAGCAGGAGATAGAGCGTGCAATCGCATCCGAAGGCCAGGTGCTTTTGGGCTGGCGCGATGTCCCGGTTGACGACTCGGGATTCAGCGAAGGCGTGCGCGCGATTGAGCCGATCATCCGTCAGGTGTTTATCGGTCGCGGCTCCAAAGGCATGACGCAGGACGACCTCGAAAGGAAGCTCTACATCATCAGAAAGAGCTCGGGCCACGCCATTCAGGCGCTGAAATTGCGTCACGGCAAGGAGTTTTACGTGCCGTCGATGTCGACGCGCACCATCGTCTACAAGGGCATGCTGCTAGCCGATCAGGTGGGGGCGTTCTACCTTGACCTGAAAGACCCGATGCTGGTCACCGCGTTGGCGATGGTGCATCAGCGCTTCTCGACCAACACTTTTCCAACGTGGGATCTGGCGCATCCGTTCCGCATGGTTTGTCACAACGGTGAAATCAACACTTTGCGCGGCAACGCGAACTGGATTCGTGCTCGTGAAGGCGCGATTGCGTCGTCCGTGCTCGGTGCGGATTTGCCGAAACTGTGGCCGCTGATTTACGACGGCCAGTCGGATACGGCGTCTTTCGACAACTGCCTTGAACTGCTCGTCATGAGCGGCTACTCGCTCGCGCATGCCGCGATGATGATGATCCCCGAGGCCTGGGCGGGCAACACCGCGATGGACGAAGATCGCCGTGCGTTTTACGAATACAACGCCGCGTTGATGGAGCCGTGGGACGGCCCGGCCGCGATGGCCTTCACCGATGGCCGTCAGATCGGCGCGACGCTGGATCGCAATGGGTTGCGCCCAGCGCGCTATGTGGTCACCGATGACGACATGATCGTGATGGCAAGCGAGGTCGGCGTGCTCGAAATCCCCGAAGAAAAGATCGTCAAAAAGTGGCGCTTGCAGCCCGGCAAGATGCTGTTGCTCGATCTGGAGCAGGGTCGGATTATTGACGACGAAACGCTCAAAAGCGACCTCGCCGGCGCGAAGCCGTATCGGGCCTGGATCGAGCAATCGCGCGTGTCGCTGGAAGACCTGCCTGAGCCGGCACCCGCTGAGAAATCGGCCGTTTCGCTGCTGGATCGCCAGCAGGCATTCGGTTACACGCAGGAGGATCTCAAAGTCATCCTGACGCCAATGGTTGCGAATAGCGAAGAAGCCACAGGCTCCATGGGCAACGACGCTGCGCTGACCGTGCTGTCGAACAAGGCTAAGCCACTGTTCAACTATTTCCGCCAACTGTTTGCGCAGGTGACCAATCCGCCGATCGATCCAATTCGTGAAGAACTGGTGATGTCGCTCGTGACGTTCGTTGGCCCGCGCCCGAATCTGCTGGGTCACGACGCGACCGAGCCGCAATCGCGCCTGGAGGCGCAGCAGCCGATTCTGACCAGTCAGAACATGGAGCGCATTCGCCATATTGAGCTTTTCTCCAGCGGTGCGTTCCGCGCGAAAGAGTTGGACATCACCTACCCTGCAAGCTGGGGCAAGGAAGGCATCGAGGCCGCCGTAGCGAGCCTCTGCGCCGCCGCAGTGGACAACATCAAGCTCGGCGTGAACGTACTGATTCTTTCGGATCGTGCGGTGGCTTCGGATCGCGTCCCGATTCCTGCGTTGCTTGCCACATCCGCCGTGCATCAGCATCTCGTGAAGACCGGCATGCGGACGTCCGCCGGTCTGGTCGTCGAGACGGGTTCAGCGCGCGAGGTGCATCACTTTGCGCTGCTCGGCGGTTACGGGGCGGAAGCGATCCATCCGTATCTCGCACTCGAAACGCTAACTCAGCTGTCTGACATCGTGCCGCAGATCTCCGCTTACGAAAGCGAAAAGCGCTTTGTGAAAGCCATCTGTAAAGGCTTGAACAAAGTGATGTCGAAGATGGGTATTTCGACCTATCAAAGCTACTGCGGCGCGCAGATTTTTGAAGCGGTTGGCCTGAACGCCACGTTCCTCGACCAGTACTTCACCGGAACCAGCTCCAGCATCCAGGGCATCGGCATTTTCGAAGTCGCTGAAGAGCAGATGCGGCTGCACCAGCTGGCATTCGGCAACGACCCCGTGCTCGCCGAAATGCTCGATGCGGGCGGCGAGTACGCCGTCCGTACGCGTGGCGAAGAGCACATGTGGACGCCAGAGGTCATCACCAAGTTGCAGCACGCCACGCGTGCGAACAATGCGGCGACCTACAAAGAATACGCCGCACTGATCAACGACCAGTCTGGCAAATTGAAAACCTTGCGCGGGCTGTTCAACTTCAAATTCGAGCAACGCACACCGGTGCCGATTGAAGAAGTCGAACCAGCGAAAGAAATCGTCAAACGTTTCGCCACGGGTGCGATGTCGCTCGGATCGATTTCGACCGAAGCCCACGCCACGCTCGCGATCGCGATGAACCGCATCGGTGGCAAATCGAACACAGGCGAAGGCGGCGAAGACGCGAAGCGCTACATCCCGCTGGCAAAGGGCGAGACGATGCAATCGCGGTTGGGCGCGCATCGTGTTGGCGACACGGTCTCCGCCAAAGAAGGCGATTCTCTTCGCTCAAAAATTAAGCAGGTGGCATCGGGCCGCTTCGGTGTGACTGCCGAATATTTAGCCAGCGCCGATCAAATCCAGATCAAGATGGCACAGGGTGCGAAGCCAGGTGAAGGCGGGCAGTTGCCCGGCCACAAAGTGTCCGAGTACATCGCGCAACTGCGTTTCTCGGTGCCGGGTGTTGGCCTCATTTCGCCGCCCCCGCATCACGATATTTATTCGATTGAAGACCTCGCACAGCTCATTCACGATCTGAAAAATTCAAACCCGAAGGCAAGCATCAGCGTCAAGCTCGTGAGCGAAATCGGCATCGGCACAGTCGCCGCAGGCGTGACCAAATGCAAGGCTGATCACGTCGTCGTTGCAGGCCACGACGGCGGGACCGGCGCATCGCCCATTTCGTCGATCAAGCACTGCGGCACGCCTTGGGAATTGGGACTTGCCGAGACGCAACAGACGCTCGTGCTCAACCAGCTGCGCGGTCGCATCCGCGTGCAGGCCGATGGACAGATGAAGACCGGGCGTGATGTTGTGATTGGCGCGTTGCTGGGTGCTGACGAGTTCGGTTTCGCCACGGCACCGCTGGTCGTCGAAGGCTGCATCATGATGCGCAAGTGCCATCTGAACACCTGCCCCGTCGGAGTCGCGACGCAAGACTCCGAACTGCGCAAAAAATTCAATGGCCAGCCGGAACACGTCGTTAACTATTTCTTCTTCGTCGCGGAAGAAGCACGCGAGTTGATGGCGAAGCTTGGCGTGCGCACGTTTGACGAATTGATCGGCCACAGCGATTGGCTCGATATGCAATCCGGTATTGATCACTGGAAGGCGCGCGGCCTTGACTTCTCGAAGGTGTTCTACACGCCGCGCATGCCTCCGTCGGTCGCTCGCTATCACGTTGAGGAGCAGGATCACGGCTTGACCGGCGCGCTGGATCACGCGTTGATCGCTGCCGCCCAGCCTGCACTTGAAAACAAGACGAAAGTCGAAGGCGATTTCGTCATCGGCAATCACAACCGCTCGGTCGGCGCGATGTTGTCACACGCCGTGGTGTCGAAATACGCACACGCCGGTTTGTCGGACGACACGATTCACATGCGCTTCAAAGGCATTGCGGGGCAGAGCTTTGGTGCATTCCTCGCGCGCGGCATCACGTTCGAGATTGAAGGCGCGACCAACGACTACACCGGCAAGGGCCTGTCGGGTGGGCGCATCATCGTCTACCCCGATGCGAAATGCCCGGCTAAGGCCGAGGACAACATCGTCATCGGCAACACGGTGATGTA
The DNA here is from genome assembly GCA_025352105.1 of Burkholderiales bacterium. Lineage (GTDB taxonomy): Bacteria > Pseudomonadota > Gammaproteobacteria > Burkholderiales > Casimicrobiaceae > Casimicrobium. The sequence goes on along the minus strand of JANXUB010000082.1, from coordinate 16,980 downwards.
CGGGGCGACCGAGGGCGAGGCTTTCTTTCGGGGCGTAGCAGGCGAGCGCTTTGCGGTGCGCAACTCCGGCGCGACAGCGGTGGTGGAAGGCACGGGCGATCACGGTTGCGAATACATGACCGGTGGCACGGTTGTCGTACTTGGCGAAACAGCGCGTAACTTCGCGGCGGGGATGTCCGGTGGTCTGGCTTATGTGTACGACCCGAAAGGGGTGTTCGCGAAGCGCTGTAATTTGTCGATGGTGTCGGTGGAACCGGTCGTCCCGGAGATCGAGCAAACCGGTGCCGAACAAGAGCTGATCGCACAGGGCAAAGGCCGCAAGCGTCATCGCGACATGAGCGACGAGGCGATGATCAAATCGCTGATCGACAAGCACCTGCGCTACACCGGGTCAGCGGTGGCGCTGTCCATCATGGACGACTGGACGAATCAGCGCAAACATTTTGTCAAAGTGTTCCCGCATGAGTACAAGCGGGCGCTGACGGATATGTATGCAGAGTCGATTAAAGCGAAATCGGCGACGAAAGAAGTGGTCGCGAAATAGCCCTCCGCCTCCGGGCTCGATCCCCTCTCCCCTCGTGGGAGAGGGCTAGGGTGAGGGGGCGGTAGCGTTCCAGTCACCCTGGCTTTAAAGGCCACGTAACCCCTCACCCCAACCCTCTCCCGCAGGGGGAGAGGGGGTAGAACGAAAATCAGCAGAAGAAGATCATGGGAAAAATCACCGGATTCATGGAGTTTCAACGCTTGAGCGAGGCCGCTGAAGCGCCGCAATCGCGTCTCCACCACTATCGCGAATTTGTTGTCACGCTTAAGGACGACGAAGCGAAGCAGCAAGGCGCGCGCTGCATGGATTGCGGCATTCCGTTCTGCCAGACTGGTTGCCCGGTCAACAACATCATTCCCGACTGGAATGATCTCGTCTATCGCGGCAACTGGAAGCAGGCGCTCGACACGCTGCACAGCACCAACAATTTCCCGGAGTTCACCGGCCGCGTGTGTCCCGCACCGTGCGAAGCGGCCTGCACGTTGAACATCAATAACGATGCCGTGGGTATCAAGTCGATTGAGCATTTCATCATCGACAAGGGCTGGGAGTCCGGTTGGGTGACGCCGCAAATCGCTGCGAAAAAAACCGGCAAAACAGTTGCTGTAGTCGGCTCCGGCCCCGCAGGCATGGCCGCTGCGCAACAGCTCGCACGCGCAGGGCACTCGGTCACTGTGTTTGAAAAGTCGGATCGTATCGGAGGCCTGCTGCGCTACGGCATTCCTGATTTCAAAATGGAGAAGTCGCACATTGACCGTCGCGTGGCGCAGATGGAAGCGGAGGGCGTGACCTTCAAAACCAGCGTGATGGTAGGTGATGGAACATTGGTCGCGGGCGTTGGCAACGACGCCAAAAAAATCGTGTCACCGGACACATTGAACTCGCTGTTTGATGCCGTCGTTTTGACGGGCGGCGCGGAGCATCCTCGTGATTTGCCCGTTCCGGGCCGCGAGCTCAAAGGCGTGTACTACGCGATGGAATTTCTGCCGCTTCAAAACAAGCGTGTGGCGGGTGACGACGTTGAAGTGATTTCGGCGAAAGGCAAGCACGTCGTCGTCATCGGCGGCGGCGATACGGGTTCCGATTGCGTCGGCACGTCGAACCGCCACGGCGCGGCAAGCGTCACGCAGTTCGAACTGATGCCGCAGCCACCCGAGAAAGAAAACAAACCGATGGTGTGGCCAAACTGGCCACTCAAGCTGCGCACATCGTCGTCGCACGAAGAAGGCGTCGCGCGCGATTGGTCGGTCACCACGCAATCGCTGGTCGGCAAAGACGGTCAGGTCACGGGCTTGAAGGCCGCGCGCGTCGAGTGGAAAGACGGCAAGATGCAGGAAGTGCCCGGCAGCGAGTGGGAAATGAAGGCCGATTTGGTGCTCCTGGCGATGGGTTTTGTGCATCCGGTCGCGCCGGTGCTGGCGGCGTTTGGCGTTGAGCGCGACTGGCGCGGCAACGCGAAGGCGAGCACTTATGAAGGCGGCTACGCGACCAATGTGCCCAAAGTCTTCGCGGCGGGCGACATGCGGCGCGGACAATCGCTCGTGGTGTGGGCGATTCGCGAAGGCCGTCAATGCGCCCGATCAGTCGATGCGTTTTTGATGGGTTCGTCTACGTTGCCGCGATAGATCAGCTTTTCGCTGAACGCCCAGCTTTACGTGGGCTATCTGGCGTTTTCCCGCAAAGTCGATTTATCTTATTTATCGCCTGTAGCCCCAATGCCAAGGCATTTCTGAGAAAAAGCCATTGATCATGAACTGAGCTGGCGTTGGGCCGTCGTATCCGTCCGACGTACTAACATCCTGTCCATGAAATTTCCGACGTTTGCTTCTTTGGTGTCGCGCGCACTGCTTGCCGTGAGCGTGTTGTCGTCAAGCTCCGCGCTGCTGGCCACGACGCTGCAACTTTCCTCGGTGAGCGCCCGTTCATCCGCGCAATTCATGATCGACGACCAGCGGCGCGAAGCGCGCCTCGGCGTTTTCACCGACGAAGGTTTGCTCCTCGAAAAAATCAACGACGACACCGCGACCTTCCTCTACAACGGCCTGCCGCAGCGCATGCGCGTCGGCGACATGGCGGTGATTGATTCACAGACACAGGGCTTCATCAGTCACCAAATCCGCGCCGATCAGAAGAACAAATACCTCACGCCCGCGCTCCTGAACGGCGGCAACGTGCAGGCAGAAATTGACCGCACCGCTGACGTCATCGTGATTCCGGTGGCCGATGCGGATCGCCTGAATTTGCCGTACAAAGACAAAAAGTCGCGCACGCTGCTCGCGCCGAAACAGACGATCACCGAGACCAAAGAGGGCAAAGAAACCAAGACCGTGATCGAGCCGAAGGACAAAGATGGCAAACCATTGACCTACAAAACTTACGTGCTGCCGCTCACCTCCGTGCGCATCGGCGCGGTCGATGTGTATGGCGTGAACGCTATCGTGAGCGAAAAGCCCGGCCTGACGACCACCGTGATCGGTCGTGATTTTCTTAAACGCGTTGCGCCGTCATGGTCGAACCGCACTTTGACTCTGGTTCGCCGCTAATGAACATGAAAAACGATCTTTTCCTCCGCGCATTCACAGACGAGACGCTGCCCCGTCCGCCCATCTGGTTGATGCGTCAGGCCGGTCGCTATTTGCCGGAATACAAGGCCACACGCGCCAAAGCGGGCAGCTTTCTCGAACTATGCCGTTCTCCGTCGTTCTGCGCCGAGGTGCTGTTGCAGCCACTGGAGCGCTACGACCTGGACGCGGCGATTTTGTTCTCCGACATCTTGACCGTGCCCGATGCGATGGGTTTGGGACTCACGTTTGGCGTCGGCGAAGGGCCGCGTTTTTCGCATCCTCTGCGCGAAGAATCCAACGTTCAAGCGCTCACCGTGCCGGACATGGCAAAGCTGCAATATGTGTTCGACGCGGTCGCCGAGTGCAAGCGCGCGCTCACCCACGATGGCGAGCAACGTGTGCCATTGATTGGCTTCTCCGGCAGCCCATTCACGCTTGCCTGCTACATGATCGAAGGCGGCGGTTCGGCGGACGCATTTCCGCTGACGCGGCGCATGCTGTTGCAGCGGCCTGATCTTTTCCAGAAAGTGCTCGACGTCAACGTTGGCGCAGTCACGGCGTACCTCAGCGAACAAGTTCGTGCCGGGGCCGATGCGCTAATGGTGTTTGACACCTGGGGCGGCGTGCTGGCACCGCGCCTGTATCGTGAGTTTTCGCTGGCACCGATGAAGCGGATTGTCGACGCCCTGCGCGCCGAATTTCCGAAAATTCCGGTCATGCTTTTCAGTCGCGGCGCAGCACAAAGCGTCGGCGCTATCGCCGCCAGCGGAGCCCAGGCCATCGGCGTGGACTGGCAAAGCGATCTGGTTGATGCCCGGGTCGCTGCTGGGCCGAATGTCACGTTGCAAGGCAATTTCGACCCGCTGCTGCTGACCACGGACGAGGCCACCATTCGTCGCGAACTGGCGAAATCGCTCGCCGGCTTCGATCCCAAGCATCGCTACATCGCAAATCTGGGGCACGGAATTACGCCGGATGCCGACCCCGCGCTGGTCGGCGTCATGGTGGATGCGTTACGAAATTTGTAGCGCGGCCATTTCACAAAAGCGAAAAGATTTCGCTTGACAAATCCCGCGCGGGCCGCTCCGCCGCACCAGTTATGCACAAAAATGACGTTTCCGTGACAGGTGAGCGTACGCCTCCGCCGAAACGCTTGCAAAAGTACGTAACTTCTTGATTTTATTGATTGTTTTGTGACCGCCACAGAATCAGGCATGACCGCAACAACCGCATTCAGGCGTGCTTTCCGACGTGTCGAGTGGTATTAGTTCACATATTTATCCACAGGCGTTGGGGACGAACTTTTGGCCGATGCGGCGCTAACGATTTCAAGCCAAGCGAGCGGTAAGCAAGCACTCACCCGAGTGACTGTGGAGCTGCCGTTGGCGATTGGTCGGGCGCTGGATTACGTCGCGCCAGCCGATTGGGGCGTTGCGCCGAATTTCTGCGTGGAAGTCACGGTTGGCGTGCGTCCGCACATCGGCGTGGTCACTTCGGTGAACGCCATCGATGCAGAAACAGCTGCCACGCTCAAACCAGTTCGCCGCGTCATCAGCACCGCGCTGCCGGAAACGCTGATCGATCTCGCGGGTTTTGTTGCCGAGTATTACCAGGTGCCGCTCGGCATGGCCTGCGGTCTTATCAGCCCGATGGAAGCCGCGCCGTCGCCCGAAGCGACGAGCTGGATGCTCACATCGTCAGGGCACGATCACGCCGCAACTATTCCGGCGCGAGGCTCGGCGCGGCGCGCGCTGGTCGTGGCGCTTCGGGGCGGCCTCGATGTGGACACCCTGCGCGCGCTGTCGTCGACGCAACGCCGCACCTTGAACGAGTGGATCGCCCAGGGCTTCGTCAACGCGGTCTATCCAGACGCGACGCAGCCGATGCAGGTTCATCCCGTGCTACCCGAATTCACCGCGCCGCAACGCGAGGCTGCAAGCGGCCTGCGCGCGAACGCTGACCGCTTCACCGTATCGCTCTTGCACGGCGTCACCGGCAGTGGCAAGACCGAGGTTTATCTCGATCTGGTTGCGTCCGTGCTCATCGCGGGTAAACAGGTTTTGCTGCTGGTGCCGGAGATCAACCTGACGCCGCAGTTGATTGACCGCGTGCTCAAGGCGTTGCCCGGCGTGCCCACCGCCGTCCTGCATTCCAAACTCGCGGCCGGCGAGAGGAATCGCGCGTGGCACAGCGTGCATTCTGGCGCTGCGCGGCTCATCATCGGCACCCGGCTCGCGGTGTTTGCGCCCGCCGCCGATCTTGGCCTCATCGTGATTGATGAAGAGCACGACGGCTCGTACAAACAAAATGAATCGCCGCGCTATCACGCCCGCGACGTAGCGATTGTGCGCGCCAAGCGGGCGAACATCCCCGTCGTGCTCGCCAGCGCCACGCCCAGCCTTGAAACCTGGCGCAATGTGCGTCATGCACGAAGTGAGGTCTATCAGCACATCGTGCTCAACGAACGCGCGACCGCCGCTCAACCCTCTGCGTTGCGACTCGTGCCGTCACGCGGCAAGCGTGTGAAATGGGGCCTTTCGGAAACATTGGCCGACGGCATCAAGCTGCGCCTTGAGCGCGGCGAGCAAAGCCTCGTGCTGGTCAATCGGCGCGGCTTCGCCTCCGCGCTGTACTGCCCGCATTGCGGCTGGAGCGCACCGTGCAAGCGCTGCGACGCCAAGATGACGCTGCATCAATCCACCCGCGATTTGCGCTGCCACCACTGCGGCGCGCAATCACACATGCCCAGCAAATGCCCCGCCTGCGGTCACCCGGAATTGGTCGGCGCAGGCGTCGGCACGCAAAAGCTGGAAGCCGCGCTGATCGAGGCTTTCCCCGACGCGCGCATCGCCCGCGCCGACACCGATTCGCTCTCCGGCAAACACGCGTGGCGCGAGCTCTACGAGCGCATCCTCGCGCGCGACATCGACATCGTCGTCGGCACCCAGATGCTCGCCAAAGGTCATGACTTTCCAGCACTTACGTTGGTCGGCGTCATCGATTCCGACCGCGCGCTGTTCTCCACCGATTTCCGCGCGCAGGAGGATTTATTTGCGCTACTCACGCAAGTCGCAGGTCGCGCCGGTCGTCACGCGCTTCCGGGCGAAGTCATGGTGCAAACCGAGTTCCCCATTCACGCCGTGTTTCAGGCCTTGCTCGCCAACGACTACGCTGGATTCGCCGACACCACACTCGCCAACCGTGAAATGTTCGGCCTGCCGCCTGCGAGCCGTATGGCGTTGGTGCGCGCCGAAGCGAAGGATGCAGAGGCCGTGAGCGAGTTTTTTAGCCGTGCCCATGCGGTGTTGAGGGACGCGCTGTCCACGCGGGATGGCGAGGTGTTTGCGCCCCAGCCCGCACCTCTCGCCCGCAAGGCCGACTTCACGCGCTGGACGATGACCGCCATTGCGCCCAAAGTGCGCCCGCTTGCCGATGCGCTCGCGCTGCTGCGCGAAGCCATGGCCTCAGATCGCCCGAAAGTGCGCTGGGCGGTGGATGTGGATCCTTATGATTTTGGGTAGGACTAGACTTGAGTATGGCTACAAACTTCTACTACATCTACGCGCTAAAGGATCCGACAGTCACTCCTGCGAAGCCTTTCTACATTGGAAAAGGAACCGGTAGTCGCGCTTTTGATCACCTGGTGAAACCCGATGCCACGAAGAAGTATGCGCGCATAAAGCAAATAGAAAAGTTGGGGGCCAAGCCATTGGTTGGAATCTTGGCTGACGACCTGACGGAAGCACAAGCACTCAAGCTCGAAGCAGAACTCATTGCGGCGTTTGGGACAGAAGATACCGGTGGTTGCCTGACAAACGCAGTCGTGCCTGCGGGCCTTGGTGGCAAGCAGCGAGATGGCTTGGTAGTACCTCAAGGTGCTGTTGAGCGCGCTCAACTGGGCCTCCAAATGCTGAAATCGGCAGTGCTGGAAATGGCAGTGGCAAATCCTGCGGGTGTTTCCAACTCAGACGTCGCTAGCTTGCTCGGTTTGCGCAGCGACTATCACGGTAAGCAAAAAGACTATTTGTCCTACAGCGTACTCGGTTTGCTCATACGCGAGGGAAAGATGGAGCGCAAGGGAGAAGCTGGTCGTCCAAGACACGTGGCGAAGTAAACCCCCGTAAAAATGCTCACCGCCACCTGCCACTGCGGCACCATCAAAGTCGAAGTTCCTCGCGCGCCGGAGAGCGTCACGGACTGCAACTGCTCGATTTGCCGTCGCTATGGGGTCCGGTGGGCGTACTACAAGGACGCGGAGGTCACGCTCATCGCGGCTACGGACGCTACGGACAATTACGTCTGGGGTGACAAGTCGCTGAAATTCATTCGCTGCAAGCAGTGCGGTTGCGTGATGCAGTGGAAGTCGTTGACCGTCGGCGCCGACACGAATACGGGTGTGAATGCGCGCAATTTCGAGCAGTCCGTGATGGCCAACGTGCCGGTTCGGCTGCTCGATGGGGCGGATACGTAGCAGTACATCGGATAGCGCTGACGCAAGTCCGAGCAGGTCGCATCGCAAGCCCTTGATCGTCGAGCGACCAGCGCCTTGAGAACTGATGGCCGCGCACGACGTCGTGAGCCCGGACAGCAACACACTGCTGTTCGATCAGCGCGTTGCGGGGTCGACGCGCTATCGACTTATAGAGCGGTCAAGGTTGAGTTGTGTCGGATGAATCCTCACAATGAGGGGGCCAACATCGATGCTTGACGGCTAAACGCCCAGCCGCTGGGGCGACACGTAGTTCTGGCGATAGGCTTCGAACAGCATGCTGTCGGACGCTTCGATTCGCTTTTGTTCGGCGATTGAGTGCTGAGTCATCGCAACGTATCGCGCCTGCTGGTCGGCTGAGAACGGCAGCGCGAGCAAATGCGCCTGCGTCTTCGCCGATTGCTCTCGCACGAAGCCAACGAACGAGTTATTGAAATCAGCGTCCATCGCAGCGAGCACGCGGGCGGAAGGCAAAGTGTCGGGATTTTGCATGGATCGCATCGCGGCAGCTACGGCGTCAGCGTACAGCGTGCCGCCCAGCGCAGAATCCATCGCCGCCGCAATCGGCACGCACTGCCCAATCACTTCAAGCCCCCAATCGGTCAGCGCCACTTCGCCGCTGTTTCGCTCCAGCATCAACCCTGGCTCGCGACCTCGCGCGGCGGTCTTGTGCTGGTTGCGCGCGAGCGCGGCAATTTCTTGTGGCGAGTCCGGTGGGCTGTCGCTCATCAAACAATGCAGCAAGAAAACATCTATGAATCGCGTGGTCGCCGCCGTGATGCCAACCGGCACAAACGGATCGAGATCCATCAGCCGCACTTCAACATATTCGACACCGCGCTCGCGCAGCGCGTGCAGCGGTCGCTCGCCCGGATGGATCACGCGCTTCGGCCGAATCGTTCCATAAAACTCGTTCTCGATTTGCAGCAGCGTGGTGCCGAGCTGGTTGTAGTCGCCACCGGGGTTCTGGATGCCGATGGCTTCATACGCCGGATAGCTTCGCGTCAGCGCGTCCTGCAACGACGCGCCGTAGCCTTCGAGGCTGTTGTAGCTCACGGCGAGCGAGGACTGCGCGTCGCTCTGATAACCCAACCGCCCCATGCGCAGCGACGTGGCATACGGCATGTAGCGTGTGAACTCAGCGAGCGTTTGTAGATCATGCTGACGCCCCTCAACAAACGACGAGCACACGGCGGGCGACGCGCCAAACAGCGTCATCAGCAAAAAAGCATGACGCCGAAAATTGCGAATCAGCGCGAAATATTCCTCGCTCGTGACGCCCGGCAACGACCAGTTGCAATGAATGCCCGAAATCGTTTGCATGCGCCGCCCGTAGCGATGGCCGAGCCCCATGCGATACACGCTTTTGGCGCGCCCCACGTTCGACGAGCCAAAGCGAGCCAGCGGAATCGTCTCATCGGTCGGCAACCCGCACGGCATCGACGACACCCAGAGCATCTCATTGCCCGCCCCATTGCCAACATCGCGCAGGCTGCGATAGGTGAACTGGTGAATCTCAGTGAGTTCGGCCAGACAGGACTCGGCGTCGGAATGAACACCGGTGATCAGCTCCACTTGGGATTCGCTGAAATCAGTGGTGATCTTCGGGTGCGTTAACGCGGAGCCTAGCGCGGCGGGATGCGGCGTCAGCGCCAGACCGCCAGTGGGCAGCGCACGCAGGCTCTCTTTTTCTATGCCGCGACGAATGCCCTGAATGCGTTCGGTGGAAAGTGAGCCGAGGCGTGTTTGCAAACTCGTCATGTTGTGTGCTTCCGAAAATCAGTGGGGCGCGCGGAGCGTGCATACGCAGCAGGCGATAGTCATTAGGTGGGGACGGTGGGCAGCGAACTCAACCGCGACGATTTGACCGGCGCAGAGACGGGATACGGTGTGGAGTGGAAGTCCGCTGTCAAATTAAAAAAGGCAGCCGTAGCTGCCTTTTTGCCGTGTCGATTGGACTACCTGGCGCGCAGTTTGCGAATCGCCGCGAGCTGGGCCACCGCCGAGATCAATTCAGCCTGCGCTGCTGCCGCATTGACGTCTGATTTATCGTTACGCAATGCCTCTTCCGCGCGTTGTTTCGCCTCGACAGCTTTGGCCTCGTCAAGGTCTTTGCCACGAATGGCGGTGTCGGCGAGCACAGTCACGATGCCGGGCTGCACTTCCAAAATACCGCCCGCCACGAAGACGAACTCCTCGCCGCCATCAGCTTTTTCGATGCGCACTGCGCCTGGACGGATGCGGGTGATCAGAGGCGTGTGCTTCGGCAGGATACCGAGCTCGCCCGATTCGCCAGGAAGAGCGACAAATTTCGCCTCGCCAGAGAAAATCGAGGCCTCGGCGCTAACGACATCAACATGAATAGTGGACATGAACGACTGCTTTTTCTAACTCAGGTCTTCGACGGTGAGCGTGTTGTATTTGTTGGCCTGAAAGAACGGCTTCTTGCGGATCGCGACCATAACGCTCTCGGTGTCAGCCTCCGACTTGGCGTGAGCAATGATCGACCACTTGCCTGCTTTCGACAGTTCCTCGTGCTTTTCGACGATCTTGATTCCGTAGCCTAGCGAGGCGATAAAGCCCGCGTTTTTGAGCCCGTCGCTGGCCCACGCATGAACCTTTTTCGGACTGAACACTTCGCACTTGGCGTTGGGCAACGCTTTGTTGATGTCAGTCTGCACCGAAGACGCATCCGCTTCGGTATTAAAGAACGCCACGACGCTATTGGACGGAAAAAACGTTCCGCCAAAATCGAACAGATCGCCTTCAGGAAGCTTGTCAGTCATGGTGTTCTCCAAATCTAGTGCAGATAGTTTTGCTACTTTTAGACCAGCGTCTTCGCTTTTTCGAACGCTTCTTCGATCACGCCCACCATGTAGAACGCCTGCTCTGGCAGGTGATCACATTCGCCGTTTACGATCATGCTGAAACCGCGAATGGTGTCTTTGAGCGACACGATTTTACCGGGCGAGCCGGTGAAAACTTCGGCCACGTTAAACGGCTGTGACAGATAGCGCTGGATCTTGCGGGCACGCGAAACGGCCAGCTTGTCTTCAGGGGCCAGCTCGTCCATGCCGAGAATGGCGATGATGTCGCGCAATTCTTTGTAGCGTTGCAGCGTGGCCTGAACGGCGCGCGTGCAGTTGTAATGCACGTCACCAATGACCAGCGGGTCGATCTGGCGTGATGTAGAGTCGAGCGGATCCACAGCCGGGAAAATACCGAGTGAGGCGATGTCGCGCGACAACACTACGGTCGCATCCAGGTGCTGGAAGGTGGTCGCAGGCGACGGATCGGTCAAGTCATCGGCGGGTACGTACACAGCCTGAATCGATGTGATCGAACCGGTTTTGGTCGACGTAATGCGCTCTTGCAGACGGCCCATTTCTTCGGCCAGCGTTGGCTGATAGCCCACGGCTGACGGCATACGACCGAGCAGTGCGGACACTTCAGTACCGGCCAGCGTATAGCGGTAAATATTGTCAACGAAGAACAGAATGTCGAGGCCTTCGTCGCGGAATTTCTCAGCCATCGTGAGGCCGGTCAGCGCTACGCGCAGGCGGTTGCCCGGCGGTTCGTTCATCTGACCGAACACCATGGCGACCTTGTCGAGCACTTTCGACTCTTCCATCTCGTGGTAGAAGTCGTTACCCTCGCGAGTGCGCTCACCGACGCCAGCGAACACGGAGAAACCACCGTAGCTCTTGGCGATGTTGTTGATGAGTTCCATCATGGTCACGGTTTTGCCCACACCGGCACCACCGAACAGACCAATCTTGCCGCCCTTGGCGAACGGGCAAATGAGGTCGATCACCTTGATGCCCGTTTCAAGCAATTCGGTGGTCGGCTTTAGGTCTTCCATCAACGGCGGCTTCTGATGAATCGCACGGCGCTCTTCGGTGGCGATGGGGCCAGCGTCGTCGATCGGGCGACCCAAGACGTCCATGATGCGACCGAGAGTTGCCTTACCGACGGGCACCGAAATGCCGATGCCCGAGTTGTTGATTTTCATGCCACGACGCAGGCCGTCAGACGCTCCCATGGCGATGGTACGTACCACGCCGTCGCCCAGCTGCTGCTGCACCTCAAAGGTGAGACCGGCTTCAATACCCGCGTGATTCGCGGAGCTATCGAGCGTCAGTGCGTCGAAAATTTTCGGCATCGCGCTGCGTGGGAACTCAATGTCCACCACTGCGCCAATGCACTGAACGATACTGCCTTGATTCGTGCTCATCGTCTTATCCTGTGATTTCAATAACTGATTAATTTTTTGGGATCAACCGACGGCCGCAGCGCCGCTGACGATCTCGGAGAGTTCTTTGGTAATCGCGGCCTGACGGGCCTTGTTGTACGAGAGTTGCAGCCCGCCGATCACTTCTTTGGCGTTGTCGGATGCAGCTTTCATTGCCACCATGCGCGCTGATTGCTCGGACGCCATGTTCTCGGCAACCGCCTGATACACGAGCGCCTCGACATAACGAACGAGGAGTTCGTCAACGACCGTCTGTGCATCGGGCTCATAGATGTAATCCCAGCTGTAGGCCTGCTTCTCGGCGTCTGATTGCTCGAATTTGTCCGACGTCAGCGGCAGCAATTGCTGCACGACCGATTCCTGTTTCATCGTGTTGATGAAGCGGGTGTAGGCAATGTAGACCGTGTCGACTTCGCCCTTTTCGTAGGCATCGAGCTGCACTTTTACAGCGCCGATCATCTTCTCAAGATGCGGCGTGTCACCAAGGCCGATCACGTGCGAGACGACCTGAGCGCCGAGGCGATTCATGAAGCTGAAGCCCTTGTTGCCAATGGCCGTGACCTGTGCTTTCGAGCCCGCTGCTTCGAACTCTTTGAACTTGGCGACGACTGCGCGCAGGATGTTGGTGTTCAAACCACCACACAAGCCTTTGTCGGTTGTCACCACAATCATGCCGACCTTGTTGGCGCCCGTGCGCTTGATCAGGAAGGGATGACGGTACTCGGGGTTCGCACCGGACATGTGCGCGGCGATGTTCCGCACCTTGTCGGCATACGGGCGAGCCGCGCGCATCCGTTCCTGCGCTTTGCGCATTTTGGAGGCAGCGACCATTTCCATCGCCTTGGTGATCTTCCGAGTGTTTTGAACACTCTTGATCTTGGTTCTAATCTCTTTTGAGCCAGCCATGATTTGCTTTCGGGCTCTAGTAGGAACCGTTGGCTTTGAAGTCTTTCATTGCAGCCGTGAGTGCGGTCTCGTCATCTTTTGGCACGTCTTTGCTGTCTTCGATGCGCTTGGTCAAGTCAGCGTATTTGGTCTGCATGAATTTATGCAGCGCTTTTTCAGCGGCCAATGCTTTAGCAACAGGCACGTCGTCGAAGAAGCCACCGTTGACGCCAAACAGCGTGAACGCCATTTCCGATACGGAGAGCGGTGCGTACTGAGCCTGCTTCATCAGCTCGGTCACCAAACGACCACGTTCCAATTGCTTACGGGTCGCTTCGTCAAGATCCGACGCGAACTGCGCGAACGCGGCCAGCTCGCGATATTGAGCAAGGGCCAGACGTACACCGCCGCCGAGCTTTTTGATGATCTTGGTTTGCGCCGCGCCGCCGACGCGCGACACCGAAATGCCAGCGTTAATGGCAGGACGGATACCGGCGTTAAACAAGTCGGTCTCAAGGAATATCTGGCCGTCGGTAATCGAAATCACGTTGGTCGGAACGAAGGCCGACACGTCGCCCGCTTGCGTTTCGATGATAGGCAGCGCGGTCAGCGAACCGGTCTTGCCTTTGACGGCACCCTTGGTGAATTTCTCGACGTAGTCTTCGTTCACACGAGCCGCGCGCTCAAGCAGGCGGCTGTGGAGATAGAACACATCACCTGGGAACGCTTCGCGGCCCGGAGGACGGCGCAGCAGCAGGGAAATTTGACGGTAAGCAACAGCCTGTTTCGACAGATCGTCATAAACAATCAGCGCGTCTTCACCGCGATCACGGAAGTACTCGCCCATCGTGCAGCCGGCGTAGGCCGACAGGTATTGCATCGCTGGCGAATCGGATGCAGTGGCCGCGACAACGATGGTGTAAGCCATCGCGCCTTTTTCTTCGAGCTTTTTAACCAGAGTGACGACGGTCGATGCCTTTTGGCCGATAGCGACGTACACGCAGACGAGGTCTTTACCCTTCTGGTTGATGATGGTGTCGATGGCAACAGCGGTCTTGCCGGTTTGGCGATCACCAATGATCAGCTCGCGCTGACCGCGACCGACTGGCACCATCGCGTCGATGGATTTGAGGCCGGTTTGCACTGGTTGCGACACCGATTTACGGGCGATCACGCCCGGTGCGACCTTTTCGATCACGTCGGTTTCTTTGGCGTTGATCGGGCCTTTGCCGTCGACGGGTTCGCCGAGCGCGTTGACCACGCGGCCAATCAGTTCACGACCGACCGGCACCGACAGGATGCGGCCGGTTGATTTAACCGTGTCGCCTTCGGTGATGTGCTCGTACGAGCCGAGAATAACCGCACCGACAGAGTCGCGCTCAAGGTTCAATGCGAGGCCGAACGTGTTGCCGGGGAACTCAAGCATTTCGCCTTGCATGACGTCGGCAAGACCATGCACGCGGCAGATACCGTCGGTGACCGAGACCACCGTGCCCTGGGTCCGCACTTCGCTGCCAACATCAAGATTCGCGATCTTGGCTTTAATCAGTTCGCTGATTTCAGAGGGATTCAAATTCATTACTTTTTCTCCAGAGCCGGAGCGAGTTATTTGGTTTCGTTACGCCTTGATTTGGCGTGACATCTTGTTCAATTGGCCAACGACGGTGCGATCAATCACCTGATCGCCGACGATGATCTTGGCCCCACCGATGAGCGTGGCATCAACTTCTTCCACGGTGTCGATCTGACGGGCATACCGCTTTGCGAGCGCGCCCTTCAGTTCCTCGCGTTGCTGATCGGTCAGCGGGAACGCCGAGACGATGGTGGCGCGAGCCACGTTGTCGTTGTCGCGCTTCAACGCCTGAAAATGCTCGTTGATTTGCGGCAACAGCTTGATGCGATCCGCGTCGAGGAGCACGTTGACAAAGCTCGTGGTCGCCGTGTCCAGCTTGTCACCCATCACCGTGGTGAAGAGCGACTGCTTTTGCTCGACTGAGAGCTTGGGGTTGTCAACCGCCGCCGATACTTTGGCATCCGACGCGACCGCCGCCAGAAGGCTTAACGTGTCGGCCCATTTCGGCAACGCTCCGCCATCGCGTGCAAGCGCGAACGCCGCTTCTGCGTACGGACGGGCGATGGTCGCGAGTTCAGCCATGGTTACAACTCAGCCTTCAACTGACCCAACAAATCGGAATGGACTTGTGGGTTGATTTCACGCTTGAGGATTCGCTCAGCACCGGCCACGGCCAGATCGGCCACGCGGTCACGCAACTCTGCTTTGGCTTTCACCGAGAGTTGAGCGATTTCGTCCGCAGCCATCTGCTTTTCGCGATCACCGGCGGCTTTTGCTTCGCTCTTGGACGCGTCGATGGTGGCGGTGCGCTGCTTTTCAGCCAGCGCAACAATCTCGGACGCTTTGGCTTTGGCCTCAGCGATGATCTTGTCGACTTCTTTTTGCGCAGTAGCTAGTGATGCCTTGCCCTTTTCGGCTTCGGCCAGACCATCGGCGATTTGCCGACGACGACCATCCACCGCGTCAGCCAATGGCGGCAACACGAATTTGTAAACGACGAACAAAAATATGAAAAAGCCAATGCCTTGCAGCAGGAGCGTCATGCCGAGATTCATGCGGCGACTCCGATGTAGAAGGTTGCTAAAAGGGTTTGCAAAGTAATTGCAACGGCGAGAATTACTTGACGTTCGACAGTGCGTTCAACAACGGATTGTTGGTCGCGAGGAACATTGCGATACCCACACCGATAATGAACGATGCGTCGATCAAGCCGAGCAGCAGGAACACTTTGCCTTGCAGTTGTGGGATCAGTTCAGGTTGGCGAGCAGCGGATTCCAGGAACTTCGAGCACATGATGCCCACACCGATACAGGCGCCCAGAGCGCCGAGACCAATAATGATGCCCACTGCAATGGCTGTGTAGCCCTGCACCGAAGCGATAACCATCATTTTTTGAATGACTTCCATTTTGTTTCCTTTTTTACAGAGAGATTAAGAGATAAAGTGACGAAATCGTTACTACGTGAGGACTTGTGGTGCTCGTGCGCCAAGGCGCTCAATGCGACTCATGTGCCATAGCCAGATACACCGCCGTGAGCATCATGAAAATGAACGCTTGCAACGGAACAACAAGCAGGTGGAAAACGGCCCAGCCAGCGTGCAGCACCGCACCGCTGAGCACGCCGAAAATCCCGGCACCGGCGAGAAGCGAGATCAGCAAAAAGATCACTTCGCCCGCGTACATGTTGCCGAACAGACGTAGCGCAAGTGAGAGCGGTTTCGACAACAGCTCGATCATCTGGAACAGGAAGTTGATCGGCAGGAGCACAATCTTTGCGATGAGGTTGCCGCCGTGAAACGGCGTCATCGTCAGCTCGTGGATGTAGCCGCCAATGCCTTTGACCTTGATGCTTTCGATGATCATCAAGAGGATGACCGACAGCGAAATCGCGAGCGTGGTGTTCAGATCGGCTGTCGCCACCGGCTTCCAGGCATGGGCAAACGAATGCGTTGCAACGCCTACAAAATCAACAGGCAAAAACTTCACCGAGTTCATCGCCAGAATCCACACAAACACAGTAAACGAAACGGCCACGATCCAGCGGCGATTGCCAGTGAACATGTCTTTCACCTGCGCGTCGACAAATTCGTAAAGCAGCTCGAAAAACGCCTGCGCTTTGCCCGGCACGCCCTCAGTTTTCACGCCGCGCGACAGAATCCACAAGCCACCGAATACGAGCGCGCCCAGCAGCCAGCCCGTGACGACGGTGTCAACGTTGATTTCATTACCACCGATCATCCCGTGCAGGTTGGTCAGGTGATGCTGAATGTATTCAGTTGGCGATTGTGCAGCGGAGCTGTCTTCGGACATGATGTTTTGTACCGCGTCAGTTGTTTTCGTTTGTTACTTACTTGCCCGCGCCGGTGAACAAAGCTGCCCGCCACGCCAACAAGGTCACCAAAAATGTCGTAAACATCGCCGGAATTACCAGCGCATCGTAGAACTTCATGATTACACCGAGCTGAACGGCGATAAACATAAGCTTCACGATTTCCGCTCGAAGGATCGGCCAGAGACCACTGTCTCCAGCCCGGTTCGAGTGGCTTAAACCAAAGTTTGCTACGAACACATAGATCAGCGAGGCGAAGACGTTGGTCAAGCCGCCCAAGATAGCGGACACCGCTCCATGCTCCCCCGAGATGAACCCTGCGATCACAGCGAACCCGACGGTA
>JANXUB010000058.1 GCA_025352105.1 Burkholderiales bacterium | reverse complement strand
ATGCTTGTCATCGACGCCGCGCAACTGGCGCAGCAATTTGAGAGCGTTTAAGTCGCCCAGCTTGCACCCAAGCGCATAGGAGCTGTCGGTCGGATACGCGATCACCGCTCCGTCGCGAAGCATTTGCGCCGCTTGCTTGATTAAACGCAGCTGCGGCGTTATCGGGTGAAGGACAAAACGTTGAGTCATAATGTGCTTATGTTACAAGAGCATAAATAAAAATCAGGAGTGATTCCAGTTTGAATCTTCAACAAATCAAATTCGTTTGCGCCGTCGTTGAAAATGGCTTCAGTGTGTCTGACGCAGCTGTGGCCTGCTACACCGCACAGCCTGTCGTCAGCAAGCACATCAAAACGCTTGAGGACGAGTTAGGACTACAAATTTTCGAGCGGCGCGGCAAGCGCTTTCTGGGTCTCACGCAGGCCGGTGAACAGGCGTACTCAATCGCCAAGCGACTCAATGGCGACGCAACGAGTTTGAAGGCGCTGGCCTCTGACATGACCAACGCGAAGGAGGGCGTGCTGACCATCGCCACCACGCACACGCAGGCGCGCTATGTATTACCCCGAGTCGTTACCCAGTTCGGGGCGAAGTACCCGGATGTCAAGCTCAAACTGAAGCAGGGCAACCCAAAACAATGCGCCGATTGGGTGGCCGGTAGTGAGGCCGACGTTGCGATTGCGACCGAGGCGCTTGCGCTCGATCCGCTTTTGGTGACGCTGCCCTGCTATCGCTGGAACCGTTGCGTGATTGCGCCGCCGAAGCATCCGCTGGCGAAGGAAAAAGTGTTGACCATCGAGGAGCTGGCGAAATATCCACTCATTACGTACGACACTGCGTTCACCGGGCGCTCGCAAGTGGACCGCGCCTTTGCCAGCGCCGGTTTCATTCCGAATGTTGCCTTGACTGCGCTCGATTCTGATGTGATCAAGACCTACGTGCGGCTCAATGTTGGCGTCGGCATTCTGGCTGAAATGGCGTATGAGCCGAAGGTGGATTCGGATCTGAAACGCCTTGATGCTTCACATCTTTTCGCACCATCCGTCACTCGCGTTGGCCTGCGCCGCAACGCTTTTTTGCGCCGCTTTGCCTACGACTTCATTGTGATGTTTGCCCCTTCACTCAAGCGCACCGAGATAGAAGAGGCAGTATTTGCCCCGCAATGATTTGCATTCTGGGACACCGATAAGGGCGCCGGTCGAGTCTTCAGCGCAAACTGCGCTGATCGCTCGCTACGCCAGCGGTCGCGAGCGCATGAAGTTGACCTGGCTGCTCGCCGCGTTGGCGATGCTCGGGCCGTTCTCGATTGACACGTATTTGCCTGCCTTCCCAACGATGGAAGCGGCGTTGCCTGCCACCGAAGTGCAGATGCAGCTGACGCTCACGGTGTACTTCATCGGCTTCGCCATCGTGTCTCTGTTTCATGGCGCGATCAGCGATTCAATCGGTAGAAAGCCGGTCATCATTGGCACGATCTTCGTTCACGCACTGGCCTCCGTCGGGTGCGCGTTGTCAGGCTCGATTGAGTCGCTGCTGGCGTTTCGCGCGCTGCAGGGCTGCTTCGCCGGGGCGGGTTTTGTGGTCGGCCGCGCTGTCGTGCGTGACCTGTTCGAGGGGGACGAGGCGCAACGACAACTCTCCCGGATTTCAATGCTGTTCGCTTTGGCCCCGATTGTTGCGCCGATTCTGGGAGGCTGGCTGGTGGCGCATCTGGCTTGGCCCGCTATCTTCTGGCTGCTGGGTGGCTATGCGCTGATCCTCGTGGTGTGGTCACAATTCGGACTGGTGGAATCGCTGCTTCCGGAATCGCGCTTGCCCTTCGCGCTGATGCCGCTCGCGAAGAACTACGGCAAGATTTTTTTCAACACAACGTTTCAAAGTCTCGCGGCAATTCCCGGCATTAACTTTGTGGGATTTTTCGTCTACATCGCAGGTGCCCCGGCGTTTCTCATGCGCCACCTGAGTCTGACCAGCAAGGATTTTGCGCTGCTGTTTGTTCCGGGCATTGCCGGGATTACGCTCGCGGCCTATTGCTCGGGCCGTCTGGCGGGGCGTGTAAGCCATGTGCGGCAGATGAACTGGGGCTTCTCGATTATGGGCATGGCGGCCACCGTGAACCTGCTTGTCAGCGCGTTCCTGCCGCCAAGCGTTGTCTGGAACATTGCGCCGATTGCGCTCTACACGTTTGGAATGGCTCTGGTTACGCCCTGCATCACACTCAAATTGCTCGACGCGTTTCCGCATGCACGCGGCAGCGTTTCGGCGCTGCAATCATCCGCTCATGTGGCGATGATGGCAGTGACCACCGCAATCGCGGTGCCATTTGCGCAGCAAAGCTTGCTACGATTTGCGCTGGTGATGCTCGGCTCAGTCGCGCTCGGTGCCGCGATTTGGAAGTTCTATCAATTCAGTCATCCCGTAACGCCAGAATAGGGTTGGAAAGTGTCAATGAAATCACGGAATCTCCTTTCTTTTTCGGCGCTGATTGCGGCAGCTTTTTTGGCTGTGCTGCCGTTGATCGCAAGCGCGCAGGTCAACAAAGGGTTGCCTATCGTCGAGTTGTCGATCAAAACCGCAAAGCTCAAAGCCGAGGTCGTCGCCGATAACGCCACGCGGAGCATCGGCCTGATGAACCGCTTTTCGCTAGCACCGGATCACGGCATGTTGTTTGTCTTCGCGCAGAGCGAACCGCTCGCGTTCTGGATGAAAAACACGTTTGTTCCGCTCTCGATTGCCTACATCGACGCGAAGGGCATTATCGTCAGCATCGTCGATATGAAACCGCAGGATGAATCGACCTATCCGTCCGGGGCACCGGCGATGTTCGCGCTGGAAATGAAGCAGGGCTGGTTCAAGGAGCGCGGCATCGTCACGGGCGACAAATTGGTCGGTCTGGACAAAGCGGGGCGCGCAAAAAACTGATTCAGCTTTTCGTTAAAAGCACCATTTCATTGGGGCTAGACCGAGATATTTTATATTGTCGATATGCGCTGTTTTTGGCGCTGAGCCCTCATTAAAAGGGCGTTTCACGAAAAAGCTGAACGCGTTTAACCTGTCTGCGCCCTATGAGTTCGCGACCGGCTCCAGCACATGGATCACGCGATTGGCCACCCAATCCTTGACCAACGCACCATACGCTTTCATGTGAGGCGATGCCGCGTGGGCTTGCAGCGCGGCGAGGCTTGCCCATTTTTCAACGACTACAAAGGTATCCGGCCCAACGCTGTTGCGTCCCGGCGGCAAGTCCTTGGCGTCAATCGTTGCACCGTATTCGATGCACCCGTCCTCCGAGAGTACGGCGGGTACATTGGCGTTGAAGGCTGCGAGGACTTTGTCGCGCTGACCGGGTTGGGCCGTGATGAAGGCGATGACGTGGATCATGGATGTGCTGTTCCTGATGTGTGGTTGACGATCACGATTTTGTCATCGTCGAGGCGTCAAACCGGAATCTGCCCCAGCACCGTGCAGCGCCGGATTACGCGCCCTTGTGTTGCCGCGTCGTAGGTGGTGGCGCGATGCATGAGGCAGCGGTTGTCCCACACGATCATCTGGCCGACCTTCCACGTGTGTTCGTACGTTAAATCGGGATGCACGGCGAGCAGGTTTAGCTCGTCGATGAGCGCACGGCCTTCGTCGTACGGCATGCCGACGATGGACTCGGCATGGTCACCCAGATAAAGACACTTGCGACCGGTATCGGGATGCGTACGCACGACGGGATGGTCGACAGGCGGCACGGCGGCTCGCTGCGCATCGGTCATCGGCTCATGACCGTGGCGACGATTGCGCGAGAAGTCCAGATTGTGCATGGCGCGCAGGTTGGCGATGCGTGATTTCCATTCCTCGCTCAGACGTTCGTATGCGCCGTACATATCGCAAAACAGCGTGTCGCCACCGGTGTCCGGCATCATCTCGCCATAGATGATCGTGGCGTGTCCTGTGACGCGTCGCCATGACCCGTCGGTATGCCAGATGAGCGTGCCCTGATCGGGGTGTTTGCCGTTCGGTTGGCCGTTTTCATCGAGATTTGACAAGCGATACAGTTCGGGAAAACCGCCCGCGTGATACTGATTCATGACGTGAATCTGCACCTCGCCGAAGCGTCGCGCGAATGCAACCTGACTCGCAGGCGGCAATTCGCCGGGCGAGAACAGCAGCACCTGATAGCGCAGGAATGCGTCGTGAATCTGTCGGAAATTCGCGTCGTCAAGATCACGCGAAAAGTCGACGCCGAAGATCTCGGCACCGAGATTCGGCGTCAAAGGCCGGATCGTGATTTGTTCCAAATCTTCAAGTACTGCACCCATGATTCAGGCTCCTCAAAAACTTATAACGACGGACAGATGTATCCCGTGCCGCTTGGCGACTTGAAGCACCCGACTGATTCGGGCAGGAGTTGCTTCGGCAGCCATAAAACGATCTCCGGGAACAACACAACAAAGGCAATGGTCAGCAGGAATACCGCATACAGCGGTAGCGAGCGTACGACCGCTTTGCCAAAGCCCACCCCGACATATTTGGACGCCACCAAAAGTGACAATCCATACGGCGGCGTAATCAGCCCGAACACCAACGTCGTGATGATCACCACGCCCATGTGCAGCGGATGAATATTGCCGACTTCGGTCAGCTTGTTGATGATGGGCATGAAGATGATGATCGCTGGCACGGCGTCGATAAAGTCACCCACGATGACGAACAGAACGACCAGCAAAAACATGATCATCGCGCCGTTGTTTCCAGCAAGGCTCGTGATGTATGTCGCCACGATGTCCGGCCCACGCAGGAAGGCCACCATCCAGCCGAATGCAGACGCCGCCGCCACCGCTGCGAGCGGCAGCGAATAAAGCAATCCGGCATACATAAAGTCGCGCGGCAACTCATACACATGCTGCGGACGAAACACCGGAATCAGCACGAACAGGATGTAGACCACGGCGGCCATCCCGGCTTCAGTCGGGGTAAACCAGCCGCTCAAAATGCCACCCATGATGATTACGGGAATCACCATTGGCAATGCGGAGGCGCGCGCCGCGCCACCAATCTCGGCGAAGGACGCACGCTGCTTCTTGATGCCGACGGGCCCCCAGAAATAGCTGTACACCATGAGCCCAATACCAATCAAAACGCCAGGCACAACACCCGCAAGGAAGAGGCCGCCGATCGACACATTGCCCGTCGCGCCATACACGATCGCCATGATCGAGGGCGGAATCAAATTTGCCATCGTAGAGGCCGACGCGATGAGCGCGGCGGTGAACGCGCGGTCATAGCCTTCGCGATCCATCTCCGGGGCAACGGTGCGCGAGAGCACCGCCACATCCGCCGTGGACGAGCCCGATATCCCTGCGAAAAACATGCTGAACAAGGTCACCACCTGCGCAAGCCCGCCGCGCATATGCCCGACAAGCGTTTGCGCCAGCCGGATCATGCGATGCACAACATCCGAAGACGCCATGAGCTCGCCCACCAGCAGGAAAAATGGCACCGCGAGCAGCGCTTCGGAGTCAATGCCGTGGAACAGTTGCCCGACCATCGACTGCATGCTGATCGCCGTGAACTGCACCGCAATCAGCACACCCGCAATCAACGCGAACGTGACCGGTACGCCCATGTAGCCGAAGCCAAGGAAGAGCACCGCCATCAGAATCAAAATGCCGCCGTTGCTCATTTTTTGATCTCCTGCGCGGCCGGGGAATTCGGCGTATCGACCACGACGTTATCCATGTCCTCGGGCCCCTCGAAGCCGTGCTTCCAGCCGTTTACCAATTGCTCGATTGTGAACAGTGCGATCAGCACGCCTGCGATGGGAACAATCGCGGTGTAAACCGTGAGCGGAATCAGCGATGGCATGCGAAAACTGCCTAAATCGAGCATCGCGTTTTTCCAGCCGAACCATACGAGCGCCAGCGCCACGACGAGCACAACCAGGCGGTTCGCGGACTCGATCAAACTGCGCGGCAAACCTTTCATCTGCTTGGTGATTTCAGTCAGATAGAAGTGATCGAGCCGTCGCGTTGCGGCGGCCATGCCAATGAAAACACCCCACGCAAAAAACGCAGTCGTCACCTGCTGCAGCCACACCCACGGCACGCCGAAAACCCGCGTGATCACGTCGCAAAAAACCGCCAGCGTGAACATGAATATGCACACACCGCAGAGCACCATCAGTATCGCCTCCAATACGTCGAAGGCGGGCCACTTGAGGTGGCGATGACGCGGCAAGATCAGGGCGCGAAAATGGTTATCAGACATGTGAATAGGGCTCCTGAGCGTCGGCAGCAGTAGGAAAGCAAGACACACGGTTCAGGTGCTTGCAAAAGCTCCCTTTCTCCTGAGAAGATGAAAGAGATGGAGAAAGCGGGGCGGAGAAGAGGCGGCCATCAAGGCGCTCTAACTGTCCTTTCCCCGCGTAAAATTGCCTACTTGACCTCGCGCACGAGCTTCAAAATTTTCACCGCATGCGGGCCAAGCTCCGCCGCCAACTGATCCTGAATGGGCCCGGCCGCTTTTATGAAGCCGCTTTTGTCGACCTTTTCGACGACTTTCACGCCGAGCTTTTTGAGCTTTTCGCCTGAGTCTTTCTCCAGTTGTAGCGCCAGCATTGGCTCTTTCTGGGAGACCTCGTCGGCGGCTGCCTGCACCCACTTTTGCTGCTCAGGGGTCAGAGAGAGCCAGGTTTTTTCGCTGACCCAGATGCAGTTGTTGTTCGCCTCGTGCTCGGTCATCGAAAGCACCGGCGCGACCTCGTAGTGCTTGTTGGCGAGATAGACGTTGACACCGTTCTCGGCAACGTTCACGACGCCCGTTTGCAGCGAGGTGTACACATCGCCAAACGGCATGTGCACGATCTGCGCTCCGTACGCCGGGAAATGAGTGTCTTCAGTCTTCGTTGCCTGCACCCGAACCTTCTGGCCCTTGATATCCGCCACCGAAGTAATTTCTTTTTTGCTGTACATGTTGCGCAGGCCCATGGTCAGCAAACCCAGCACCTGTGCGCCCTTCACCGAATCCTTGACCATATCGCGGAAGGCCGCAGCGATGGCCGGATCGGCGAGCGATTTGGCCAGATGCGCCTGATCGCGGAAGATGAAATGCAGCGAAAACACACCGGCTTGCGGTGCCAGCGTCGACGCGTTGGCGGTTGACGTGATCACAAAATCAATGTCGCCCGCGCGCATTTTTTGCAGCATCTGCGGCTCCTGCCCGAGCTGCGCACCGGGGAACTGGTTGATGCTCATCTTGCCGCCGCTCAAC
The DNA here is from genome assembly GCA_025352105.1 of Burkholderiales bacterium. Classification (GTDB taxonomy): domain Bacteria; phylum Pseudomonadota; class Gammaproteobacteria; order Burkholderiales; family Casimicrobiaceae; genus Casimicrobium. Next base: position 14,212 of record JANXUB010000058.1, on the reverse strand, counting down.
TCTTTGAGTTTGGCGTCAAAAATGTTGCCCGCGATGCCGTACGCCGTCGATGGCGGCTGGTCGTAGGCGAAGCTGAACGCCCGGTTTTGCGCCGCTGCGCCGCCAGCCCAAAGCATGGCCGCGCTGACCGCTGTTGCGACCCATGTGCCGAAAAATACTCTCCGTCCTTTATGACCGGTTTTCATGTCGCAGCCTCCTTTTGACAGTGTTGGTTGTCTGTTGTCTGCCCTCTTCAGAAGGCGGAGTCACTATAGCGGCGCTGCTCGTCGAACGCAATGACCGAAAGGTTCGGAAACCGCGATGTCTGCTGGTCTCCGCGCGGAATGGGTCAAAAAATAGTACAGCTTTATTACGTAACGACGCTTGATTGAGGGCTGCCTACGATATTTGTCAACTATCGACTTATTGCAAAATTAAGTCTAACCCCATGTAAATTAGGCATTTCTGCAAAAAGCTGATGACCACAGCGAACAGCCCGCCTGACCCCACCTCGGCACGCCATGAAACAATGTCGCCATGCAAACTGAAAATTTGATTCCGAAACACGTTCCGATTGCCTACAGCACCCGTGGCGGACACGTGGAAAATGTGTTTTACGGCTCGATTGCCGTGGTTGATCGCGCCGGCAGCCTGATCGCCAGTGTCGGTGACGTTCACGCTCCGATCTTCACTCGCTCCGCGCTGAAGCCCCTTCAGGCATTGCCTCTGGTGGCGAACCCGCGTTTCGCTGAGTACGGTTTGACGCCGAAGGAAATTGCGCTTTTGTGCTCCAGCCACAACGGTGAGCCGATTCACGCGGAAACGGCTGAGCGGCTGCTCGCCAAGGTCGGCCTGACCGACGCCGCGCTGCAATGCGGCAACCACGTCCCGTATTGGTACAAAACCAACGATGTCGCACCGGAGCCCGGTAAGCGCTGGAGCTCGCTGTTTCACAATTGCTCGGGCAAGCATTCGGGCATGTTGTTGCAGGCGAAGTTGCTGTCTGCGGCCACGGAAACTTATCTGGAGCCCGAGAGCCCGGTGCAACTGGCGATCCGCGACGCGGTGGCCTACGCCTGCGGTGAGCCGGATCCAAAGGCGATGGTCTGGGGCACAGACGGTTGCAGCGCTCCCAATTTTGCGGTTTCGCTCACGGCGCTGGCCCACGCATTCGCGTGGCTCAGCCGCCCTGAAGATGACACTCGCTATGGCAGCGCACCGCGCCAGCTGTTCGATGCGATGGCGGCGCACCCGGAAATGGTGTCGGGCGAAGGCCGCAACGACTTGGCGCTCGCGAAAGCCGGTCGCGGTGACTGGGCGAACAAGGTCGGCGCTGATGGCGTGCAGACATTGGCCAGTCGTTCCCGCGGTATCGGTATCGCGGCAAAGGTGAGCGATGGCAACCCCAAGGCGCTGATGCTCGCGTTTTGCAGCGTGCTGGAACAGATGGACATGCTCGACGACACCGCTCGCGGTGAACTGAAATCCTGGATGGACGTGCCGATTAAATCGGTGCGCGGCATTGAAGTCGGGCGCTTTGAGCCCTATGTTCAAGTCAAGCGCCAATGAACTTTTGGCCCGGACCGAGAGTCTGTGACACAGACGGGATGCGTGATTAAGACCTTGCAGCCACGGCGAACAAAAATACTAAGGGATGAAGGCTGATGAGCGACCGACTGGTCGACCAGGAACTCGTAGAACGTGTCCAGGCGGGAGACAAGCGGGCTTTTGACTTGCTCGTCCTCAAATATCAACGCAAAGTACAGCGTTTGGTATCCCGGTTTGTTCGCGACTCTGGCGAGGTTGATGATGTGGTGCAGGAGGCCTTTATCAAGGCCTACCGCGCGCTGCCCACCTTTCGCGGCGATGCCGCTTTCTACACATGGATTTACCGAATCGCGATCAACTGCGCCAAAAATTATTTGGCTAGTCCTGCGCGGCGAATCGTTCCCCAAAGCGACCTGATTTCCGAAGACGACGATGATGCGGAATCTTTTGAGCGCAATGACGGTCTACACGACGTTGCTACCCCGGACGCTGAATACGCCAGCAAGCAGATTGCGGAAGCGGTGAACCGGGCGATGGCGGCGTTGCCGGATGATTTACGGACGGCAGTGACGTTACGTGAAATTGAGGGCTTAAGTTACGAAGAGATCGCAGAGGCGATGGATTGTCCGATCGGAACGGTGCGTAGTCGCATCTTCCGGGCTCGAGAAGCAATCGCGACCGAACTGCGACCGATGCTTGGAACACGGGAAGACAGGAGATGGTAGAGATGGATACCAATACGGTAGGGATGGACACCAAAATGAACACTTCGAACGCGCTTAAAGCGTCGACTTCTGAGGCTACACGCGAGCAAATCTCGCGCTGGCTCGACGGCGATATCGCGCCCCACGAAATTGATCTTGCGATGAAGGTTTTGTCGCAGGAAGAGGGCCGCTATTGCTGGGCCGAGATGCATTTCGTCGGCGACTGTATTCGCGGCCTTGAAAACACGCCGGTGGGTTGTGCTGATCGCATTCGCACGGCGCTCTCCGCCGAGCCCGCCATCATTGCTCCGGCGGGCAAGCGCCTGCGCGAAGAAAAAGCGGTCAGGGAGCGAAGCCTCTTCAGCGCCATGACCCATATGGGCCGCGGTGGTCGAGCCTGGGCAACAGCCGCTGCCGTGGCCGCAGTCGGCTTTGTCGGTACCGTGGTCTACAAGGATCAAACCGCTGCGCCACAAATTGCGAGCGTCCCCGCCGCCGCTGGCGCGACGATGGCGTCCAACACGCCGACAGCCAAACCGAACGCCGAATTCAATGCCTATCTGCAAGCGCATCAGGAAAGCGCGGACATATCGAGCCTGTCGCCAATGCGCCAGTACATGCGCCCTGCCGTAATCGTTCAAGCGCAATAGGCACCATGATTCCTGTGAGCACAACCAGCGAAGTAGAAAGAGACCTCTCGTGGCATTGACGTATACGGTAAGCAGGCTCTCACTTGCTGGTCGGCGCAGTTTGCGTGCACTAAGTGTGTTTGGTGCGGCGCGCCGCTGGAAGCGCTTGCCGCTCCTTGCGGCGGCGCTCACCAGCGCCCCGGTGGCCCCGGTCGTGCTTGCGCAGTGGCCCGGTTCAGTCAGCGGCAACACACCCAGTTCAGCGGCCTCGTCGCAGGCGGTGCCGAGCGTTGGGCAGATTTTGCAGCAGGCCGCGAATGCGGCGGCTACGCTCAATTACAGCGGCACTATCACGTACAAGCGGCGTGGGGCCGAGGAGACGTCGCGCATTGTCCACCTGTTCGAAAATGGTGTTGAGACGGAGCGTGTGACCACGCTCGACGGTCCGCCGTTTGAGGTGGTTCGCGTTAACGACGAGCTAACCTGCTACATCCCCGAAGCGCGTTTGATGCGTATCGAGCCACGTACCGGGCGACAAGGATTTCCGTCGCTTTTGCCGCGGCAAATGACGACTTTGGCTCAGCATTTCACGGTCAAGCGGCTCGAAATTGAGAGGGTTGCCGGGCTGGATGCGCAGGTCTGGGAGTTCGCTCCGAACGACGAATTCCGGTTTTGGCACAAGCTCTGGACCGAGCTTAAAACCGGGCTCTGGCTGCGCGGGCGCGTGCTTGACGAGAACCGCAATGTGATTGAAGAAATCACGTTCAGCGACATCAAAATTGGTGGCAAGATTGATCGGGAGCAAGTCAAATCTACGTTGGCTGGAAGCATTGCAAACTGGCGCGTTGATCGCAGATTGTCTGTGAACGCAACGAAGACCGACACGGGCTGGCACGCCAAGGGGCTGCCCGCCGGGTTCGTCAAAATCAGCGAAAACTTTATGCGAGCTTTGCCCGGTCGTACGGAGCCGGTTTCGCAGCTGGTTTATTCTGACGGTTTGACTTCGGTTTCGGTGTATGCGGCGCCGCTGCCACCGGGTGAGCCGCCAACGCTCGGCGCGACCGTGCAGGGTAGCCATCAGGTTTTTTCGCGTCAGGCCAATGATCAGCTGGTGACGGCCTTCGGCGATGCGCGACCGGCAGCGGTCAGAGCGATTGCCAGTTCGTTAATTCGCAAGTAATTTTTTCGACAGTTTTTTTGCAGGCCAATATTTTGTTAATCAAACACGTCAAGTTTTCAGGAGAAAAAACCGTGAAGAAATCACTCATTGCCTCTCTGCTCGCGGTCGGCGCTTTAGGCGTCACAGTGGCCGCATTCACGACGCCGCACGTGCCTGCGTTGGCGCAGGCTGCGGCGCAATCCGCAGCGCCCCAGACGCAGCAAGGCTTGCCAGATTTCGTCTCGCTGTACGAAAACAACAGCCCGTCGGTCGTCTCGATTGCCGTGAGCTCCACCATTGGTAAAAAGTCCGCGAAACCGGGTGCGGATGGTGCAACTCCCGACAAAGAAGACATGGAAGAGTTCTTCCGTCGCTACTTTGGTCAAGGTGGTCAAGGTGGTCAAGGCGGTCAGGGTGGTCGTGCACCGCGCGATCTGCGTCGACAGGGCGGTGGCTCCGGCTTCATCATTTCTGCCGACGGCTTGATCGTCACCAACAGCCATGTTGTCGAGGATGCCGATGAAGTGCTCGTCAAGTTGACCGACAAACGCGAATTCAAAGCCAAAGTCATCGGCTCGGACAAACGCTCTGATGTCGCCGTGATCAAGATTGAAGCGACAGGATTGCCAGCTGTGAAAGTGGGAAATCCGGATCGCTTGCGCATCGGTGAATGGGTCGCCGCGATTGGGCAGCCGCTGGGTTTTGAGAGTACGTTGACCACGGGCGTGGTGAGCGCCAAATCGCGTGCCAGTCGTGGCGCGGATACGACGGGCGACTTGGTTCCCTTCATCCAGCACGACGCCGCCGTGAACCCCGGCAACTCGGGCGGCCCTTTGTTTAATACACGTGGCGAAGTAGTCGCTATCAACTCGATGATCGCTACCGTTAGCGGTGGCTTCCAGGGCATTTCATTCGCGATCCCGATTGATCTGGCGATGGATGTTGTCGGTCAGCTACGCGCCGGCGGCTCGGTCAAGCGCGGCATGCTGGGCGTCAACATCGGCGCGGTCAGCCGAGATCTCGCTGACGCCTTCGGTTTGCCAAAAGCACAGGGTGCGCTGGTTTCCGGCGTCAACAAAGGCAGCGCAGCCGAAAAAGCGGGCGTCAAGGAGGATGACGTGATTCTCAAGTTCAACGACCGTGTCGTTGATGATTCGCGCGATTTGCCTCGCTACGTCACGTCGGCGCGCCCCGGAACGCCGTCGAAAATTCAAGTGTGGCGTGACGGCAAGACACTGGATCTCACGGTGACTTTGGACGAATACAAGGAACAAACGCAGTTGGCGTCACTTGATAAAACCGCGCCCAAGGCCGCCGCGGTCGCGGCACCGGATACGAAAGAAGACCGGCTGGGTCTGTCGTTCCGTACGCCGAGTGAAAAAGAGCGTGAGGCCGCCAAGCTGGCGTCAGGCGGTGTGGTCGTGTCTGATGTGTCGGAGAAATCATCTGTTCGCGCCCTGACCGAAGGCGACATCATCGTTGGTGTCACCCGCAAAGGGAAATCCACGGCCGTTACCAGCCCATCCCAGCTTGCGGAGTTGATTAAAGGTTCGGAGAAGGGGTCGACGCTGGCTTTCCGCGTCAAGCGCGCCACAGGTCGTGCGGGCGGCGAATACGCAGAGTTCTTCGCGCCGGAGAAACTGCCGGAATAGCTGTTATCAAAGCAAGCAAAGCCGCTAAAATCAGCGGTTAGCCACGAAAAGGCCACGGGAAAAGCTCTCCAGCTTCGACCCGGTGGCCTTTTCCATTTTTCAGCATGCAAAACATACGTAATTTTTCCATCATCGCGCACATCGACCACGGCAAATCAACGCTGGCGGATCGGTTCATCCATCGTTGTGGGGGGTTGTCGGATCGTGAAATGAGCGAGCAGGTGCTCGACTCCATGGATCTGGAAAAAGAACGCGGCATCACGATCAAGGCGCAGACGGCTGCGCTGACGTATCAGGCCAAAGACGGGGTCGTCTACAACCTGAATCTGATCGACACACCGGGCCACGTGGACTTCTCATACGAGGTTTCGCGCTCGCTGTCGGCGTGTGAAGGTGCGTTGCTCGTCGTCGATGCGTCGCAAGGCGTGGAGGCGCAAACGGTCGCTAACTGCTACACCGCGATTGAGCTGGGCGTTGAAGTGGTGCCCGTGCTCAACAAAATTGACTTGCCGAGCGCCGATCCCGAGCGTGTCAAAGACGAGATCATGGATGTCGTCGGCGTAGACGCGTCCGACGCGGTGCTGTGTTCCGCCAAAACGGGTCTCGGCATCGATGACATTCTCGAATCGCTCATTGCCAAAGTGCCAGCACCGACGGGCAATGTGGATGCGCCACTGAAAGCGCTGATCATCGACAGCTGGTTTGACAACTACGTAGGCGTCGTGATGCTGGTTCGCGTGTTTGACGGCACGCTTAAGCCAAAAGAAAAAATCAATTTCATGGCGACCGGACGCAACCATCTGTGTGAACAGGTGGGTGTGTTTGCGCCGCGCTCGACGCAGCGTGATTCACTCTCGGCCGGGCAAGTGGGCTTTGTCATCGCGGGCATCAAAGAACTCGACTCCGCCAAAGTGGGCGACACCATCACCCACGCGCAGAAGCCCGCCGCAGAGGCACTGCCGGGCTTCAAGGAAGTCAAACCGCAGGTGTTCGCGGGCCTCTACCCAGTAGAGTCGAATCAGTACGAATCGCTTCGTGACGCGCTGGTCAAATTGAAGCTCAATGACTCGTCGTTGCACTACGAACCCGAGGTGTCGCAAGCGCTTGGTTTTGGCTTCCGTTGTGGGTTCCTCGGCCTTCTGCACATGGATGTGGTGCAGGAGCGTCTGGAGCGTGAATACGATCAGGATTTGATCACCACCGCACCGACGGTGGTCTATCAAATCGTTCAGCGCGACGGCACGATCCTCAATATTGAAAACCCGGCGAAATTGCCCGATTTGTCACGCGTCGAGGAAATTCGCGAGCCGATTATTACGGCTACGATTTTGATGCCGCAAGAGTACGTGGGCGCTGTCATGGTGTTGTGTAACGAAAAGCGCGGCACTCAGGTCAACATGCAGTATCTGGGGCGGCAAGTGATGTTGACCTACGACATGCCGATGGCTGAAGTCGTGATGGATTTTTTCGACAAGTTGAAGAGCGTGTCGCGTGGTTACGCCTCGCTCGATTACGAATTCAAAGAGTTCCGTGCGGCCGACGTCGTCAAGCTCGACATTCTGATCAACGGTGACAAAGTTGATGCCTTGTCATCGATGGTTCACCGTGCGCAAAGCGCATATCGTGGCCGTCAAGTCGCTGCAAAAATGCGCGAGCTGATTCCCCGGCAGATGTACGACGTGGCGATTCAGGCGGCTATCGGTGCCACCATCATCGCGCGCGAAAGTTTGAAGGCAATGCGCAAAGACGTGCTGGCCAAGTGTTACGGCGGTGACATCTCGCGCAAACGCAAACTGCTCGACAAGCAAAAAGAAGGCAAGAAGCGCATGAAATCTGTGGGCTCGGTTGAGATTCCGCAGGAAGCGTTTTTGGCGATTTTGCAAACGGGAGACAAGTAGTTCGCGCTCGCCCAATACTGCCCGCACCGATTAGCGCCGCTTTGTCGCTTCGTGCGACGCGGTTGTGGGGACTGCATTACCGTAGCGTCGTCATCCCGAGTTCGTCGACGGATCAGGTGGCAATCAACAGCGTCTTTGACCATCGCCGGACGATCACGCGATTCTTCGCATAGCTCAGAATGAAACATCGATGAAATACATTCCCTCTCTAGCCTTGGCTATTCTCGTGGTAACCGCCCTGCGTGGCGTGTTCACGGGCTCACCCGTTAACTTCCCTCTGTTGCTGCTACTGGCTGTCGTTGTCTGCGGCATCGCGTGGGCGGTCGACAAATTTTTTCTGGCAAAGAAGCGTGCTGCAGGCGAAGTGCTGCATTGGGGCATCGAAGTGCCAGCGTCGATCTTCACGGTATTGCTGGTGGTATTTTTGCTGCGCTCATTTCTGGCAGAACCGTTTCGTATCCCGTCGAGCTCGATGCGCCCCGGTCTGGTGACGGGGGACTTCATCCTGGTCAACAAATTCTCGTACGGAATTCGTTTGCCGGTGCTGGACCAAAAAGTCATCGACGTGAGCACGCCACAGCGCGGCGATGTCGCGGTATTCAAGGCGCCCCATGAGCCCGAGAAGGACTACATCAAACGCATCATTGGCGTACCAGGCGACACCATCGTCTACAAAGACAAAAAGCTCACGCTTAATGGTGCTCCTGTGTCTCAGGTGGAAGACGGCACCTACAGCTACATGGAGTTCGGCCAGTTCCTGACCACGCTCAAATTTAAGGAAAAGCTCGGTGACCGCGAATATCTGATCGCGCAGTTTCCGCAGTTTCCGTCATTTATTGCGAACCAGAAATATCCGGGCACACCTGTGCCAACCTGCACCGACGACGGCAACGTGGTGACCTGCAAAGTGCCGCCGGGGCATTACTTTGCTATGGGCGACAACCGGGACAACAGCCTCGACGGGCGCTACTGGGGCTTCGTTCCCGACACCCATTTGCGTGGCAAAGCGTTCTTTATCTGGTTTAACTGGGAAGATGTGTCGTCGTTTGCTTTCAAGCGCGTATTTCGCGGCATACAATAAAAGTTGGCTCTCACTCTGCGCAGAATTACATGAAAAATCAACGTGGTCTTAGCCTTGTCGGATTTATTTTTCTTGCGGTGATTGTCGGTTTTGTCATGTTCACGGCGTTCCGATGCGTGCCAGCATGGACTGAATATTTTTCCCTGAAAAAAGTATTGCAGGCCACCGCAAACGAATTCAGTGTGGACGCGCAGGGCGCGGTGATCCGTGGCTCATTTGACCGTCGCGCCAGTATCGATGATCTGCCTGTTAAGGGTAGCGACGTTGAGATCAGAAAAGACAACGGGCGGGTCAGCCTCGCGGTGGCCTATCAACGCAAAGTGCCGGTCGCTGGCAATATGAGCTTGCTTTTTGACTTCGAAGCATCTGCAACTGGAGTTCGCTAGTGTTTTGCGCCCTGGGATCGGAATAACTTGAGCCTGGAAGCGGCTCTCGGTTACACGTTTCGCGAACCCCGGTTGTTGCGTGAGGCGTTGACGCATCGCAGTTTCGGTACACCCCACAACGAGCGACTCGAATTTATTGGCGACGGCGTGCTCAACTGCGCGATTGCGCTGGCGCTGTACAACAAATTCCCTGAGCTGCCCGAAGGTCAGCTTTCGCGTATGCGCGCAAATCTGGTCAGTCAGCCTGCGCTGCATTCTTTGGCACAGCGCCTCGATATTTCGCATCATTTGCGCATCGGTGAAGGCGAAGAGAAGAGTGGTGGCCGGGAACGACCTTCCATGTTGGCAGATGCCCTCGAGGCCATCTTTGGCGCAATTCTGTTGGATTCCGGATTTGATTCTGCTGACATTACGATCAACAAGCTCTACCTGAACCGAATCGCGCAGGTGAATCCACGTGAGGGCGGAAAAGACGCGAAAACCCGCCTTCAGGAATTCATGCAGTCGAAGCATTTTCCATTGCCCTCCTACACGGTTGATCGGGTTGACGGTGAAGCGCATGCCCAAATATTTACCGTGCGTTGCAGCGTGCCTCAGGTCGATCAGGAAGCCGTCGGCAAAGGCTCATCTCGTCGTGCAGCCGAACAGCAGGCGGCGAACGCAGTGCTCAATAAACTAGGCGTGACCGCATGAGTGAAAAAGCTACGCCCCCCGGATTTCGTTGCGGCCAGATCGCTGTAGTCGGCAAACCTAACGTCGGCAAATCAACGTTGCTCAATCGTCTGGTGGGCGAAAAAGTTTCCATTACGTCTCGCAAGGCGCAGACCACGCGTTTGCCGTTACGCGGCATACTGACGACCGAGGCCGCGCAATTTGTATTCGTCGATACACCCGGTTTTCAAACCAAGCACGGCGGCGAGATGAACAAGCGCCTCAACGGCAGTGTTCGTCGCACTTTGACCGAAGTGGACGTCGTGCTCTGGCTGTGGGATGCCACCCATCTGTCGGCGGCTGATCGTGCCGTGCTCGAACTGATCCCCGACACGGTGCCGATCATCGCCGTGCCGAACAAGGTGGACTTGATCAAGGATCGTAGCGAGCTGATCGCGGCAGTCACCGAGTTATCCGCTGCCCGAAATTTCGCGTCTGTCGTACCCGTTGCCGCCAGCAAAGGCACACAAACCAGCGAACTGCTTGCCGAGATCGAAAAACTCTTGCCTGTGGCAGAGCCGATGTATGACGCGGACGATTTGACCGACAAGCCTGAGCGCTACATGGCCGCCGAAATCATTCGCGAAAAGATCTTTCGCCTGACCGGCGACGAGTTGCCGTATCGCGCCGCTGTCATGATCGACAAGTTTGAGCAGGAAGGCAATCTGCGCCGCATTTTCGCTGCGATTCTCGTCGATAAAGATTCGCAGAAGCCCATCATCATTGGCGCAGGGGGCGAGCTCTTGAAACGCATCGGAACCGAGGCCCGTATGGACATGCAGAAGCTGTTCAATGGCCCCGTGTATCTTGAGCTTTTCGTCAAGGTCAAGAGCGGCTGGGCGGAGAACGCGATTGTGCTGCGGGATTTGGGCATAACGTGAAGTGCTGTGGGAGCGTTTCCACCGCGATGGCCGGCGGAATTTGAGGGGCTAAGGTCGGGGTGGAACCCCTCCTACAATCGAGCCGTTCGTTACTCATAGATATCTTGTGGCCGTTCAAGCCAAAAAGTCCACCCCTCAACGCGCCTTCGTACTGCATAGCTATGCGTACAAAGAGTCGAGCCTGATTGTCGATCTCTTCACGGTTGACAGTGGGCGCATGGCAGCGGTGGCAAAAGGTGCAAAGCGTCCCGCATCAAACATTCGTGGCGCGCTGCTGTCGTTGCAGCCTGTTGAGGTGATTTTTAGTGGCCGTGGTGAAGTGAAAACGCTGACCCAAGCGCAGTGGCTGCCCGGCCAGCCGTGGCTGACGGGGCAGGCGCTGATGTGTGGCATGTATCTGAACGAACTGCTCATCAAGCTATTGCCGCGCGAAGATCCGCATCCTGAGCTTTTCGAGAGCTACGCCGCTGCGCTATTGACGCTCGCCGAAAGCGATGAGCACAGCGCAATTCTTCGTGAATTCGAAACCAGCCTGCTTGCAGAAATGGGATACGGCCTTCAGCTCGTGTGTGACGTGAGCACCGAAAAGCCGCTCGTGGCCGAGACGCTGTATCGCTACGACCCGCTTTCCGGGCCGACCGAAGCCGGCAGGGGATTCGGCCCGGTCGTCCGCGGCGAAGCGTTGTTGGCGCTCGGCCGTGGACGCTTTGAAAATTCAGCAGTCGCCGCCGAGGCGCGCGACTTCGTTCGCACGATCATCAATTTTCATCTTGAGCAACGCAAGGTGAAAACCTCCGACGTGATGCACGATCTGAGGATGCTGGCCGAGCGGCTTGACGTGAAGCCTGTCAGGCCAGCGCGCAAGCCTGGGGCAACACTGCGGGAAAAAGCATGATCGTCGGTATCGGCACCGACATTGTGTCCATCGCGCGCATTGGCGACACCTATGCGCGTCAGGGCGCGGCGTTCACAAGGCAATTGTTGAGCGAAGCCGAGCTTGCCGAGTTCGAAGCGGTCAAAGTGCCCGGCCCCTGGCTCGCGAAGCGGTGGGCCGCCAAAGAGGCGTTCGGAAAAGCCGCTGGAACGGGCATACTGGTGCCGCTGACGCTCGCTGGCATCGGTGTCGGGCATGACGCGCTCGGACGGCCATTTTTTGATCTCTCAACTGTCGTGCAGGCCCATCTGAAATCGATGGGCGTCATCCAAACCCATCTCAGCATTTCTGATGAGCGCGAACACGCCATTGCTTTTGCGGTATTTGAAAAATGAGTTTGAAAAATACTCTATCCACTAACAAGGAGCCAACGCGTGCCACGTAAATCCGCAACTGGAACAAGACTCCCTCTCGGACCCATCATGACGTCGATTGAAGGCGTGGAACTCACTGCTGAAGATCGCGACGTTCTGTGTCATCCGCTCATTGGCGGCGTAATTTATTTTGCGAGAAACTTCACCGACAAAACGCAACTCGCCGCGTTGTCAAAAGAGATCAAGTCACTGCGTGAGCCGCAGTTACTCATCGCCGTCGATCACGAAGGCGGCCGCGTGCAGCGGTTCCGCGAAGGTTTCACAGAAATTCAGCCGATGTGCTCGCTGGGCGATTTGTGGACGACGCATCCGCCGTCGGCTCGTTCGCGAGCCTTTGAAATCGGTTTCACCATTGGCCATGAGCTGGGCGAGGTCGGCATCGACTTTACTTTCGCGCCGGTGCTTGATCTTGACTACGGCGAATCCACCGTGATCGGTCATCGCGCCTTCCATCGCGACCCCGGAGCCGCCGCAGCGCTGGCCACAGCCGTCGTGCAGGGCCTGCGTGCGGAAGGCATGGCCGCAGTTGGCAAACACTTCCCCGGCCACGGCTATGTCAAGGGCGATACGCATTGGGAACGCCCGACCGATGACCGCGATTTTGAAACGGTGCTGGCGGCTGACCTCATCCCCTTCCGCGAACTCGTCGCCGCAGGCATCGACGGCATCATGGCCGCGCATCTCATCTTCCCGAACATTGATCCGCAACTCGCGGGTTTTTCGCCGTACTGGTTGCAGGAAATATTGCGTCACAAACTGCACTTCAAGGGCGTGATCTTTACCGATGATTTGGGCATGGTGGCGGCGCACGCGGTCGGTGATTTAACGGCTCGTTGCGAAGCCGCAGCGCAGGGTGGCTGCGACGTGGTCTTGCCATGCAATGACCGTCCCGGCCTAATCGAAATTCTGGATCGCTGGAAGCCGGAGCCCGAGCCGAGTCTGTCGCGCAAGTGGGAACGCATGCGGAAGAAAGTGGCTGGACGGCGGTTGTAGGTTTGACCCCCTCTCCCACTGCGCAGGAGAGGGTTGGGGTGAGGGCGGTTGGTGAGCAAAACCATCATCGCGCATGAGTCAGCATTGACGCTGCACTGTAATGCACACTTGGTGTTGCTAAGCCACGGCCCTCACCCTCCGCCCCGGAGCGCAACGCGACAAGTTTGTCGCTGCGCGATGCGGGAGAGGGAACCCGAAGCGCGACTCTAAAATCTCGGCACGATGTTCAGTTCAATACAGAAATTATATTCGTCAGCTTTTTTGTCGAATCCCCACTGCGAATGGGATAAACGCTATTTATTCATAAAGTCGACTTCAGATATTTCAAGCCGTAAGCCCCAATCAAATAAGGGCTACAGCGAAAAGCCAATACCCCAACTTCCCCGCTGCGCCCCATGACCGCCAGCATCGAAGACACCCTCAAATCGCTTCCGCTTCGTCCCGGCGTTTACCGCATGATCGGGCCGGAGGACGTGGTGCTCTACGTCGGCAAGGCGAAGAATTTGAAGAGCCGCGTGTCCTCGTACTTCGTCAAGAACGACCACAGCGCGCGCATCGCGATGATGGTGTCGCAGGTGGAGCGGATCGACACGACGGTGACGCGCTCGGAGTCCGAGGCGCTGCTGCTTGAGAACAATCTCATCAAAACGCTGGAGCCGAAGTACAACGTCGTCTTCCGCGATGACAAGAGCTACCCCTACCTTTGCCTCAGTGGCGATGCCTATCCCCAGCTTCGATTTTTTCGCGGCAAGCCGGACAAAAAGCATCAATATTTCGGGCCCTTCCCAAGCGCGTGGAGTGTGCGCGAAGGCATTCAAACGCTACAAAAAGTGTTTCAGTTGCGCGTATGTGAAAACACCGTTTTCGCACACCGCTCACGCCCCTGCATGCTCGCGCAAATCGGGCGCTGCACGGCGCCCTGCGTCAAGCAAATCAGCGAGGCAGACTACGCCGCCGATGTAAAAAACGCGTCGATGTTTTTGCGTGGACAGCAGTCCGAAGTGGTGAGCGATTTGCAAACTCAGATGGAAACCGCCGCGACGAATCTTGAGTTTGAAAAGGCTGCGCGAACCCGCGACAAAATCGCGCGGCTCAATCGCCTGGTCAGCAAACAGTTCGTCTCCAGCGTGTCTGAGCGCGATGTGGACGTGCTCGCGCTCGTGCATGAGAGCGGCATGATCGCCGTGAACGTGGTGATGATTCGCGGCGGTCAACACGTCGGTGATCGCACGCACTTCCCAGTCAAAAACGCCAGCTCGGAGGTCATGCCCACCGAGGAATTG
>JANXUB010000044.1 GCA_025352105.1 Burkholderiales bacterium | reverse complement strand
GTCCCCTGCCCGCGCAGCTTGCGCCTGAGGAAATCGCGCCGCTCATCGCCTCGGTCAATTCGCTGATGCAGCGATTGCAAACGTCGATCAACGCGCAGAAGCGTTTCATCGCCAACGCCGCGCATCAACTGCGCACGCCGGTTGCCGCGCTGCGGACATTAAGCGAGCTTGCTGCGCGCATGCCCGACGGCTTGGAGCGCAATCAATCGATGGACCGTCTGGTTGCCACCGGGGAGCGCGTGAGCCATCTTGCCGCACAGCTCTTGACGCTCGTTCGCGCGGAAAGCGCGGGCACCACCAGTGTTAGCGTTGCGGTTGATTTGCGCGCGCTCTGCGAGACGGTTGCCCATGACGTGATACCGCACGCGCTTGATCGGGAAATTGAGTTTTCGCTGGAAGGCGCGCAAGCAGCCGTAACGGTGACCGGCGACCCGACGTTGCTCGGTGAGCTGATTCGCAACCTGCTCGACAACGCATTCAAATACACGCCACGTCGCGGCACCGTGATCCTCACCGTCGGGGCCGATCCGGCAGCAATCCTCGTTGACGACTCGGGGCCTGGCGTGCCGCTCTCCGAGCAGGGTCGAATCTTTGCGCCGTTCGCGCGTCTGCCGCAGACCGATGCTGAAACGGGCGCGCCGATTGGTGGCACTGGGCTGGGCCTGGCCATCGTGCGTGAAGTGGCCGAAGCGCACGGAGCTGCGGTCGGTGTCGAACGCGCACCGCTGGGCGGCGCAAGGTTTATTGTCAGTTTCGCGTCAGAAAAACGTCAGAAGAGCGTAAGCGCCACCGCATAACGTGCAGGGTAATGTAGGTTGGCTGGAGGGTTGACCGCATCAACTAACGAGGATCAAACATGTCAACTGCAAACGCCCGCTTCGACGGCAGCGCGAACGCATCCCCGCGTCCGATGAGTGCTGAAGAAAAGAAAGTCATCTTTGCTTCGTCACTCGGCACTATTTTCGAGTGGTACGACTTCTATTTGTTTGGCGTGATGGCCGCCATTATCGGTGCCAATTTCTTCACGAAACTTGACCCTGCAACGCGCGACATTTTCACGTTGTTGGCGTTCGCCGCTGGTTTCGCGGTGCGGCCGTTGGGTGCGCTGGTGTTCGGTCGCCTCGGCGATTTGGTCGGACGTAAATACACGTTCCTCGTCACCATTTTGATCATGGGCCTGTCGACATTTCTGGTCGCCTTTCTGCCAAATTATGCGAGCTGGGGCATCGCGGCACCGATCGTTTTGATTGGTTTGAGGCTTTTGCAGGGCTTGGCTCTGGGCGGCGAATACGGCGGCGCGGCGACTTATGTTGCCGAGCATGCGCCAATGGGCAAGCGCGGCGCCTACACCGCGTGGATTCAAACGACAGCGACGGTCGGCTTGATGCTTGCGCTGATGGTGATTCTTGGAACACGCACCTCCTTGGGCGAAAAAGAGTTCGCCGAGTGGGGCTGGCGTATTCCGTATGCCGTATCGGGCATTCTGCTGATCATCTCGGTGTGGATTCGATTGCAGCTTAAAGAATCGCCTGCCTTTGAGAAAATGAAGTCCGAAGGTAAAACTTCCAAGGCTCCCTTGTCTGAATCCTTTGGTCAATGGAAAAACGGAAAGATCGTACTGCTCGCGCTTTTCGGGCTTACCGCCGGTCAGGCTGTCGTCTGGTACACAGGGCAGTTCTACTCGCTATTTTTCCTGCAAACTTTCCTTAAAGTTGAGCCAGCTACGGCCAATATTTTGATTGCCGTCTCACTGATTCTCGGTACACCGTTCTTCATCTTTTTCGGCACGCTGTCGGACAAAATCGGTCGCAAACCAATCATCATGGCGGGTTGCGCAATTGCTGCGTTGACCTTCTTCCCGTTGTTCAACGCGTTGACTACGTACGCCAATCCCAAGCTGCAAGCTGCGATTCAGAAGTCCCCGATTACGGTGGTGGCTCCTGCTTCCGATTGCAACCTGATCTTGAATCTGACGGGTACTAAAGTGTTCACCAGTGCGTGCGACTTGAGCCGTGTGTTCCTTGCCAATGCTGGCGTGAACTACGACAAGGTTGATGGTCCGGCGGGTTCTGTTGCAACAGTGAAAGTCGGCGACAAATCCGTCGTTGGTTACGACGCGAAAGCGCCGACTGCCAAGGACGATAAAGTTCGCTTCGAAAAAGAGGTCCGTGAGGCACTGACCGCCGCCGGCTACCCAGCGAAGGCCGATCCGATACCTGCGCTGTCGTCGAACTGGCTCATGATCGTGTTAATTCTGACGATCATGGTGATCTATGTCACGATGGTGTACGGCCCGATCGCCGCGATGCTGGTAGAGATGTTCCCGACACGCATTCGGTATACGTCGATGAGCTTGCCCTATCACATCGGTAACGGTTGGTTCGGTGGTTTTTTGCCAGCCATCTCCTTCTCCATCGTGGCGGCGCAAGGCAACATTTACAGCGGTCTCTGGTATCCGATCATCATCGCGGGTATGACCTTCATCATCGGCATGCTCTTCGTTCGCGAAACGAAAGACGTCGACATCTACGCAAAGGACTAAGGACCGATCATGTGGAAAATAGCTGTAGGATTTCTAGTGTTTGCCGCACTCGCCCTCTGGATGCTCTCCAAGGGCGGGGACATTGATATCGGTGGCGAAAAGCACGACGTGGCACCGCCTGCAGCAACCACAGAAAAAGCGCCCGAGAAAGCGCCTGGAAAGTAGTTTCAGCTGCTGCTCACGCAATAAAAAAGGGCCGGTTCACCGGCCCTTTTTTTATGTCTGTGCGATGGCACCGAATGCCGCGATCAAATCAAGAATAGAGCAGCACCTGTCAAATGTCCGCTCCACCGACGCGGCCTAAGCGTGGCAAAGGAGGGACACAAGCCCCCCATATGATTTTCAAATTCGGGCCTAGCGCGTCAGCGTGATCTCGAAGCGCAATCGCACGCCCGTCAACTCAATTACGTCACCTGCTGCGAGGTCATATGTGCCGGTGAGAGCGTCGCCGTTGATGTAGGCAGGGGTCACACCCTCGCGCTGCCGGATTTGCCAGCGCGTTGGGCTCGTATGAAGAAATTCGACGACCTGTTTGCCTTCTTTGCCAAGCGTCACCGACGGCTGATTCAACGGATATCGTTTGCCGGAAGCAACGCCGGTTAGTACGGCGACACTGGCCGAGAGCTGTTGACCCAGAGATGCTGGCGAATCAACAATCCCGGGTGCTGCGAGAGGTTTTCTGGCAGCAACGACAGCAGCGGGCGGAGTGTCAATCGCGACAGCCGGATTTGCTCTTGCCGCTGCGGTCGATTTGACCAGCGACGCCCCAGTTGGCAGGGCGGCAAGAAGCGCGGGATCAAGATCGAGCAACAGACCGCTACCTGGGTTTGTTATTGCGGCTGATCGGGCGGCCGGTGGTGGCACGCGTATGTCGGTCGCAGCACTGTCTTTCGACGGGGCTGGCTTGGCGGCCTGCACCACAGATCCGGTATTGACCTGCTCGCCACCTGCCGCGGGCAGTGCGAAAGGCTCAATCGATTCCGGCTGCATGAATTTAGCGGCCTCGTCCAACTCGGCGAAGTACATCAATCGCTCGCGACCGACGCCGATCTGATCGCCATGACGAAGCGTATGCAGTTCAATTTTTTTGCCGTTAACGCGGGTGCCATTGGTGCTGCCCAGATCCTCTACCGTCGCCGAGCCGGGTAGCACCCGAATGACCGCGTGCTCGGCGCTGATGCCGGGATGCTTGATGCGCACATCGCATCGACTGGTGCGCCCGATGAGGTTTTGCTCGGCCTTGAGCGGAAACTCAATGATCGAGGCATCAGGTTGTAGCCAAAAAAGTTTTGCCATGGTGATCAGCTATTTTGCCGCGGGCGTTTTCAGGAATTTTTGCCACCACTGATCGGCTACAGGCGGGTCGCCCACGACTACAACAATCACTGAAATATTGTCGCGTCCGCCGTTGGCGTTAGCGGTGTCTATCAGCACTTTGATTCGCTCAGGCGGGTTGGGGTTGGCACCCAGTTGACGTTCGATGGTTTCATCGTCGACCAGGTCTGACAGGCCGTCCGAGCAGAGCAAATAAACATCACCTGGCCGCGTGCGAAACTCCTGAACGTCGGCCTCCGCGATGGCGTCGATACCCAGGGCGCGGGTGATCAGATTTTTTTGTTGCGAGTGCTTCGCTTCTTCCTCAGAAATCAGGCCTTTTTCGAGCTGATCCTGAACGTAGGAATGATCGCGCGTCAGTTGTTCGAGCGCGTTTTCACGCAATCGGTAGCAGCGCGAATCACCCACGTGTGCGACGCCGATACGGCCATCATAAAAGCGGGCTGCGACGATGGTGGTGCCCATGCCGTTCAACTCTTCTCGCCCCCGCGCTACGCTGCAAATGCGGTTGTTCGCTTTCTCAATCGCACCGCGCAGTTGTCGCATCGCGACCGAGATGCCAGTCTCGGGGTCGATGCGGCCAAGATCCGTTTCAGTGAGGCTTGAGTCAGACGAGTCTTCTCGCACAACATCGACCGCCAGTTGGCTGGCGACTTCTCCCGCTTGATACCCACCCATACCATCGGCAAGGACGACGAGTTTGCGCTCGGCGTCAACCAGGATTGCGTCCTCGTTGTGCGCGCGTTCACGTCCAACGTCGCTGCCGCCAGCAAACTGCCATGGGCGCAGCGGAGGTACTTTCGTTTTGGGGCTGGGTGAGGCGCGCGGCGATGACATCTGCATAATGTACTAAACGTTGCGACGATCACGCCGCCGCATCGACCAGAATCGGCTTCAGCACGCGCTGAAGCTCGCCCGGCGTCACCCCAACGAGGAAGCCGCGCTTGCCGCCATTGATGTAAATCATCGGCAACTCCGCAATGCTGCGCTGCAAATAAACGGGCAGCGATTTTCGCGTTCCGAACGGCGACGTGCCGCCCACCATATAGCCTGTGTGCCGATTCGCCGTTTCTGGCGAACACGGGCCAATGCTCTTGCAGCCTCGTGCCCGTGCGAGATTTTTGGTCGACACCTCACTGTCGCCATGTTGCAGACAAATCAGCGGCTGCTTCTGTTCATCCTCAAGCACGATGGTCTTGATCACGCAGTGCTCGTCTACGCCAAGCATTGCCGCAGAATGTTCGGTGCCGCCGCGCTCGACATAGTCGTACAGATGCGCCGTAAAGCTCACTTTGTTCTCGCGCAGCACCCGAATCGCCTGGGTGATTTGGTAGTCGTCAGTTTTCGCCATGATCCTACTTGCCGCGCGGATGGTTGTCCCGATGAATGAGCTTCAATCGCTCTCGCGCAACGTGAGTGTAAATCTGGGTTGTCGTGATGTCGCTATGACCGAGCAGCATTTGCACGACGCGCAAGTCCGCTCCGTGATTGAGTAAATGCGTAGCAAATGCATGGCGAAGTGTGTGCGGCGACAGCGAATCGGTATTGATGTTCGCCAGAACCGCGTTGCGTTTGATGATGTGCCAAAACGTCTGACGCGTCATTGGCTCACCGCGAGCAGTCAGGAAAACATAGTCGTTGGTTCGCGGCGGCGGGAGCCAGAACGCGCGTGCACCGGAGACGTATCGTTTGATCCAGGCCACTGCGAGTTCCCCCATGGGAACAAGGCGTTCCTTGGAGCCCTTGCCCATCACTTTCACCACGCCCCGCTCCAGATTCAACTGGATCAGTTTGAGCGTTACCAACTCGCTGACGCGCAAGCCGGTTGCGTACAGCACTTCCAGCATTGCGCGATCTCGCTCGCCGAGCGGTGTCGCTGTGTCGGGTGCTGCGAGGAGGCTGTCGACTTGTGCCTCTGACAAGTTTTTTGGCAGATATCGGGCTGATCGTGGCGCGTCGATCAGTTCGCAAGGATTGGCGCTGAACGCGCCAGTTTCCACTTGCCAGCGGTAAAAGCGCTTGAGCGTTGAAAGCCGCCGACTGACCGAGCTGGGTCGGGCTTTTTCAGCGAACTGAAGCGCCAGATAGCGCTCGACGTCGCTGCGGGTGACCCTGCTCAGGGCGATGTGTTCACCGATGCACCAGACGTCAAAGCGCACCATGTCTTGACGATAACTCGCCAGCGTTGCGGGCGACAACCCGTCAGAAAGCCACAGCTGATCGCAGAATCGGTCGATTAATTCGGCGTTCGGACTGGTCATGGTTGCGTCGACCGATAGAGCGCGTTACCCATACTGAGCGCATCGTAAACCGCCAACCCGGTTGCGGCGGCCACTGCACCGGCATAAGGTGGCATATTGGCGCACTCAAACAGCCATAGCCCGATGTCCGGGTGAGCTTGCTGTGCCGACAGCGCAAGACTCACCGATTCTTCCTCAGCGATCTGTGGGTTGAGTGCAAACTCAGCGTCCAGGATAGCGCGGCGAAAGTGCGATTCACTGGGCAGATCAAATATCAGCACGTCGTCCGCAATGCTCGCCGCCGCGCGTACCGTGGCGTCAAGCGCTGCTTTGTCGATAGTCAGAATCGCCACCCGGCGAGATGCGCCCAGCTTTTGCTGAAGCTCGCCGTAGCTCAATAGCGTCGATGTGCGCACCGGAACCGCGAGCTCTGTTTCTAGCGCCCGTTGATGCCGCACCAGAAACCCGCATGTCGTCGTGACTGCACACGCACCGCGCTCGACTAGCCGCCGCCCGGCTTCGATAAACGACTCAAACCCAGTGTAGGTTCCCGAAACCACGGGTCGTGCGAATGCTCCGTCAACGCGCTCGATGATGACGGGAAACGGCCACGAGTCAGGATTTCCAACATCCCCCAACGGGCGCAGAAATTGCGTATCCAGCATGATGATGCCGAGCGGCGGTGGAATTGTTGCGGGCAAAGGGATGATCAAAACACTACTATTGAACGATACGCAATTTATCAAGAATCGGTGCGATTGCTGAAAATTGGCGAATTGTGGCGCTGATGACGCCGCTGCTAACGACCACCTTGGCTAACTTTGGAGAACTTCAATGAAACTGACTTTTCAGGCACTGGCACTAGCCTCAGCTTTGATCGCTGCGAACAGCATGGCACAAACCAAATGGGATTTGGCATCTGCCTACCCACCGGGTAATTTCCACACGCAAAATCTGACACAGTTTGCTGCGGATGTCGACAAGGCGACTGTCGGCAAACTCAAGATCACCATTCACTCGAATGCTGCGCTCTTCAAGGCGCCGGAAATTAAGCGCGCTGTTCAAACCGGTGGCGCCCAGATGGGCGAAATCCTGCTCGTGAATTACCAGAATGAATGGCCGATCTTCGGTGCTGACGGGATCCCGTTTTTGGCGGACAGCTACGAAAGCTCAGCGAAACTCTACTCGGCACAACGTCCGGTGATGGATAAAAAGCTCGCCGAGCAAGGCATGATGAGCCTCTACTCGGTGCCGTGGCCGCCACAAGGTATTTATTCGAAGAAGCCTATTGCCAGCGCCGCTGATTTGAAAGGCAGCAAGTGGCGTGCATATAGTCCGGCAACCGCCCGGATCGCTGAACTGGTGGGCGCGCAGCCGGTGACGGTGCAAGCTGCCGAGCTATCTCAGGCGCTGGCCACGGGTGTCGTAGAGAGCTACATGAGTTCGGGTTCAACCGGCGTTGATAGCAAAACCTATGAGCACATCAAAAACTGGTACGACACACAAGCCTGGCTGCCAAAAAACACCGTGCTGATTAACAAAAAGGCATTTGATGCACTCGACAAGCCGACACAGGATGCACTCTTGAAAGCAGGAGCAGAGGCCGAAAAGCGCGGTTGGGATATGTCGAAAAAGACCAACTCTGACTCGCTTGAGACGCTCAAGAAAAATGGTCTGACCGTGCATAAACCAAGCGCTCAACTGGCCACTGATATGAAAAAGGTGGGCGACACGATGCTTTCTGAATGGATCAAGAGTGCGGGGGCTGAGGGTCAGGGCGTGGTCGACGCGTTCCGCAAGTAGATTCCGGAGAGCTGGGGTGGACATGCTGTGTTCACCCGATTTGCGACCAACGCTCCAGGTGAGCAGATACTGCCCGCCCGCAACAACATCACAACGAAGGCTCCTATGCGCAAGGCGCTAGATACACTCTACGACTCCGCTGCATGGATCGCAGCAACCTTCATGGTCGCGCTGCTCGTCATGGTCATGCTTTCCATTGCGGGGCGTGAACTCGGCTTCCACGTTCGCGGCACGGATGCTTATGCCGGTTACATGATGGCGGGCGCCGGATTCTTCGCGCTTGCTCACACATTGAAGCGTGGCGAGCACATTCGCGTCACGCTACTGCTGCAGGCGCTTGCCCCTGCAGCGCGTCGGCGCTTCGAAATATTTTCTCTTGCAGTAGCGGTGTTGCTTGCTGGCTTACTCGCATTTTTTAGCGGAAAACTCTGTTTGCAGTCGTGGCAATTCCACGATATTTCTACGAGCAACGACGCTACGCCCTTGTGGATTCCGCAGATATCAATGGCGCTTGGCACGTTGATTTTGTTCATCGCCTTCGTTGACGAATTCTTCAGCGAGTTGCGCGGCACCCGCGAAGCCTACGGTAGCGATGAGCTGCTGCGTAACGAATAGAGAGCTAGCGACATGGACATTCTCATCACACTTTTGCTGATCGCTGTTCTTTTTGGTTTCCTCGCAGGTGGCGTCTGGATTGGTCTCACGCTCTCTGGCGTGGCATGGGTCGCGATGGAGCTTTTCTCCTCGCGACCGGCGGGCGATGCGATGGCCGTCACCATTTGGGGCTCCGCCAGCAGCTGGACTTTGACCGCACTGCCGCTCTTTGTCTGGATGGGCGAAATCCTGTTTCGTACGCGCCTGTCGCAAGACATGTTCAAGGGCCTGGCACCTTGGGTTGAGCGCCTTCCCGGTCGCCTGCTACACACTAATGTGATCGGCTGTGCGATCTTCGCAGCGGTGTCCGGGTCGTCAGCGGCAACCTGCGCGACCATTGGCAAGATGACATTGCCTGAACTCAAAAAGCG
>JANXUB010000032.1 GCA_025352105.1 Burkholderiales bacterium | reverse complement strand
GCCGACTTTGACAGGTACAACGAAAAGCAGCGTGCAGCGGGCTTGGCAACGCTGGTCAATCCACGTAACGGTGCGGCGGGCAGCATTCGCCAGCTCGACCCGAAACTTGCGGCGGCGCGGCCGTTGTCCTATTTCGCGTACGGCCTGGGTGAAATTCAGGGGTGGGATTTGCGGCCGACGCAAGCTGCGCTGCTGGATGGGCTGGCCGCGTTTGGCCTGCCAGTCAACGAGGATCGTCGCGCCGTTGCTGGCCCTGATGAATTGGCGAAGTTTCACAGTGACATCGCTGCCAAGCGCGATTCGCTGGGTTTTGATATCGACGGCGTTGTCTACAAAGTTAATCGTCGTGACTGGCAGGAGCAGCTGGGTTTTGTCACGCGCGAACCCCGCTGGGCTGTGGCGCATAAATTTCCGGCGCATGAGGAAATTACGCGGGTGCTGGCCATCGAAGTGCAGGTGGGGCGCACCGGTGCGATCACGCCAGTGGCGCGACTGGAGCCTGTGTTCGTCGGCGGCGTGACGGTGTCAAACGCGACTTTGCACAACCTTGATGAAGTGCGTCGCAAGGACGTTCGCGTCGGTGACGCCGTGATCGTCCGCCGTGCGGGCGACGTGATCCCAGAAGTGGTGCGTGTTGTGCCGGATCGTCGACCGGATGGCGCGGTTCCCTTTGAATTGCCGTCGAATTGTCCTGAGTGTTCTTCACCGGTGGAACGCCCCGAGGGTGAGGCGATTGCGCGTTGCACCGGTGGCATGATTTGTCCGGCGCAGCGCAAAGGCATGTTGCTGCATTTTGCTGCACGGCGCGCTCTCAACGTTGAAGGGCTTGGCGACAAACTGGTCGAGCAATTGGTTGATGCCGATCTGGTGCATGAGGCGGCAGACCTGTTCGTCTTGACGCAAGAGCAACTGGCCGGGCTTGATCGCATGGGCGAGAAGTCCGCCGCGTCGGTCATTGTCGAATTGAAAAAGGTCAGGCAAGCCGAACTGCACCGCTTCATTTTTGCGCTTGGCATTCGCCATGTGGGCGAGACGACGGCGAAGGACCTGGCGCGGCATTTCCGAAGCATCGAAGCCGTGATGAGCGCCGATGAAAACGCGCTCCTTCAGGTGCATGACGTTGGCCCGATTGTCGCTGCCAGCATCCAGCACTTCTTTGCCAATCCGAAAAATCGGACTGCGGTCGAGCGCCTGCTCGCGTGTGGCTTTATGTTCGCGCCGATTGCCGAGCCCGTCTCGCTGGTCGACACCGTGTCGGGCAAAACATTCGTGCTAACCGGCACTTTGCCTACGCTCAAGCGCGAAGATGCGAAGGCGATGATTGAAGCCGCAGGCGGTAAAGTCGCAGGCTCGGTGTCGAAGAAAACAAACTACGTCGTCGCGGGTGCGGAGGCGGGCAGCAAACTTGACGACGCCATCCGGCTGGGTGTCACCGTGCTCGACGAATCACAACTCAAAAATCTGTTGGACGCAAACTAAACATGATCGCTACCCGCCGCATTCGCAAAGCCGTTTTCCCCGTCGCCGGTCTTGGCACGCGGTTTCTTCCCGCCACCAAAGCGATGCCGAAAGAGATGTTGACGGTGGTCGACAAGCCGCTGATTCAGTACGCAGTGGAAGAGGCGGCCGCAGCAGGCATCACCGACATGATCTTCATCACCGGGCGCAACAAGCGGGCAATTGAGGACCATTTTGACCGGGCTTACGAGCTTGAAAACGAGCTGGCGCGGGCCGGGAAACAGAGCCTGCTCGACGAGCTGGCCGCTGCGGTTCCGTCGAATATCAACTGCATTTTTCTACGGCAAGGCGATGCACTTGGCCTGGGCCACGCCGTTTGGTGCGCGCAGCCGGTGGTCGGCGACGAGCCGTTCGCGGTGATCCTTGCCGATGAGCTCATCAGGCCGACGAGCAGCGGCCCTGGGGCGCTGGGTTCCACCGCTCAGCTTTGCGACGTGTATGGCCGCCTATGCGGCGACGGCGGGGCTGTGATTGGTGTCAATCACATGCCAGGGGAGTCGATCTCGCGGTACGGCGCGATCAAAATTGCAGAAACGATTGCGCACCCGGATGGCGACGCCATGCGCCTCGCGGGGTTTGTCGAAAAGCCGAAACCTGCCGATGCGCCGTCGCAGTTTGGGGCCATTGGCCGCTACGTGTTGCCTGCGCGCATTTTCGAACATCTGAAACGTATCAAACGCGGTGCAGGCGGTGAGATTCAACTGACCGATGCCATCGCCTCACTGATCGCTGATCAGCCCGTCTACGCCGTGGAAACCGTGGGTCGTCGCTACGACTGCGGTACGAAGCTTGGCTATCTTGAGGCAACGGTGAAACTCGGGCTTGAGCACACCGAGTTCGGTCATGATTTCGCGCGATTCCTGCGGGAACAGCTTTAGGCTCAATCGATTGCCCTATTAGGGCTGACGTTGATTTTTGCCTTAAGTCGACTTTTAACGATTTTCATGGTTGCCTCGCGCTAGCCCCCAAGCACAGGTCGTTCAATTCCAAATTCATAATAAGCTGTTAAAGCGCCGCCGCGCCCGACGGCTCAACGGTTGAATGGGAGCGCTTCCTGAGTGAGCAATTCCGCGCCATGCGAATCCGTGCGGGCTTGGAGCAGGCGGTGCTCGCCGAGCGTGCCTATGTCAGCACCGGTACCATCAAAAATCTTGAATCGGGCAAGGGTTCGTCGGTGAAGACAATGATCAAGATTGTGCGCTGCCTTGAGAGCACCGATTGGCTGGAATCACTGGCGCCGCAGGTCAGTGTGAGCCCAATGCAGATGCTCACCGCCGCGCGTCGAACTGCGCCACGCCAGCGCGTCTCCAAGCCGCGCAGCGTGACCACGATTCACGCGTAAATCGCTGTGTACAAAGCCGTTGACGTCATCGAGGCGCGCGCCTGGGGCACAACGGTCGGCGCAGTGACGCTGGAGCCACGACTCGGCTACTACGCGTTTGAATACGCGCCAGCGTGGCGCGTGCGGCTTTGAGCTGGCACCACTCACGATGCCGCTCGCGCAGCCGACGTACGTATTTCCGGCTTTGCCGGAGGCCACCTATCAACGCTTGCCTGCATTGCTGGCCGATGCCTTACCAGACGCGATTTCGGCAACGCGCTGATCGACACTTACCTCGCTCGCGCTGGCGTCGAGCGCAACGCCATCACGCCGCTGGATAGGCTCGCCTACATGGCTGCACGAGGTATGGGCGCGCTCGAGTTTCGTCCGGCGCGTGGCCCGCGACATACCAAGCCCACAGCCATCGAACTCTCCGAGCTTGTCACCAGTTCACGGCAAGCGCTCGCTGGAAAATTTGAGGGTGATCGTGCGACCGAAGCCGCGATTTTGAACCTGATTCAAGTGGGCACGTCGGCGGGCGGAGCACGAGCTAAGGCGGTCATCGCGTGGAACTCCGCCACCAACGAAATCCGCTCGGGTCAGCTACCCGCCGCGCCGGGATTTGACTACTGGCTGGTCAAACTCGATGGCGTCGGACGCGACAATGAACTCGGCACCGGCGGCGCGTACGGGCGCATCGAATGTGCGTACTCGCTCTTGCGAAAGCGGCGGGAATCGACATGGCCGAATGTCGCCTGCTCGAAGAGAATGGCCGCGCCCATTTCATGACACGCCGCTTTGACCGACAGGACGGTGAAAAAGTCCACATGCAGACGCTCTGCGCCATGCAGCATCTGGATTACAAACAGCGCAGCACCCACGACTACAGCCAGTATTTTCAGACGATTGCCGCGCTTGGGTTGGGTGCCGAAGCGCGGGAGCAGGGCTTCCGCCGCATGGTGTTCAACGTGCTCGCCGCGAACTGCGACGATCACACGAAAAATTTGTCGTTCCTGCTGCCAAAAAATGGCAAATGGAAGTTATCCCCGGCCTACGATGTGACGCATGCGTTCAACCCCAAAGGCGAATGGACATATCAGCATCTGATGTCGGTCAACGGGCGATTTAGCGGCATCACACGAGACGATTTGTTTGCCGTTGGAGATCGCTTTTTAGTACCGCGATTTCGCGAAGTAATTCGCGAGGTGTCTGCCGCCGTAGCGCAGTGGGCGGATTTTGCAAAAGCGGCGGACGTGCCCAAGCGTGAGGTCGCTGCGATTTCAGAAGATTTCCCGAAGGTCTAATTCTGTGATCAGATCCCCTCTCCACCGGAGGAAGAGGGTTAGGGTGAGGGGGCGCGCGATTCGGAGAGTCGAGGCAGGAGTTCATGCCACCGTCCCCCTCTCCCCGGACCTCTCCCACCGGGGGAGAGGGAGGATGTAGCCGCTCAAGCCCTGCGCGCTGCCTCAATCAGCGCGGCCAATTTGGCGTGTGCCTCGCGCGGGCTCAAATCGTCGGCATCCATGGCAGCCAACTCGGCGAGTAATGGCGACGGGACGGTAGCCGCGTCAACAGGCACACTGACCGAAGCAAACATATCCACCTGCGGCGCGCCATGCGTGCGCTCTTTCTCCAGCCGCTCCAGTTCGCGCCTTGCGTCGCGAATGACCTCAGCTGGCATGCCTGCGAGCTTGGCGACATCGATCCCGTAACTGCGGCTCGCAGGCCCTGCCTTCACTTCGTGCAGAAACACGACTTTGTCACCGTGCTCAACCACTGAGACGTGCTGATTCACGCAGGTGGCGAAATCATTCGCGAGCTCGGTCAGCTCGAAATAATGGGTCGCGAAGAGGGTCAAGCTCTGTGCTTTGTTGATGAGCCGTCGCGCGATGGCGGTAGCGAGCGCGAGGCCGTCAAACGTGGAGGTGCCGCGGCCGATTTCGTCAACGATCACGAGCGAATTTGGCGTCGCGCGCTGCAGGATCGCGGCGGCTTCAGTCATCTCCACCATGAAGGTGGATCGGCCTGAAGCCAGATCATCGCTCGCGCCGATGCGCGTGAGCAGGCGATCAATCGGGCCGATGGTCGCCTGATTGGCGGCAACAAAGCAGCCAGCGTAGGCCATGATCACGGCGAGCGCGGCCTGCCGCATGTAGGTGCTTTTGCCGCCCATATTGGGGCCAGTGAGGATCACGCAGACGCGTTTGCTGTCGAGGCGCAGATCGTTCGGAATGAATTGATCAACCAGTGACTCGATCACAGGATGCCGCGCGCCGGTGAGTTCAAGGCAGGGCAGAGGCGTGAAATTCGGGCGCGCGAGTTTGAGCGTTTCGGCGCGCTCCGAAAAATTGGCAAGTACGTCGAGTTCCGCGAGTGCGGCACCAGCATGGCGGAAGGCGTCCAGCGCGGGCGCGAGCAGTTGCAGCAATTCGTCAAACAAGCGCTTTTCCATCGCCAGCGCGCGGTCATTCGCGGCAAGCGCTTTGTCCTCAAACGCTTTGAGCTCAGGCGTGATGTAGCGCTCAACGTTTTTGAGCGTTTGCCGACGCTTGTATTCGACCGGCACCTGTCCGGTGTAGCTCTGCGAAATTTCGATGTAGAAACCGCTGACGCGGTTGTATTCGACGCGCAGATTCGGGATGCCAGTGCGCTCCCGCTCGGTGGCCTCCATTGCGGTCAAAAATGTACTGCTGTCATTCTGAATTGCGCGCAGTTCATCGAGATCGGCGCTGTAACCGCCCGCAATCACGCCACCGTCGCGCACGACCAGCGCCGGCTCGTCCATCACCGCGCTTTGCAAAAGCGTTAGCCACTCGGGCTCGATGCTGATGGCGTCACTCAGGCGGTTGAGCGTTTCGTTGTGACACTTTGCCAGCACTTCAGCAATGCGCGGCAGCGTAGCGAGCGTCGTGCGCAGCCCTGCCAGCTCGCGAGGGCGGACGCTCGCCATCGCAATGCGGCTGGCGATCCGTTCGATGTCGGAAAGGCCACGCAAAAAGTCCTGCATCGCGACGAAATTCACGGCCTGATCGCGGGCGAGGGCATCGACCGCTTCGTGTCGCGAACGCGCGAGCGCCTGATCGCGCGGCGGCTCACACAGGAGCGCATGCAGCAAACGCGATCCGGCCGCCGTTTCGCAGCGATCCAAGAGCGAGAGCAGGGTGGGTTCCGCTGCGCCGGAAAGCGTCTGCGCGATCTCCAGATTGCGCAGCGTGGCAGCGTCCATTTCCAGCGATTCGCTGCCACGTTCAACGTGAACCGTGGATACCGGTAGTCGCGTACCGCCGTTCACCAGTCTGACGAAGGCGAGCCCAGCCCCGACCGCGTTGATCGCGAGCGGAACACGCTCGATATCAAGATGGGCAATGGTGGTGGTGCCGAGCGCCTGCGTCAGCTCATCGGTAGCGCGCGTCGGTGTGAATTCGTAGTCGGGCCGTGCGCGCAGCATGAAACCGTCACCGAGTAACTCACGCAGGGCGGTGGCCGAGGTTTCCGCATAAACGATCTCGGCGGGGTCTTTGCGCGCCAGATAGACGGCCAGTTCACTGCGCTGCATGTCGCGCAGGACAAGCGTCCCCGACGATGCATTGATCAGCGCGATACCCGCGCGTCCATTGTCAAGCGTTACGGCGGCGAGGATCGTCTCTTTACGAGGGTCTACCAGCGTGGAGTCGGTGACGGTACCCGGTGTGACGATACGGGCTACCTTGCGCTCTACAGGGCTCTTGGTGAGACCGGGAACGCCAACCTGCTCAACGATTGCCACCGTGATGCCCGCACGCACCAGACGGGCCAAATAGCCGTCAATCGAATGAAACGGCACTCCAGCCATCGGAATCGGCGCACCGTCCGATTCGCCGCGCGCCGTGAGCGTGATGTCCAGCAGCTTGGCGGCCCGCCGCGCATCATCAAAAAACAGCTCGTAAAAATCCCCCATGCGGTAGAGCACGAGCTTGTCCGGGTGCTCAGCTTTGAGCGCCAGGTACTGCAGCATCATGGGGGTGTGAGCCATTTTTCTGGGATTCAGCTTTTCTGTGAAACCGCCGATGAACGGGGGCTAGGATGCCAAAGCACCATTTATCGATAAATGTAGTTATGGGCATCTAGCCCGTGTTCAGCGGTCATTTCATAGAAAAGATGAACTAATTTTCACAGACAGCACAAAGTGTGGGAGCGGTTCCACTGCGATCATCTCTGGCACGTAGGAATCGCGGTGGAACCGCTCCCACAGGTTAGATTTTCGAGCGTCGACCTGCCGTTATTTTTTCTGCAACGTCGTCAGCATTTCCGCAAAGATCTTCGGCGTCCCGGCCACGATGGAGCCCGAATCC
Organism: Burkholderiales bacterium; assembly: GCA_025352105.1. GTDB lineage: Bacteria > Pseudomonadota > Gammaproteobacteria > Burkholderiales > Casimicrobiaceae > Casimicrobium. The sequence continues at coordinate 14,474 of JANXUB010000032.1, read as the reverse complement.
ATGTAGCTGTCTTCACCGTCAATGCCGGTCACGAGGCCGCCCGCTTCAAGAATCATGAGCGCACCGGCTGCCATGTCCCACTGATTCAGCTTCATCTCCCAGAAGCCATCGTAAAAACCGGCCGCAACATACGCCAGATCAAGCGCAGCCGAGCCCGGACGGCGCAAACCGGCTGTCTTGGGCATCATGTTTTTGAGCTGCGTCACATAGTCGTCAAACGCGGCACCGTCGCGGAACGGGAAGCCGGTGCCAATCAGCGCGTCACGCAGCTTGAGCGTCTTCGAAACCCGCATACGGCGGTTGTTCATGAACGCGCCAGCCCCGCGCGAAGCGGTGAACAGGTCGTTGCGATTCGGGTCGTAAATCACGCCTTGCGAGAGCTTGCCTTTTTCCTGCAGCGCGATGGACACGCAGTACGTCGGCATGCCGTGCAAAAAATTGGTGGTGCCATCAAGCGGATCGATGATCCAGATGAAGTCGCTGTTCGGGTTGCCACGCGTTGCGCCTGAGCCTTCTTCGGCGATGATGCCGTGATTGGGATAAGCACCGAGCAGCGTATCTACAATCGCGGCTTCGGCGTTGCGATCAATCTCGGTCACAAAGTCGCCAGGGCCTTTGCTGTCGATGGTCAGGCGGTCAAGATTGCGTGCGCCAAATTGAATGATTTCGGCGGCTTCGCGTGCGGCTTTTACCGCCGTGGTCAACATTGGATGCATGAGGAGACTTCTAAATTGTGGGAAAGAGCGTGAGTCAAAACGACGCCAACAACGTGAGCGTGGATCAGACCGAATTCTCTGATTTTAGTCCGCTGCAACGCGTTGCGGTCGTTCTCTCCCATACCTCGCATCCCGGCAACATCGGCGCCGCGGCGCGCGCAATGAAAACCATGGGTTTGACCGATTTGCGGCTGGTCAATCCGCGTGAGTTCCCGAGCGAAGTGGCGACGGTGCGTGCAACTGGAGCGGTCGACGTGCTGGACGCTGCGCGCGTTTTCAGCAGTTTGAGTGAGGCGATTGCGGATTGTGTCTACGTGGTCGGCAGCTCAGCGCGGGGGCGAGATTTCGTCGGCGAAGTGATGGATGCGCGCACGGCAGCAACCACCCTTGCTTCGACCACCTCTCAGGGCGTCGTCGCAATCGTCTTCGGCTGCGAAACCAGTGGACTGACCAACGCGGAGGTTGCGCTGTGCCAGACGCTTGCCTACGTGCCGACCAACCCGGACTACTCATCGCTCAACTTGGGTAGTGCCGTGCAGGTGTTAGGCTACGAGATCAGAGTCGCCTCGATGGCCCTACTAGGCACAACGGGCGGATACAAAGCATCCGAGCTTCAACTCGCGACACAAGCCGAAATCGACGCAATGTATGAGCACATGAAGGAAACGCTCACCCAGATCGGGTTCTTCAGGCCGGACTATCCAAGAAAACTTTTCCCGCGTTTGCAGCGCTTGTTCAACCGTACTCGACTGGAGCGGGAAGAGGTGGATATTTTTCGGGGGATGTTTCGCAGCGTAAGCAACTATGCGAAACGCGAGGAACCGCAATAGACGCCCTCACCACGAAATCCGATGTGGGCGCCTAAGTTTTTTTGGAATCGCCCTGTTGGGTGATCCAGGGGCTTGGCTGCTCAGTCAGGGGGCTGGTAGCGTCATCTTCACTTTCGCTGTCACCTCTGCGTTTGCGTCGAACGGTGGTCGGTCCGCCAGTATGTTTGTCACGCGAAAGCGAAGCATCAGGTCGCACATTGATGAGTGCGAAATTGGCGCTGGCAGCAAACATCAGGCATGCGGCGATGGTGATACCGGGAATGTGCGCTGGAAAGTCAAACCACGCATGAATAGCGAATGCCAGCGCACCTAAAAAGCAGCCTGCAGCTGGCGAGACACGCGTTGCTGTGACGCCGTGTTTGAATAGATTCACCAAGACCGAAACCGTAGCAAGCGCGAAGCCGGCAAGAACCGCTGCGCCGACGGCACCTGTTTCAAAAATCAGCTGGGCGTAGTCGTTGTGTGCGTACTCTATAAATCCGACAAAATCAGACGTCTGAAATCGTTGAATCGCGATTCCGTAGCTGCCCAATCCAGCGCCCAGCGGCCAGAACGATTTGGCCGCTGCGAATGAAGTGTCCGTTAGCCATTGTCGCCCAAGCGCGCTGTCTGAAATGGCTGTTCCCGTCATGGAGGCGAGCAACCGATCGAGGTTTGATAGCCATGCAAGTAGCACCGCAAGTAGAGCTACAGCAGCAAAGACAACCTGTCTGGAGCGTCGTTGTTGTCGAGAGCCGCACAGGGCTAGCGTAATCAGCGCAACAGTAAAACCCGCCGTGGATCCAGCGCGCGACAGGCTGCCGACGAGTGCTGCAGCGATAAGTGCTGCTGCCACGCCCCACCACAGGTTTGACAGTGCCGATGGCTCACCGCTGCTTCGAAAAAATGTGAATTGTCCGGACGCCCGCATCATCACGATCGGCAGATGGATAGCAAGCAGCGTCGCGTAGCTGTTCCTGCTGACAAACGTTCCTTTAGCAAAATTCCCACCAACGTAGGCATCCGCCGAAAGCCAGGAAGGCGTGCCCAATCCGATCTGGAGGATACCGAGACTGGCTTGGATGACGGCGAGAATGACGCTGACGCCGAGTAGCGCTAATACAGCGTCGCGTTGCATCATACGGACCGCTACAAAAATCGCAATCGCGGGGGCAAGAACAAGTAAAGATCGCACGGTTCCGGCTGGGTCAAGCGAAATCGCTAGCGGCGAAGCCTCTCCAACCACGGCGTGTAGCGTCGCTACGTCATCCGCATAATAGGCGTGCCCTGGCAACGTCAGCCACACGGTAGGGCCTACCGCCGTAAGACCGACGATTCCTGAAACGCTGAGCAATGAGAGGCCCAGCAAAGTCGTTAACGACGCACTCGGCAAGCGGCTGGGAACCAGAGTCGATAAATCGGTCGATTGCATAAAACCGAGATAAACCGCCGCTAACAGAACTGCGACTGACCAGCACGCGTTGAACAGAATCACGTCCGCAGTGTTACCGCCAACAATTAGCTGCCCAAAAAGAAAAAGCCCCAGCGAACTCGCTAGGGCTTTCTGGGCAGTCGACTTAGTCGACTGCATCGTTACCGGCAAATAGAGCTCGGACTGGCGCGGCGATGGCAATTTGCGTAGAGCGCACCGGCCAAACCAGCGCCACCTAACAAAGCAAGTGTCGTTCCGCTCAAACCAGCGGCACCCGCACCACCAGCTCCTGAGGCACCCAGCGCCGTGGACGGAACAACGGGTTGCACAGACGCGATCAGCGCTTCACAAGACGAACCGGCATTCACGTTAAGACTCTGACTCGGCTTAAGTGAAACCGTGCAACCGTTGTTAAATACGACATCAACGCTGGCGCCATCAGTTGTTGTAACGCTCACATTACCAGGAATCTTCTGCCCATTGATTGCAGAAGTGATTCCATTGGCGTCGCCAATCAAAACATTACTCTGCACGTTCTTCAACTCGGCGACTGATGGGCCGCTTTGGGCAAAAATAACTGACGTAGCCAATGCGGCAGACACCAAAACTAAAGCGATTCTCATGTGTTGTCCTCGGGTTTTTCTTTGATTCTCATGTGTTGTCCTCGGGTTTTTCTTTAAGCGCAAATCAGATCAATTACGTGTAGTGTAGGGCGGTTTACGCAGACAGTCAATGGTGTAGTGACTAGTTGCTCGAACAACCGCACTACGTTGTCACATTTCAGCGGTTGTTAACGACTAAAGGCGCTTAACGATGACATCATCATACTTTGCCGTCCCAAGCAATCCCTGAAGCGTATCGAGACGAGCGGGCACTTCCAGCGTGATAACTTGGCCGGAGCAGGTGGGAGGCACGCTGAACTCTTCGTAATGCACAGTCCAGTCAGATTCACGCGGCAGGTTAGCGTTCGTTGTGGAGGAGGTGCCGGTGACCGGAGCCGTGCCGCATCGAATCGTCCAAGCCAGCTTGTTTGCTGCGAGCCCCGATTCGTGTGATCGGTAAGCAAGGCTGTATTTGCCAGGCGTGAGCGCCAAATTTTGCTGAGCGACGTAAGACTTAATAGCTCTTCCATTGAATCGAACCATCAAGTAAGCATTACTATTTGATCCAGCGATACCGTCGCGAACCAGATTTACCGTAAAGCCTTCGCGAAAATCACCGCCCACGCCCAGTGTCCAGTCAAAAGGCCCCCCAGTCAGGGGGGACTCAAAATCGCCATTGAACACAAACGGAATCTTCTTAGGAAGGTTGGGAGCTGCGTTCAGCCAAATCCAATAGGCGCTGGGTGTTTGATTCTCGGCAGTAGCTTTTGCCAGCACACAGTTGAGCGTGCTGGTTGTCAACGGGAACTTGGCAGCGACCGCCGTCGCCAGCGGGAGCAAGATATCGGTTTTGCCGCCGCTTCCACAAACATAAGTCACAAACGCGTTGGCTGCGGGCCACCCTTTTGACAATCGTGATGAAAAGAAGGCGGGCCACTCGGGAGTCCGCATGAGGGTCATCAACAAGGCGAACGAATCGGCACGATCAGCGGGGGACAACGCCGCGAGATCCGCGCTCAGGGTCATCACCAACCGCAGATTCTTTCTGGCGTAGGCGTCGGCAATCCTTGCACGAATTACGATAGGGTCAACCGGTGCCAGTTGAGCGGCCACGCGCAGCGCCTCTTGCGCAAGTGCGTGCGCCTGAACGGTGGTTGGTTGACCAGTCGAAAGCTCATGCGCAAGACCAACATACGCTACCGGATCGAACGGTCGCGCCCGCAGGTAACTTCGCGCATCCAGAGGTGATGCAGCGCCAACGTTTATCGATTTCGGGTCGCTGGGCAGTGGCTGCCACTGCCACAATCCAACGACAGCGGTGACCAGGCCAATAGCCGCGAACGTCAACGCGGACAGGCGAGAACCGCCGTTTTTTTTTGCATCCGTAGAGATCACCGACGTGGACATGGTCGCGTGACTAATTGACGACGTAATTCGAGATTCGCTCGATGCGCGGCACGCTGTGCTCAATGCCAACTTCAATTTCGAGATAAACACGTTGCTTGGACACGCGGTTATCTTGATCCGTAGTGGTAACCTCCGCATAGCCCCGCGTCGCCATCCGCTCACCCGCGCTGGCATGCTTTAACTGGACGAAACGGATAGTGCGGTTGCGAGTACCTTGGAAAACACGCCCATAGTCCGCCAGGAGTTGACTGCGCCCGGGCATACCGGGCGCGAGAATCTGGTCAAATCCCGACAAAGAACCGCTTTCATACGCGCTGCTGAAACGCGCCAATGCCTGTTCAACGTCCACTGATCGGGGGCGAGCGCCGGGGGGCGCACTTGTCGCAGCCGCAGATGAGCCGCGCGCCTCCGTTGTCGGTGCTCGCGTAGGCACAGCCGTAGCGGATGCGGGCTGCGTTGGCTCGACTGCGGGCACCTCCGCGCGCAAGGGAGCAGCAGGAGCCACGGACGCGGGAGAAGTGCGTGTCACCTCCGTTCCGCTTACGGCAGCTGCACGAATTTGCGCGCTAGCGAAACTAGGCGTCGGTGCCAGCGAACCGATCCCTTTTGCCTGCGGAGATATCGGTGTCGGGGATGCGAGCGGAACAGGGGCTGCGGGAGACACCAACGTCGCGAGCTTCGACATGGACAGCGATGTTTCGAAGGCCAGAGCAGGCGTCGGCGTTGTTGAAATTGCAACGGGTGAATCAGACCGCTGCGACCCGAGTGGCGCTCGCACCGGTGCCTTATTGTTTCGCGCGCCTTCTGTCGATTCTTTCTCCGCTTTGTCTGCCCGCGTGGCGGTCGCGGTAGGGGCAATTAGCGCGGACGATTGCGCTGGTGCCAGTGCGGCACCAGCCGCTGATGCACCAAGCTGTGACCGCGCTTCAACCAATCGAACATGCGGATTTTCCGACAAGGTCAGATACAGCGCGCTTCCAACCGGCACCATAAGCAGCAGTGCCAACCAAAGTAACAGCCCCCGTTCACGCACGCGGAACAAAAGCGCACCGACACGTGCCACGAATCCGACGGAACTATCCAGGCGCGCGTGCGCGGAGGATTGAACGTTTCCTCCTGATGGAGGTACATGCAAAGCGCTTTCGCGCGACGTTTCACGTTGCGATTTGTAGTTTTCCCGTTGTTCGGGATCGGACAACACCGCGTACGCATGATTGACACGAATCGCGGCGTCAATTGGGAACCCGACGGGACGCGCGTCGGGGTGAACCATGGCCATGAGCCGCCGATAGTTGTCGCGACACGCCGTGAGTGCGCTCGTTTGCGAAACGCCCAAAACCGTAAACAGATCCGACGTTCTGCTGAGCATCACTGTCGCGACGAAGCGCTGCGCTGCGGCCCGTAAATGGTCCGTTGACGATGAATCCGTAGCACCGGCTTGCGCGATTAAATCAACCGGCGCTTTGCCCGCCGCGATTTGGATGATCGCCGCGCCCAACTCGTCTTCGTTGAAGCTGAACGGCAGCGTCACACTCTCCGGCTGCGCGATGAAGCGATGCAAATCCTCCGGAAGTTGACCAACGGCTGAAAACACAGCAACCTTCTACGCTTTATTCGCTGTTGGCGACGCATCAGCACCGTAGTAGTAATACTCGCTGTCGTATCCGAAGATGCCCATGCCTGAGTTGAGTTTTGTGAGCACTGCACCGAGTGGGTAGACGCCGGACAAGTGCAGGCGTTTGAGCGCGGCGCGAATGCTCGCTTTACGCGTCTTTGCGCTCTCGATCACGAAGAGCGTCGCGTCAACACGATTACTGAGAACGATTGAGTCAGCGATGCCCAACACGGGCGGGCCATCAATAATGATGTGGTCGAAGTGCGACGATTCCGGGCTTAATAGTCTCGTCAAATTTGAGCTCGATAACAACTCGGCCGGATTAGGAGGCAGCGGTCCCGATGATATGAAGTACAAGTTGGGGAAGTCGGTAGTTTTGGTGACAGCAAGCGGATCGATGTCACTCGACAACAGATTTGAAAGACCATGACTGTGATCAACACCAAACATTCGATGCTGTGACGGGTTTCGCATGTCTCCGTCAACTAGCAATACGCGCTTTCCCATTTGCGCGAGCGCGATCGAGAGCGCATAGGCGCTGGTACTTTTGCCTTCGTTCTTGGAGCAACTGGTGAGCACGATTGTTCTTGGCGCGCCCTTTGACGTTGAGAATTGCAATGCTGTTCGCACCGACCGGTACGCCTCAGCGAGCGCCGACCGCGGGTCGTTGGCGAACTGCTGGTACGGGTCGTTGCCAGCGCGCGTCTTGACCTTGGGAATAATGCCCAATAGCGCCAGACCCGTGTAGCGTTCTACTTCATCCGAGAATTTGATCGAATCGTCCATGTACTCGAGCACAAAGGCCAGCGCTAGACCCGCCATGATGCCCAACACCAATCCGATCAACACATTTCGCATCAGATCGGGCTTGAACGGGAAGAGCGGGACATCGGCCTTGTCAACGATGCTGACGTTATTGGTGCCTACGCCGCCAGCAACGCCGACCTCTTTGAAGCGCTGTAACAAACCGCTGTAGATTTCGCGATTGGTATCGACTTCCCGTTTCAGGATGTTGTAACGAATGCCTTGATCCTGCAAATCGAGTACTGAGCGCTTTGCCGCATCGGCACGGGCTCGAAGTTGCGCCTCCTGAGCTTTGGTCGCGTCGAAACCGGCCTTCGCAGTGCCTTCAACGGAGGCAGCGACGATCTTTGTTTCCGACTGTATGCGACGGTCGATTTCCTCAATCTGCCCTTGAAGTTGCTGCATTTTTGGAAAGCCCGGCTTGTATATCTTCAACTGATCTTGATATTCGGCTTCCAACTTGGCTTTGTTTTCCTTAAACGTAGCGATGGATTTATTTTCCAGCACTTCTTTCGACGTTCCAATCGTCCGTTTGACCTCGTTATAGATAGCTTCAGCCTTGATGCGATCTTGTTCAGCACGAGCCAGTGCCATCGTGAATTCACTCAGACTCTGTCCGACCAGATTCGTTTTCTCGTCGATGTTGACGATTTGTTTTTGCCTTGTGTACTGGTTGAGTTCGCGCTCCGAGCCCTCAAGTTTTTCTTTGGTCTTGGCAAGTTGCTGCTCAAGAAATGTTTTCGCGTAGGAAGATGCCTCGAAACGCCGCTCCAGATTGGTGCTGATGTAGCTCTGCGCCCAGGTGTTGGCCATTTTGGTGGCAAGCTGCGGATCTGAGTTTTCGGCGTGAATGCGAACAAGGCGGGCATTTCGGACAGGCTCCACGGCGATGGCCCCGCGCAAACTCGCCAAGATTGATTCGCGGTCCAGCATCTGCACGTCCGTGACCGACGGCTCCTTGCGTTTTCGCAGAGTCGTGGCTATTCGTCCGAGAATATCGTTCGTTTCGGTCGCGACGACCTTCGGCTCTACAGTTAGAGATCGACCTTCGGCAGGCTTTTTATCAACGTCAAGCCGAAGCGTTTCCATCACGCGCTCCGCCAAGGCCTTGCTGCGCAGCAGTTCGTACTGCGTCGCTAGAAACTCGCGTTCATCATAAGAATACTCGCCTTGAGCAGAGCCATCTTTGTAGTCGACCACACGCGCAGCGTTTCGCTCGATTTGAATGCTGGTTGTGGCTCGATAGGTCGGTACTTGCGTCAGCGTATAAAACGCAGCCAAAAAGAGCACGAGCAAAGCGCTACTTAATATCCACCATTTGCGCTTGTAGATGATCCGAAGAATATCCCGCAAATGCAGCGAATCGTCGAACTCCTCTTGCCTTGATGCGAGAACCTGCGTCGACAGTGCGTTTTGTGGTCGAACGATCAGTGCCGAACCTGGCTCGGCGATTGTCTGGTCAGCGGGCGTCAAAGTGTCTCCGGTCAGTATTTAGAATTATCAAATTACGGCGGCAATAGGGTTTTGCGCAAAGCACGCTTCGCAGAAATTTTGCGATTACGGCAATGCAAACTGCTATTTGGTCGCGTTGTAAGCGCGATGCACACAATCTTGCCTGCGGTCTCGTCTGGCTCCGAAACGTAGCGAAGCCATCTCAGGACGGATTATGGGCGAAATGGCGTGAAAGTCGGAATCGCATCTAGCAAGTCCCGGAAAACAGAATCTTTCAACGCTACACGCGTCTTCGAACGCTTTACAACCAGCAAATCATCGTTCAGGATCAAAGGATCTGGCATGTCCCCAGCTCGAATTTTTTCAACGTCGTATTTGAGCGTCACTGAGCCGACAGACGGCTGGACGCGGAACAGCATCACCTCGCTCACATCGCTAAGTGCGCCCTGTCCGCCCGCCGTCGCAAGCGCACGCAACAGCGTCATTTGCCCTACGAGCGGAAAAACGCCAGGTTTGTTGACCGCACCCTCCACGGTAAAGCGAAGTGACGTAAATTCCTTTATAAAAACAGACACTTGTGGAGATTGCAAATAGTTTTCGCCCAGTCGATCCGCTATGAGTCTTTCCAGCTGCTGCGACGTACGACCTACGGCGTCGACGCCGCCAATCAACGGCAGGCTGATGCGGCCACGCGTATCAACACGGACTGTCCGGGCCAGCTCGGGTTGCCCAAAAACCGCGATTTCCAGCAAGTCTGATGGTCCGATTTTGTATTCGGCGGCAGGGTTTGGAGCGGGCGCGGGAGCTGATGTGCCCGGAACCGGCTCAGCTGGGATCGATAGGGCCGGTGTGAGCGTGCTTGTCTGCGCCGAGCTCAAAGCAGTTACCAGCATCACAAAAAGCGCCGCCAAACTAGCCCTAAAAAGGGTGAAAACAGTCATATAACCTCCAAGTCGAACGACTACCGCCCGAACCAACGAGCAACAACACTCTCTATTTTGCCTTGATTCCGGTTAGTTTGCGCCGACAAGGCGAGTGGGAGCATCACGCTAGCTGCGGCAGCGTTGTCCAGCACAGCCTGCGGGCGCTCACGAACCATGCGCGATGCCTCCACCGCGCCGACTAGTTGGGCAGCCCTTCGTTCTGCTTCCGCAAGCACTGGCGCGCGACGGTTAGTGGTGTGTGCGTCGGAAGCCAAAACAGAGGCCCAGCCATCGCCGACAAAACGCTCCGAAATTTTCTGCACTTGCCTTCCAAACTTGCCAAGCAGCGCGCCGCCAGTGATTTGCAGCCATGCACCGCTCCGCGCTAATGAGTAAAAGTCGTTCATATGATCTGTTACCCAGGTCAGGCGCTCCGGGTGCGTGATTACAGGAACATATCCCGCGCCTATTAGTTCGAAGACGGACTCAGTGAAGCGCGGAGGACGAACGTTGTGCGAGGGCTCGAGCAGCAAATATTGGCTGCCGCCTAGTGTGGGGATGCGCCCGCTCGCGAGTCCAGCGGCAACCTCGGGTACCAGATGCACGTCGGCGCCATATGACAGCGCAAGAGCTATTCCTTTGTCATCGAGAATAAGCTGCAGCTGCGAAACGCGGCGCTGAATGTCCGGACCAGTGTTTTCGTAAAGGCCAGGATAGATGTGGGGCGTGCAGTAGATTGTTTGTATGCCGTCGTCGACAGCGATGCGCGCCATTTCAAGGGAAGTCTCTAGCTTCTGTGAGCCGTCGTCAATGCCCGGAAGTAGGTGACAGTGAAGGTCAATCATCAAAAGACACCTAATTTCCTAAAGCAACGCAGGTAAGCAATCTTGCTGGCTGCGCGCCCTTGGCAAAAGTTGCACATTGAATGACAAGGATAATGTTGAGCCTCGTGAGCACTAACCAAACATAAAAAGACTTATCCAACACATCACCCTCACCCAGTCGAGGATTTTAGTTATGCTCTCGAAACTAACCGGGTAACTGATCATCAAGGAGAGGCATTCCAAATCCTTGTTGCCCTGCACATCGTCGCAACAAAACACGTCATTTTTGGCAAGATCTTGCCCACGTCGAGTCCGTCAACTTGTTCGAATGTTCTATATCTCATAGTGCGGCGTCGGTAGACGAAATCTCTAAAGCAACCAGTATCGATCATATGGCGCCACATCCGTTTTTAACATTCGTAGCCCCGACGCTCCGATTCGGAGTTGCCTTTTTTTTTGTACTTCTAGCACGATTTTGCGTAATGTGTGCCTCCAATACGCAGGTTACGCGTTATGTTGCCAAGCGTGGCATTTCGTCAAAATCGCCAACGCCGTCGCCTGCCGCAGTCCAGTGGGGTCGCGCTGTCGAGCGTGCAGCAATGCGCATTCCTCGCACGAGGTGCGTACCGCAAAGTATCGCGGGGCTTTGGCTACTAAGTTTACTGGGGTATTCACCTCGAATCTGCGTAGGTGTCGCAAACTCGGACGGTTGGGCAAATTTCGAGGCACACGCCTGGGTAGAGATCGGGGGAGTGCCCGTTGTAAGTTCTGATATTGCGGGCCGTTACGTTCGCCTAAGCGAATCAAACAAGAGTGGTTAAACAGAGTAGATGACAAGTACTCAACGAACATATCGGTATCGCCTTCACGGCATAATCTTCAAAAGTTCACTTCGGTTTCCTGAACTCTCGACTACGACCGACAGCTTCGCTCGCAGCAACGAAGACTTTGATGCTCGCGGGCAAATGATGCTTTCGCGAAGCAGAGCCAGAGATACAAATTCTCGTCGTGCCGTCGTCGAGTGGATTTCGCCGCCTCTACCCGAAAAAGTTGGCGTTGGCCGACGTGGTGACCATTACGTATTTGAACTTCACGATGGCGTCACCTTCGAACTGAATCCTAGTTTGAATCACGTAACGTATCGATACATAGGTCGCGTGGAGCCGGAAGCCGTGCGCCTGTGTTTTATGCATCAAGTAGTACCCTATACATTGTCACTTCGAGGCCATCTGATGTTGCATGCCGCAGCGATCATGAGTGATGGTCGGGCTTTTTTGATTTTGGGTGAATCTGGTGCCGGAAAGTCCACGCTGACAACAGCGTTTGCTTTGGCATCATTTCGCTTCCTGAGCGACGATGTAGTTCGCCTTACGCGAGACGAAGGACGGCATCGTTGGCTCGCGCATCCAAGTATCCCCGTGCCGCGCGTGAGGCTCGCACCGTTCGAAAAAATGTCGAAGGAGTGGCCGCATCTGGGCGAAATATTCCGGCTGCATCGCAGGCAGTTGAACGTTCGCGCACGAGTTCCGAGCTTGGCTGCACAAGCTTCCGCTACACCTATGCCTATTCCTGTGGCTGCCGCGTACGTTTTGCGTTCTGGCGATTCACTAGCGCCGAAGATCGTGCCAATTTCAATCGCCGATGCGCTCGTAATCCTAGGTCGATCGACGTATTTCTTGTCAGCCGATGATCCTGAGCAGTGGGCCAGCCAGCTACGCACGCTAACGGATCTTTTGGTCGATGTCCCCCACTATGCCCTTTCGTATAGTCACGCGGGCGAGGGATTAGCTAGCGTCGTGCGTGATCTCGATACTCATTTTTCTCGCATTCGGCACCCCGCTTGAGCGCGATCTGCGGCATCGTCCGTTGGGAAAAGCAAGACTCAAATCTTGCCCCCTCGGCCCAGCGTATGCTTGCTAATTTGCGGTGGCGCGGCCCCGATACGGCGACTCTATGGTCAAGCGACTATGCGGCGTTTGGGCACGCGGCGCTTCATACCAGTAGCGAATCTAGGCGTGAGAAGCAACCCTTCCTTGCTTGTGACGAACGGTACTGTCTCGTACTTGACGGTCGTATCGACAATATTTTGGAGTTGCGAACTGAGCTTCAGGCATCGATCTCCACCGATGCCGCTGTCGTAATGGCGGCTTTTTTGAAGTGGGGCGTCGATTGCGCGAGTCGCCTGCTCGGCGACTTCGCCTTTGCCGTCTGGGATGCACATGAGGGAAGCCTGTTGTGCGTTCGCGACCGTGTTGGTACCAAGCCTTTCCTCTGGGCACAATTGCCGAGCGGTTTCGCGTTTGCATCGGGGCTATCTGCGCTACTGACGCTTTCCGAACTAAGCAAAGAGCTTAACGAGGGGTACATCGGCGAGTATTTAGTTGAGCAGTGGACTTCGCAGAGCGACACCTTTTATCGTCACATTTCAAGGCTACCTGCGGCGCATACTTTGTATGTTCGGCGGGCTCGGCACCACATTAAGCGATGGTGGCCGACCGACATTCCCGCGATTCGGTATAAAAAAAAGTCTGACTATGTAGAACACTTCTTGTGCGTGCTCACCCGAGTACTGATCGATCATGCGCGTTCAGACGCGCCAGTTGCCTGCGACTTAAGCGGCGGTGTGGATTCTTCCTCTCTCACCGTATTGTCTGCCGAATTGCAGCGACGTGGGCAGTGGCCCGCACCGGCGCTTTTAAGCGTTTCGCAGCTTTTTCCCGGTTTCGACTGCGACGAATCGGAATACATCTCGGCGGTGTCTCGCGTCGCACATGTTGAAAATCTGGGTGTGGCATGCGTCGCGGAAAACAGCGATGCGATGCTTAAAGGGGTTGCCCTGACTGGTGAGCCGCCTTATCTGGCGACCATGACCCACCGCAATTTGTATCTGGCGCTGCAAGCACGGCAGGTTACGGTTCGCATAGGCGGTGATGGGGGTGATGAGCTTTTCAAGGGGCATGCGCGACAGGCCAGTGCACTTTTGACAAGCGGACATTTTCGCGCAGGCATTCGCTGGACATCAAACGCCTACAGCGATCAGTCACGTCTCTTTAAAGTTTTGCATGCCACTCGCTGGATGGCGAGGCACATGCTAAATTTTCATTCTGTCGGGAAGTTTCTTGACCTTGAGCTTGCGCGAGCACTAAATAAAGTCCGGGCTAGGAGCGTTGGCGGCTTCAGTGCATGGCTCGACCCTGAATTTGTGACTCGAACCAGTCTGATGGAGAGATTGTTCGATGCGAAGCAAAACGAAGACTTTGCACATCTTCCCCCTTTCGCTCGCGACACCCTAGAGCGGTTCGGAACGGGCTGGTTTGCTTACGGCAAGGAGGGTAGTGAGCGTGTTGCTGCGAATGCCAAGCTAGATTATCGTCACCCGTTTCACGACAGCCGAATTCTTGAATTTTGCGCCGGCTTGCACTGGGAGATGCGAGATCCGCTTCAGCCGATCAGCCGCGCTTTGTTGCGTGAGGCGATGGGAGCGAGACTGCCCCCGATAGTCGCGCAGCGACGTTCTAAGGCGGAGTTTAGTGGGCCGGTTTTTAAGCAAATCCAATCGCTATGGTCAGATAAGGCGCTTTTTGGTTCGTTGCTTTCCGAATTGCAGTTGGACAACAGCATGATCAACATAGATCGTTCTAATATTCAGCAGCACGGGGCTGTCGGCTACGGTTTGATCGAGATCGCCCTGTGGCTTCAAGGTCGAAGAGGCTTGTGAGAGCGCGGACAGTGTCGAGCGCCTTATCGCTTTACCTGATTAGTTACGTGCCTCAGACAAGCGCTTAGCGTATACTGTATGCATATTCAGTAACGCGGCATGCCGCATGCAGACTGGGGCTTCAACATGGCGATGAATCGCGTTCAATTCCAACACGGCCTGTCTCTGGCCG